>NZ_JBIDCI010000005.1:0-479123 GCF_043204535.1 Streptomyces sp. NPDC047853 | reverse complement strand
ACATTACGAAGAGCCTCCCGACCTGCGAAGAAGCCGGTGGTCATGCCCCTAATCAGCGGTCTGTCGATGCCTCCGGAGCTGGTGACACCACCCCCAAGCCATCAACTCGACAGGGGGAGACAGTCATGCCAACTCCGAAGGCCGGGCGACCCCGTCGCGGGGCCACCAAGAAGGTAATGGGGGGACAGGGGTGGGGGAACGGGGGTGAGGGAACGGGAGGAGCCCCGGCCGGACGGCCGGGGCTCCTCGGTGACCGCAGGGTCAGCTGCCGTAGCCGCTGTTCTTGCCGTCGTCGCCGTGCTTGTCGCTCTTCTCGTCGTCGCCGTTTTCGCAGGCGTTGCCGAAGGCGGGGTTCAGCAGGCCGATCACGTTGATCGTGTTGCCGCAGACGTTGACCGGCACGTTCACCGGGACCTGGACGACGTTGCCGGACAGGACACCGGGCGAACCAATGGCCGCGCCCTCGGCGCCCGCGTCCGCCATGGCCAGGCCGGTGCCGCTGAGCACGACGGCACCGGCGCCGAGTACGACGCCTGCGGCCTTCGCGATGCGAGACATCACGTTCTCCTTTATGACTCGGGGAGCACGGCAGCGGGACATGCCACCGCACTTCGGGTTCAACGCACCAGGTCGGAGAGGGGTCACGGGGGGAATGTGAGGATCACCCTTTTTGAACAGGGGGCTCGGGTGGGGTGGCGCGCGGGTGCCGAGGGGCGGGAAAACCGCTCCACGCGGCGCGGGGCCGTCCACTAGCCTCCCGGCATGGTGAACGACCGTCCCGAACGACCCGACCGACTCGCCCGTCCCCTCACGTCCGAGGCGCCTGTGCCGTCCCCGCCGTCCCCGCCGTCCCTGCCGTCCCTGCCGTCCCCGCCGTTCGCGGAGTCCGTGCCGTCCGGCCGGGCCGCTCTGTCCGCGCTGCCCGGCCTGTTCGCCGAGGAGGGGCGGGTGCGCGCCTTCGCGGCCGTGGCGCTGGGCGCGGGCAGTGCCGCACAGGTGGCGGCCGCGGCCGGCCTGTCCGTGAAGGACGCCTCCGCCGCGCTGCGCCGCCTGCGCGAGCAGGGGGTGGTGACGTCCGGGGGCGACGGTGAACTCGTCGTCGCCCACGACCGCTTCAGGGAACTGGCCCGGGAGGCCCGGGAGGCCCGGGGCACGGAACCGGCCACCGGCGACCCGGGGGTGGAGGGCGACCGGGCCGGCATGATCGTGCGGACCTTCGTGAAGGACGGACGGCTGGTACGCCTGCCCGCGCGCTGGACGCGCAAGAAGGTGGTGCTGCGGCACATCGCCGAGCAGACCTTCGTGCCCGGCGCGGAGTATCCGGAGCGCACGGTCGACGAGAAGCTGCGCGCCTGGTGCGACGAGGGCGACGTCGACCATGTGACGCTCCGGCGCCACCTGGTGGACCTGGGCCACCTGCGCCGCAGCGGCGGGACCTACTGGCGTCCGGCGTCGTCCGACCGGGCGGGCACCGCCTGAACGTCCGGCGTGCCGGACGCGGGCAGCCGCCGTACGGGCGAACCCGCGAGGTAGGCCTGGATCGCCTCGACCGCCTGGCCGTAGTACGTGGCGTAGTTCGCCTGCGAGACGTATCCGAGGTGCGGGGTCGCGAGCAGGCGCGGGGCCGTGCGCATCGGGTGTCCGGCGGGCAGCGGCTCGGTGTCGAAGACGTCGACGCCCGCGCCCGCGATGCGGCCCTCGCGCAGCGCGGCGAGCAGGGCGTCCTGGTCGACGATCGCCGCGCGCGAGGTGTTGACCAGGTAGGCGGTCGGCTTGAGCAGGGCCAGCTCGGCGGCGCCGAGCAGGCCGCGGGTACGGTCACCGAGCGCCAGGTGGACGGAGACGAAGTCGGCGGTACGCAGCAGCTCCTCCTTGGAGGGGGCGAGTTCGACCCCGACCTCGTCGGCGCGCTCCCGGGTGAGGTTCTGGCTCCATCCGCTCACCCGCATGCCGAAGGCGAGCCCGACGCGCGCCACCCGGCTGCCGATCTTCCCGAGGCCCAGCAGACCGAGCCGGCGGCCGTGCAGGTCGGCCCCCACCGTCTGCTGCCAGGGGCCGCCCTCGCGCAGCGCGTTGCTCTCCTGGACGAGACCGCGGGCCAGGCCCAGCAGCAGGGCCCAGGTCAGTTCGACGGGCGGCGTCGAGGAGGAGGCCGTACCGCACACGGTGACGCCGTGCGCCTCGGCGGCGGCGTAGTCGATGACGCTGTTGCGCATGCCGGAGGCGACGATCAGTTTCAGCCGGGGCAGGCGGGCGATCAGCGACCCGGGAAACGGCACGCGTTCCCGCAGGGTGACCACGATGTCGATGTCGGCGAGGGCGGCGGCGAGGGTCTCCTCGTCGGCGTGGTGGGTGTCGAAGGACACGACGTCCACGGCGTCCGCGACGGGGGACCAGTCGGCGATCTCGGTCGCCACGCGCTGGAAGTCGTCGAGCACCGCGCAGCGCAGTCGCACGTCGTCCCGTCCCTCCCGCCCAACGGGCAGTGGCGCCCCCGGCAGGACTCGAACCTGCGGCCAAGCGCTTAGAAGGCGCCTGCTCTATCCACTGAGCTACGGGGGCCTGGTGTGGTGGCCTCGTTCTCGGTGCCCGGGTGTGGGCTGTTCCGCGACGTTGCCGGGGACAAGGATAGGGCTCCCGGCTCCGTGTCCCTGCTGCTTCGCCTCCGTGGCTCGATGTGGAGGTTCGGTGAAGCGGTCCTGATAATCGCAGGCAGGTACGAATCGTGCATCGCTTTTGGCGTCTCGCGCATCGGGTGTTGTGCACTCGTTATGCCTGGACTGTCCTTGCGCCCCGGTAATCCCTTCCGTCCGGAGTGTCCGATCGGCGCGCGGACATGCTCATCATGCGCATATGCTTCAGAATTCCCCTAAAATTGGGCATTCTTCACATGTGGTGACCTTGGACGTACGGCCTCAGCTGCTCGACGCACTCTCCGCCCTGCGCGACCGTGTCGCGGCCGCACGCTTCCCGCTGCCCCTGGCGGGGGCGCCACGCGCGCGTGCCAACCGCGACGAACTCCTCGCCCAGCTCGACGACTACCTGGTGCCCCGGTTGAAGGACCCCGAAGCGCCCCTGCTGGCCGTCGTGGGCGGCTCCACCGGCGCCGGTAAGTCCACCCTGGTGAACTCCCTGGTGGGCCGGCGGGTCAGCGAGGCGGGCGTGCTGCGGCCGACCACCCGCACGCCGGTGCTCGTGTGCCATCCGGAGGACCACCACTGGTTCAGCGGCATGCGGGTGCTGCCCGACCTCACGCGCGTGTGGGTGCCCCACCGGGAGCAGGACGACGACCTGCTGCTGCCGGGGGAGAGCCCCGCGCGCGTACTGCGGGTGGAGACCGCCGACAGCCTGCCGCCCGGCATCGCCCTCCTCGACGCGCCGGACATCGACTCCCTCGTCGCCGACAACCGCGTCCTCGCGGCCGAGCTGATCTGCGCGGCCGACATCTGGGTGATGGTCACCACGGCCGCCCGGTACGCCGACGCCGTGCCCTGGCACCTGCTGCGCACCGCCAAGGAGTACGACGCCACCCTGGTCACCGTGCTCGACCGGGTGCCCCACCAGGTGGTGTCCGAGGTGTCACGGCAGTACGGGGCACTGCTGGCCAAGGCCGGGCTCGGCGAGGTCCCCCGTTTCACCGTCCCCGAGCTGCCCGAGTCGGCCTGGGGCGGGGGGCTGCTGCCGGCCAGCGCGGTCGCCCCGCTGCGGGCCTGGCTCGTCCACCGGGCGCAGGACCTCGACGCCCGGCACCACGCCATGGCCCGTACCGCGCACGGCATCCTGGACTCGCTCAAGTCCCGGATGCCCGAACTGGCCGGCGCGGCCGCCGCGCAGTACTCCGCCGCGCTGCGCCTCACCGCGGCCGTCGACGGCGCCTACGACGGCGAGCACGCGCGCGTACGGGGGCGGTTGCAGGCGGGCGCCGTACTCGCCGGGGACGCGCTCAAGCGGTGGCGTGCCTTCCCCCTGGACTGCTCGCCGGAGGAGCTTCTCGACTCGCTGGTGGAGAGTCTGAGCGCCCTGCTGCTGTGCGCCGTCACCGCCGCCGACGAACGCGTCGACGAGGCATGGCGGGGCGAGCCCGCGGCCACCGCCCCGGAACTCACGGGCCGCGACCCCGCGCCGGAGGGCGCCGAGCACCGTATCGGGATGGCGGTACGGCGGTGGCGTCGGGAGCTGGAGGAGTACGCCGAGGAGGAGGTGCGCCGACTGGACCGGAACCTGGCGCCGGACCCCGGTGCGGTCACCGCTCTGGTCGCCACGGTGCTGCTCGGCGGGCGCCGGGCGCGCAGCGCGGGGGAAGGGCTCGCCGAACGCATCGGCGCCCACGGCGCGCTGCGGCTGCGGGACCGGGGCGGACGCCTGCTCGACGACTGCGTGGACCGGGTCGTGCACGTCGAGCGCGAACGCCGGCTGGCGCCGCTCGACGGGCTGGAGGTCCATCCCGAGCCCCAGGCCGAACTCATCGCCGCGCTGTCCGTACTGCAGAAGGAGAGGTGACCGGTGACCGCCGTCACTGACCAGGACCCCACCGAGCACACCCATGACACGCCGCAGGAGGCCGGCCGGCCGGAGGAGGCGGGCCGGCCGGAGGAGGCGGGCCGGCCGGGCGAGAGGGACCGAACGGGCAAGACGGATCGAACGGGCGAGACGGGTCGGACGGGTGAGATGGACCGAGCAGACCGTACGGACCGACCGGGCGAGGTGGACCGCCCGGGCCGCCGGGCGGGTCGGCCGGGCCGCGCGGAGGAGGCAGACCGGTCCGGTCAGGCAGGCCGAACGGGCCGCGAGGACCGGGCGGACGCCGCCCCGGCCGGTCGCGGCCGGGACCCGGAACGGTCCGCCGAGGACGGCCCGCGGGCGGACACCTCCGGGGACGCCGGGCGAAGTCCCCGCTCGCTCGAACGCGAGGGCGACCGCACACGCGGCCTCCTCGCGCGCGTGAAGGACGCCGGGGAGTCCCGTCGTACGGACCGGGAGCGTGAGCTGGACCGGGCGCGTGACCGGGAGGAGAAGCCCGGGTGGGGCGGGGACGCCCGGAAGGGCAGGGGCGGGGAACGCCCGGAACGCGGAGGAGACGTGGCCGACCGGCGCCGAGCGGCTGATCAGCCCCGCAGGGAGGAACGCGGCCGTGCGGAGGCCCGTGACCGCGGGGCGGGGGCGGCGGGCAGCGAGCGTGCGGGGGCTGTGGAACGTGCGGGCGGTGCGGAGCGTGCGGCCGGCGGCCCGTCCGGTGCCGGTGCCGGGGGCGGGGGCGGCGACGGCGCCTGGGGTGACGGTCTGATCGCGCGGCGGGTGGACGAGAACAGCACGCCGGAGCAGTACACCGTCATGCCGAGCAGGCCTTCCGGTTCCGCCGCCGCCCTGATGCCACTGGCCTACGACGGGCAGCTCAGGTCGCGGCTCGACGCCCTGCGCGAGCTGGTGGGTCTCTCCCGTACCCGGCTGGACAGTGGGACGTTGGCGGAGGCCGGCCGGGTCCTGGACGAGGCCGCCGCGCGGCGCAGGCTCTCCGGGCAGCACACCGTCGTCGCCATCGCGGGCGCGACCGGCAGTGGTAAGTCGCAGTTGTTCAACACCCTCGCCGGGGTGCCGATCTCGGAGACGGGAGTGCGCCGGCCGACCACTGCGGCGCCGATCGCGTGCAGTTGGAGCGACGGTGCCGCCAGCCTCCTGGACCGGCTCGGCATCCCCGGCCGGCTCCGCCGCCGCCCGCTGCAGCATCCGGACGCCGAGTCGCCGCTGCGCGGGCTGGTCCTGATCGACCTGCCCGACCACGACTCGGCGGCCGTGCAGCACCGCGAACAGGTGGACCGCATCCTGAAGCTCGTCGACGCGGTCATCTGGGTCGTCGACCCGGAGAAGTACGCCGACGCCATGCTCCACGAGCGCTATCTGCGGCCGATGGCGGGCCACGCCGAGGTCACGTTCGTCGTCCTCAACCAGGTCGACCGGCTGCCCGGGGAGGCCGCCGAACAGGTCCTCGACGACCTGCGGCGGCTGCTCGACGAGGACGGCATCGCGCTCGGCGAGCACGGCGAGCCCGGGGCCACCGTGCTCGCCCTGTCCGCGCTCACCGGGGACGGCATCGGCGAACTTCGCGAGGTGCTCGGACAGTTCGTCGCCGACCGGCAGGCCCCGGCGCGCCGCATCTCCGCCGATGTGGACGCCGCCGCCTGGCACCTGCGCCCCGTGTACGTCACCGGCCGGCGGACCGGCCTCAGCGAGGAGGCCCGGGAGGAGTTCGCCGACCGGCTCGCGGACGCCGTGGGCGCCACGGCAGCGGGGGAGGCGGCCGAGCGCGCCTGGCTGCGCAACGCCAACCGCGCGTGCGGCACGCCCTGGCTGCGGCTGTGGCGCTGGTACGACGACCGGCGCGAGCCCACCACGGGCCGGCTCCCGTCGCGTACCCAGGCGGACGAGGAGGCCACGGCCCGTCAGCGCGTCGAGCAGGCGGTGCGCACGGTGTCCGACCGGGCGTCGGCCGGGCTGCCGGCGCCGTGGGCGCAGGCGATGCGCGAGGCCGCCGTCCGCGGCGCCCAGGGGCTGCCCGAGGCCCTCGACGAACTGGTGGTGCGCACCGGGACGCCGCCGGGGCGTCCACCGCGGCCGGGCTGGTGGCCGGTGGCCGTGCTGGCCCAGGCCTCCATGACGTTGCTCCAGGTCGTGGGCGGAGTGTGGCTGCTGGCCCAGATCATCGGCTTCGTGTCGCCGAACCTCGGCGTGCCGGTGCTCCTGATGCTGGCCGGCATCATCGGCGGCCCCCTCATCGAGTGGAGCTGCCGCATCGCGGCCCGCGGACCCGCACGGCGCTACGGCCACGAGGCGGAACGCCTGCTGCGGGAGGCCGCCGCGGGGTGCGGCCGGGCCCGGGTACTGGATCCGCTGGCGGCGGAACTGCTGCGGTACCGGGAAGTGCGTGAGCAGTACGGGCGGGTCACCGGGGTGGGGGCTGTGGCCAGGTAGCGGATCGCCTCGGTGGCAGGGCCCGCTGGGAGGGGCGGCCGGGAGGGGCGGCCGGGAGAGGTGCTCCCGGGAGAGTGCGGTGGCGGCTCATGCGGGTGAGGCGATGGTGGCTCATGCGGGTGAGGCGATGGTGGCTCGTGCGGGTGAGGCCGGGACGGCTCATGCGGGTGAGGCCGGGGCGCCTCACCCGGGAGAGTGACGGAGTTCTCCACAGGTCCGGAGGCGGTCCACAGGCCTCGGCGGGGCCGGCCCGAGCGGATGCAGTCTGGCCCCATGGCCATCGCGACGGACGCGGTCGGCCCGGGTGCGGCGGTGTACGGGGATGTGACGCCGCCGCGCCGGACGCAACCGCACGGGAGGTGCCCGTGCGCAAGGGAGGACTCGCGATGAACGAGACGATGATCTGCGCCGTGGGCAACGTGGCGACACAACCGGTCTTCCGGGACCTGGCGAACGGCGCTTCCGCGCGGTTCCGGCTGGCGGTCACCGCGCGGTACTGGGACCGCGAGAAGAGCGCGTGGACGGACGGCCACACCAACTTCTTCACGGTGTGGGCCAACCGGCAACTCGCCACCAACGCCTCGGCGTCGCTGACGGTGGGCGACCCCGTCGTCGTCCAGGGTCGGCTGAAGGTGCGCACGGACGTGCGTGAGGGGCAGAACTGGACCTCGGCGGACATCGACGCGGTGGCGATCGGCCACGACCTCGCGCGCGGCACGGCCGCGTTCCGGCGCTCCGGCCGGGCGGAGACGGCGGGCTCCCCACCACAGCCGGAGCCCAACTGGGAGACACCGGCAGCGGAGTCGGCCGCACCGCCCCCCGAACAGCGGCCGGAGCCCGTCGCGGTGGCCTGATGGCGGCCTTCCGCCGGAAGTGACCGAAGTGCGGCTTATCGACGAACACGCCCAGGCAAAGCCGGGTGGATTTGTCGATAAGCCCTGCTCACAGCCCTGTCGGGGATAACGATTCCGAGTCGGATCATCGTGCGGGCGAACATCCCCGGCAGGCATGGTGCGTTAGGTCCTTAGGATGCCGAACGAGCCCTCTGGGGCTGCTGATTCTGCTGGTGGGACCGTGCCCCCCACGCCAACGGGTCCTGCTCGAAGGGGAATTTGGTGTTTTCTTCGCTCACCGCGCTGTCTCTGCCCGGACGAGGGGCGGCGCGTCTCGCCGCCGCGGCGCTGGTGTCCGCGCTCGCCGCCGCCGGAGTGATGACCGGCGCCGCCCCGGCCGCCGCCCAGGATGCGGGACAGGGGCAGGGCGGGGCGACGGCCACCATAGGCGGCCTCAAGACGTACGGCGCCGCGGTCATCCACGGGGACACCGGCGACCAGGAGGTGTCGGCCGGCCTCTTCGAGATGTCCGTCGAGGGCGGCGGCATGCTGCAGACGTACTGCGTCGACATCCAGAACCCGACGCAGAAGGACGCCAAGTACCACGAGACGCCCTGGATCGGCACGTCGCTGGGCACCAACAAGGACGCCGGCCGCATCCGCTGGATCCTGCAGAACTCCTACCCCCAGGTCAACGACCTCGCCGCGCTGGCGAAGAAGGCCGGCGTCCGCGGCGGGCTCACCGAGCAGGACGCGGCGGCCGGTACGCAGGTGGCCATCTGGCGCCACTCGGACCGGGCGGACGTCGAGGCCGTCGACCCCCAGGCCGAGCGGCTCGCCGACTACCTGGAGAAGAAGGCCCGCCTTCTCACGGAGCCCAAGGCGTCGCTCACCCTGGACCCGCCCGCGGTCTCCGGCCGGCCCGGGGAGCGGACCGGCCCGGTGACGGTGCGCACCAACGCGGGCGGCGCGACGGTCACGCCCCCGGTGGACGCCACGGCGGGCGGGGTGCGGATCGTCGACAAGAAGGGCGAGCCCGTCACGTCCGTCACCGACGGCACCCAGATCTTCTTCGACGTGCCGAAGGACGCGGCGGCCGGCACCGCCGAACTGACGGTCCAGGCCTCCACGACCGTGCCGGTCGGCCGCGCCTTCGCCTCGGAGAGCCGCAGCCAGACCCAGATCCTGGCCGGCTCCAGCGAGTCGACGGTCGCCGCGACGGCGAGCGCCACCTGGGCCGACCAGGGCGCGATACCCGCCCTCTCCGCCAGGAAGAACTGCGCCGAGGGCACCCTGGACATCACCGCGGTCAACGAGGGTGACGAGCCCTTCACCTTCGAGCTGCTGGACAGCGAGCACACCATCGCACCCGGCGAGTCCCGTACGGTGGCCGTCCCGCTTCCGGAGGACAGGGCGTACGACTTCACCATCCGCGGCCCGGCCGGCTTCGAGCAGCGTTTCACCGGCGTCCTCGACTGCCGCACCCAGAGCGCCGCACTGGCGGACACCACCCACACCCTCGGCCAGCCGGCCCCCACGACGGTGACCACCCCCACCCCCACCCCGAACCCCAACCTCGCCGAGACCGGCAGCTCCGAACTGACCCCCCTGATCGGCGGCCTGGCCCTGGTCCTGCTCATCGCCGGCGGCACGACCCTGATCGTGATCAACCGAAAGAACGCCTCCCGGTAGTACGAAGCCGCCAGGGCTCCCGCGGACGCGCGGAGCCCCGAACGCCACCGTCCCTCCGGGCCGCCCGGCCGCGGCTCGCATCACCCGCCGACGGAGAACAGCAGCGCCGCTCCCCCCAGAACGACCAACTGCACGACACCGGGAACACGCCACCCCAGCGCGAGAAGACCACCGCCCGTCACGACCGCCCCGCCTCCGAGGAGCAACGCCGCCTCGGACGCCACCCGGGACGCACTCGACGGCCCGGCCCCGTCACTCTCATAACCGTCGGCCCACCCGGCCATCCCATAGCTGTACACAGTCCAGCCGATGACAACGAGGTCGATGACGACCAGCGCCACCCCCGCCCCCACCTGCCGACCGGTCGACGGCTGATCCACCTGCCTCCTGCCCATGGCCACCCCGCCTTCGCATATCGCTCCCCTCGGCGCCCGCGGGCCAGCATGCCGTCGTACCGCTCGCCGAGCATGAGTACGGGTACTCAACCGCGCCACTCCCGAGGAGCACCGCCCCGAAGCGGCCGGCGGGGAACACCCTCCGCCCCGACGCCGACCGCCCACGAAAGACGACGTCCCGCCCGCCCCCGGGAATCCCCAGGTCAGCGCCCCCGCTCGGAACGCGTTTCCTCACAGGGGTGGCGGTGCGGCAAGATGGGGTGTATCTGCCCACTGCCTGATTCAAGCTGCCGGACGGTTTCTCTTGGCTGAGTTCATTTACACCATGCGCAAGGCGCGCAAAGCGCACGGCGACAAGGTGATCCTCGACGACGTCACCCTGAACTTCCTGCCCGGCGCGAAGATCGGTGTCGTCGGGCCGAACGGTGCCGGTAAGTCCACGGTGCTGAAGATCATGGCGGGGCTGGAGCAGCCGTCGAACGGTGACGCGTTCCTGTCGCCGGGCTACACGGTCGGCATCCTGCTGCAGGAGCCCCCGCTCAACGAGGAGAAGACCGTCCTGGAGAACGTCCAGGAGGGTGTCGCCGAGGTCAAGGGCAAGCTCGACCGGTTCAACGAGATCGCCGAGCAGATGGCGACCGACTACTCGGACGCGCTGCTGGAGGAGATGGGCAAGCTCCAGGAGGAGCTGGACCACGCCAACGCCTGGGACCTCGACGCCCAGCTGGAGCAGGCCATGGACGCGCTGGGCTGCCCGCCCGGCGACTGGCCCGTGGTGAACCTCTCCGGTGGTGAGAAGCGCCGGGTCGCGCTCTGCAAGCTGCTGCTGGAGGCGCCCGACCTGCTGCTGCTCGACGAGCCCACCAACCACCTCGACGCCGAGTCGGTGAACTGGCTGGAGCAGCACCTCGCCAAGTACGAGGGCACCGTCGTGGCCGTGACCCACGACCGGTACTTCCTGGACAACGTCGCCGGGTGGATCTGCGAGGTCGACCGCGGCCGGCTGCACGGCTACGAGGGCAACTACTCCAAGTACCTGGAGACCAAGGCCACCCGCCTCAAGGTCGAGGGCGCGAAGGACGCCAAGCGGCAGAAGCGCCTCAAGGACGAGCTGGAGTGGGTCCGCTCCAACGCCAAGGGCCGGCAGGCCAAGTCCAAGGCGCGCCTCGCCCGCTACGAGGAGATGGCCGCCGAGGCCGACAAGATGCGGAAGCTGGACTTCGAGGAGATCCAGATCCCGCCGGGCCCGCGGCTGGGCAGCGTCGTCGTCGAGATCAACAACCTCACCAAGGCCTTCGGCGACAAGGTCCTGATCGACGACCTCTCCTTCACGCTGCCGCGCAACGGCATCGTGGGCGTCATCGGCCCCAACGGCGCCGGCAAGACCACCCTCTTCAAGATGATCCAGGGCTTCGAGGAGCCGGACTCCGGCTCCATCAAGGTCGGCGACACCGTCAAGATCTCCTACGTCGACCAGAGCCGCGAGAACATCGACCCGAAGAAGACGCTCTGGGCCGTCGTGAGCGACGAGCTCGACTACATCAACGTCGGTCAGGTCGAGATGCCGAGCCGCGCCTACGTGTCCGCGTTCGGGTTCAAGGGGCCGGACCAGCAGAAGCCGGCCGGGGTCCTCTCCGGTGGTGAGCGCAACCGCCTGAACCTCGCGCTCACCCTCAAGCAGGGCGGCAACCTGCTCCTCCTCGACGAGCCGACCAACGACCTCGACGTCGAGACCCTCTCCAGCCTGGAGAACGCGCTGCTGGAGTTCCCCGGGTGCGCCGTGGTCGTCTCCCACGACCGGTGGTTCCTGGACCGCGTCGCCACCCACATCCTCGCCTACGAGGGCGAGTCCAAGTGGTTCTGGTTCGAGGGCAACTTCGAGTCGTACGAGAAGAACAAGATCGAGCGGCTCGGTGCCGACGCCGCGCGTCCGCACCGCGCCACCTACAAGAAGCTGACCCGGGGCTGATCTCTTGCGCCACATCTACCGCTGCCCGCTGCGCTGGGCGGACATGGACGCGTACGGCCACGTCAACAACGTGGTCTTCCTCCGCTACCTGGAGGAGGCCCGTATCGACTTCCTGTTCCGCCCGGACAAGGAGTTCAAGCAGGGGTCGGTGGTGGCGCGCCACGAGATCGACTACAAACGGCAGCTCGTGCACCGGCACCGCCCGGTCGACATCGAGCTGTGGGTCACGGAGATAAGGGCCGCGTCCTTCACCCTGACCTACGAGGTCAAGGACGACGACGTGGTCTACGTCCGCGCCTCGACGGTGATCGTGCCGTTCGACTTCGAGACGCAGATGCCACGCCGGATCACCGCTGAGGAACGGGAGTTCCTCAGCGAGTACACGGACGACAAGGAGGAGGCCGTCGCCGCATGACGGTGCTCCACCTGGCCGACGAGGGGGAGGCCGCGGATCTCGCGGCCTTCCTCTCCCGCCTGCTCCGCTACGACCGTGCGGCGGCGGTGCGCCTCCAGGCGGCCGGCACCGCCCTCGCCGTCTTCGGCCGGCCGCCCTCCTTCGAGGTGCTGGCCGTCCGCGCGGTACGGCTGGCCAAGCCGTACGAGGACGGACTCGACGTCACGCTGGACGTGACCGTCTCCGCCGGTGAGCTGCTGGAAGCGGTGGACGAGAAGGCGGCCACCGCGGGTGTGCCCGGTGCGGTGACCGGGCCGCCGTGGGCCGGGCTGCTGCCCCCGCGCGGCGGCTGGCGCCCCGAGCCGGGCCTGCCCGCCCCGGACGCCCTGCGCGCGCTGGTCGCCGCGGCGGTGGCGGAGTTCCGCTCCCGTACGGGCGAGCTGGCGCCCGAGGGCCGTACCCGGGCCGAGCTGGACCGGATCGGCCGGGAGATATGGTCCCGGACGGTCGGGGACACCGGGCTGCCGGTACGGGCCGTGCACGCGGCCCAGTCCCTGGGCTTCCTCGGCCCTCCCGGCGCCCCCTCCGGCGAGGACGCGCCGAAACTCCTCTCCTCGGGCACGTGGCTGCGTCTGCGCACGCCCTACGGCTCCGTCGCCCTGCGCCGGGCCGGGGCCGGGGCCCTGGGCATCAGCGTGCGCTGACCCCCGCCCCCCGGCCGACCGCGGTCCCGGGTGTGTGTGCGACCGGGCCCTCGTGGGGCCGGTCGCGCGCGTCCGGCGACGTGGTCCGTCCGGCACCGCCGACGCCGGACGAGAGGCTTCCGGCGTCGGCGTCGGCGCCGGGGCGAGGGGTCAGTCAGCGGTGTTGACCATCGAGGCCGCCGCGTACGTCAGGTACTTCCACAGCGTCTGCTCGTGCTCCTCCGAGAGCCCCAGCTCGTCCACGGCGACCCGCATGTGCTTCAGCCAGGCGTCGTGCGCCGCCCGGTCGACGGCGAAGGGGGCGTGGCGCATCCGCAGCCGCGGATGGCCGCGGTTGTCGCTGTACGTCGTCGGGCCGCCCCAGTACTGCATCAGGAAGAGCGCGAAACGCTCCTCGGCCGGGCCCAGGTCCTCCTCCGGGTACATGGGCCGCAGGATCGGGTCCTCCGCCACCCCCTGGTAGAAACGGTGGACGAGCCGGCGGAAGGTCTCCTCCCCGCCGACCTGCTCGTAGAAGGTCTGCTCCTGAAGCGTGCCGCGCCGAATCTCATTCACGTCGTCCATGGTCTCAGACGGGTGGACATAGGACTCCGGGCTTAGGACCACTCCTCGCCCGCTCCCCGCCCGCCTTACTGTGGAGGCATGGGCGAGCACCCGGACCTGGACGGCCTCGCCGCCTCCGCGCGGGCGGAGCTGGTGCGGGAGATCGAGCTGAGCGGCGCCTGGACGGCCGACCCGGTGTGGCGGGAGGCCTTCGCGACGGTCCCGCGCCACCTCTTCGTGCCGTACTACTACGTCGGCGTCCGGGGCGGTCACGAACGCCGGTGGGGCGAGGACCCCGACCCGGGCGCCCGCGAGCGCTGGGTGCTCGGAGCGTACGCCGACGCACCGCTGGCGACCCGGCTGCGCGACGGCGAACTGCTCTCCTCCAGCAGCCAGCCCTCGCTGATGGCCCTGATGCTGGTGGAACTGGGCGTGCGCGACGGCGACCGGGTGCTGGAGATCGGCGCCGGCACCGGCTACAACGCCGCCCTGCTCGCCCACCGGCTCGGCGACGACGACCTGGTCACCACCGTCGACCTGGAACCCGAGATCACCGAGTCCGCGCGCCGGCACCTGGCCGCGGTGGGCCACCACCCGGCCGTCGTCACGGGCGACGGCGCCCGCGGGGTGCCCGAGCGCGCGCCCTACGACCGGATCCTCGCCACCTGCACGCTGCCCTCGGTGCCGCGCGCCTGGCTCGCCCAGTGCCGTCCCGGCGGGCGCATCCTGGCCCCGCTCGCCACGGGCCTGGTCGTCCTCACGGTCCGCGACGCCGGGCACGCCGAGGGGCGCTTCCTGCGCACGCCCGCGTACTTCGTTCCGCTGCGCGGCGCGGAGCGGGGCGAGCCCGAGGCGCCCGGCCTCGGCGGAGTGCCGCGCCGGGCCCGGGAGAACGATCTGTTCCACTTCCTGCTGGAGCTGAGCCGGGGCAGCCTCGACCCGCAGGAGGCGTACGCCCTGTGGGACCGCGAGGACGCCCCGCGCCGGGAGCGCTACGGCATCACCGTCCGCGGCGAACGGGCCTGGGCCTGGCTGGACGACCCGCAGGGCCCGTACGCCTGGCCCTTCGTCTGACGGACCCGGCGGCGCCGGGTCCGCGCCGTTAGCCCCGGCGGATCGTGATCGTCGTCCAGGCGCCGACGTGCACCCGGTCGCCGTCCTGGAGCGGCACCGGCACGAAGGGCTGGATCGGCTCCTCGCCGCCGTTGACCGTCGTGCCGTTCGTCGAGTTCTGGTCGACGACCGCCCAGTTGCCGTCCGGCTGCTGCACCAGCACCGCGTGCTGGTGCGAGACGCCCGGGTCCTCCGGCGGCACCGCGAGATCGATGTCCGGGGTGTCGCCGGTGGAGTGCCGGCGCCGGCCGATGGTGATCTGGTTGCCGGCGAGGGTGCGCTGCTGTTCGGGCGAGTACGCGGGCAGGTTGAGACCCGCGGCCTCGGGGCCGGACCGCTGCATCATCGCCATGAAGTAGTCGCGGTCCGGGCCGATGGTCGCCGTCCAGGTCGCGGGGCCCTGGGGGCGCTGGGGCTGCTGGGGCTGCTGTGGCTGGTGGGGGAACCCGTAGCCTCCGCCCGGCGGAGGCGGCGGAGCCTGGGTGGCGCCGGGCTGCGGGAAGCCGTAGCCGCCGCCCTGGGCCGGACCCGGACCGTTCAGGCCACCGGGGCCACCGGGGCCACCGGGACCGCCGGGACCCGAGGACGGCGGGGAGAGCACCCAGTCGTCGTCACCGCCGCCGAAGGACGGGCCGCCCTGCTGCGGCCGGTTGGTCTCCTGCGGGAACGCGGGCGGGGCCGGCGGGCCGGACTGCTGGTACGCCTGCGGGGCGCCGTCCCGCCCACCGGGGCCGGGAGGCGGGACCGGGCGCGAGGGGTCGCCACCGAAGGGGGGCGGCGCCGGCGGCCCGGAGGGTCCGTTCGGACCGCCGTGCCCGCCAGGTCCACCGGGCCCGTTCGGGAAGCCGGGGCCACCGGGGCCTGTGGGCCCACCGGGACCCGTGGGCCCGCCAGGACCGCCCGGGCCACCGAAGCCACCCGGGCCGCGAGACCCGTCGAAGCCGCCGGGACCACTGGGACCGCCGGGGCCACCCGGGCCGGCCGGTCCACCGGGGCCACCAGGAGCACCGGGACCATGGGGGTTGAAGGGGCCGCCGGGACCACCGGGGCCACCAGGACCTGCGGGGCCACCAGGACCGCCCGGACCACCGGGTCCATTGGGGCCGCCCGGACCACCGGGTCCATTGGGGCCGCCGGGACCACCGGGTCCATTGGGGCCGCCCGGCGCACCAGGACCACCCGGACCACCGGGACCCGACGGAGCGCCGCCGAAGGGCGGGCCCGGCGGGATCGGCTCGGCGGGGCGGTTCATCTGGGACGGGCGGGAGCCCTGGTAGTCGTACGCGTCACCGCCGTACGACGGACCCGACGGCGGCTGCGGGAAGCGCGGGCCGGGGCCGGGCGCCGGCGGGCGCGGGGCGGCCGGGGTGTACGAGGTGGCGGTGTTGGTGAGGAAGTTCCACCGGCACTCCTCGCAGAACGGCGCCCCGCCCTCGCGCGGCGTGCGGCACTGCGGGCACAGCTGCGGCTCGGCCCCGGGGCCCCCGCGGCCGCCGCCCTGGCCGGCCGGACCGGCGGGCGGCGGGAAGCCGTAGCCGCCGCCCGGGGGCGGAGGCGGGGGAGGGGGCGGCACGGCACCGGCCATGCGGTGACCGCAGACCTCGCACCAGTCGTCGGGACCCGACTGGTGTCCGTTCGGGCAGGTCGGCATGTCGGAGCTTCCCCCTCTTGCGGAGCTTGTCGCTGTGTTGTCCTGCGGTGCTGCGGGACTGCGGGACTGCGTTGTTCGGTCGGTTCAGTGCTTCTTCACGCGGACGGTCTTCGTGGACCGGGTCTCGAGAGTCATCTCGTCGGCCTCCTCGACCTTCGCTTTCAGTCGCACAGTACCTGCCGCCGCGTCGACCACGTCCACCACCTTCGCAAGCAGTTTCGCAGTATCCGCGTTTCCGGAGGCCCCGGCGAGCTGAACCGCCCGGCCCAGTTTGGCCGTTGCTCCGTCGATGTCTCCCGCTTTGCGCAGGTCCAGCCCCTGTTGGATGACCTGTGCCAGTTCGGCCTGCCCGGTGTAGTGGGCCACCTGCGGGTTGATGGACGTGGAGGCGGCCATGTCGTCGGTCCACACGGCCCGTACGAGACCCTGCGCGCCGAGGTTGCGGGCGCCGCCCCCCGCGTCCGACGCCTCGCCCGCGGGCTCCGGGACGACCAGGGAGACCCGGGCGGCCAGCATCTCCTGGCCGAGACCGGCCGCCGGAACCTCCACGCACACGTGGTAGTCGCGGGACTCGTCGCCCCAGGAACCGGTGGGGTAGTCCCCCGCGCGCGGCCCCGCCTCGGTGCGGCGGCCGGTGAGTTCCTCGACCGTGGGGGCGACCTGCTTGACGAACCTCACGGTGGTGCCGACCGGGGTCCACAGGCGCAGGGCGACGTCCGCGACCTCCTTGCCCATGGCCGTCTCCATCACCCGCGTGAAGTCCGCGGCGAGACCGGCGGGGTCGGCGACGATGTCGGCGGTGCCGAGCAGGGCGGAGGCGATTCCTGTGACTTCTTTCACTTCCCAGTCGGTGCCCACGCCCCGGGCGTCACAGGTGAAGCGCCCGGCGCACGCGTCCAGCGCGGCCCTGAGATCATCCGGCGACTCGTGCTCGTTGCGGCCGTCGGTGAGCAGGATGCCGTGCCGGATGGCGACGTCCGCGGTGGACAGCAGCCGGTCGGCCAGCCGCAGCCACGTGCCGATGGCGGTTCCGCCGCCCGCGCTCAGGCCGCGCAGGGCACGCTTGGCCTGTTCCCGGGTGGTGGCGTCGGCGACCGCGAGGCGCCCGCCGCCCGGGTAGACCTCCTTGGCGACGTGCGTGCCGCCGACCACCGCGAAGTGCACTCCGTCGCGCAGGGTGTCGATCGCCGCGGACGTGGCGTCGCGGGCGTTGCGCATCTTGGTGGGCGGGTAGTCCATCGAGCCCGAGCAGTCGACCATGACGGCGACGGCCGCGGACGGGCCCTGGCCCGGCGAGTAGAGGTGGGGCGCGGCGACCGCGCTCCCGATGGTGCCGCCGCCGGTCGCGGTGACCGTCACGATGGCGTTGACCTCGCGGCCGCCGTCGGGCAGGTACTCGTTCTGGTAGACGTCCACCGAGAACTGCGGCACGTTCGACTTCGAGAAATTGGCCATGCCGGTTCGCATCCCCCTCATACGTCCCCACGGTGGTGGGTGTCTGGCTGCCGGCGCGGACCGCCCCCTGCGGTCCGCGAGGCCACCCCGCGCGCCGTCCCCGGGCCCTACCGGGGCCGCGCCCGGCCACGACGGCGCCACGGCGCCACGCAAGGCCTCAGGCCGATCCTGCCCCCTGCGGCGGGGCGGGGAACGGCACGAGCGCCACTGTTACGTTGTCGTGGCCCCCGCCGTCCAGGGCGTGGCCCACCAGGACGCGGGCGCCGTGCAGCGGCCGCGCGGCGGCGTCGAGGGGGACGGCCTCGGCCATCTCCTCGGCGGACTCCGCGTAGTTCCACAGGCCGTCCGTGCAGACCACGACGACACCGGGGCGGTCCGGCTTGAAGGACGCGGTGTGCGGCTCCAGTTCGTAGGCGTCGGCGCCGAGCCAGCCGGTGATCGCGTGGGCCCGCTCGTCGGCGTAGGCCTCGGCCTCGTTCATCAGGCCGGCGGCGACCATCTGCGCGGCCCACGAGTCGTCCTCGGTGAGCCGGGCGGGCGGAGTGCTCCGGTCGACCGGCACCCAGTAGACGCGGCTGTCGCCGACCCAGCCGACGACCAGGAGACCCGCGGTCACCACGGCGCCGACCAGGGTGCAGGCGGGGGCGTTCTGGTGCGGGGCCTGCTCGCGGGCCGTGGCGGGCTCGTCGGCCAGCGCGTTGACGGCGTGCGAGGCGGCGACGATCGCGTCGTGCATGGCCTGCTGCGGGTGCGTGCCGCGCGGCAGGGCGGTGAGCAGCGACTCGCCGGCCGCCCGGGAGGCGGCGAGCGAGGCGTCGTCGGGGCGGGTCGCGGAGGACACGCCGTCGCAGACGATCGCCACGGACGCGGGCGCGCCGTCGGGCAGCGCGGTGCAGCCGACGGAGAACGCGTCCTCGTTGCGGTGGTGGCGCAGACCGCGGTCGCTCACCGCGGCGACCGGGCCCGACTCCTGCTCCATGTGGTCGCGTTCGCGGGGCTGGGCGTGGCCGCAGTTCTCGCAGTAGCCGTCGTCGTCGACCCGGCCCGCGCGGCAGGCCACGCAGACCTTCACGGCCACGGGCTGTCCGGCCGCGACGGACCCGGCAGGGGCCGGCCCGGACGGGACCGGCTCGGACGCCGGCCTCGGGTCGGGCGCCTGCAACGGGTACTCCTCGGGCTCCCGCGGCCGGTCGGGCCGGTCGGGTCGGTCGGGTCGGTCGGGGAGATCGAACCGCGTCGCGGGCGCGGTCGGCGGCACCGGTGGCGGGGGCGGCAGCGGGGAGCCGCCCGAGTCGGTCCCCGGCACCTCGGCCGCCGCGTGCACCGGGGCGGGCCGGCCGGAGCCGTCCGAGTCCCGGGCCGTCGGCCAGTCCACGCCGTCCGGCGCCCAGGACGGCGCGGGCACCGAGCCGTTCAGGGCGATCGTCGGGCTCTCGTCGGGCCGCGCGGGCACGGCGGACAGGTCGTATCCGCACGCACCGCAGAAACGGTCACCCGACTCGAGGGGCTCCTCGCAGCTCGGGCACTTCGACACAGCGGCCTGCTGGGGCATCTGCGACATCAACTACACCCACGTCCGGGGGCGGTAACGATTGGCACGTTCCACCAGGTCGATCCTCTCCTCGCCGCCCCGCGCCAGCCGAGCCAGCGTGCGGTACGAACGCTCCAGGCCGAAACGCAGACCGCGTTCGTCCAGGCCGCTGCCGAGCAGCGTCCGTCCTCCGGCGGCGGGAGGGACGGAACCCTGACCTCCGGAGAGTACCCAGTCCAGCGCGCAACCGAGGACCTCGGCCGACAACTGCTCGCGCCGTGCCGGATCCAGACCGTACACGTCCAGCGCCTCCACCTGCCGCGCGGCCGCGACCAGGTCGTCCAGGAACGCCACGTCGCCCGCGTGCGCGACGCGCCGCCGCAGCCGCGCCCGCACCGCCGCCACCCGCGCCGCGGTGCAGTGCACGGACGACTCCGGCACCGACTCCAGCGTCCGTACGGCACGGGCCCGGTCGCCGCCGGCGAGCTGGACCCGGGCCAGCCCGAACGCGGCGCTCACATGGCTCGGGTCGGAGGCCCACACCAGGTGGTAGTACTCGGCGGCGTTGTCGAGCTGCCCCAGGACCTCCGCGCACAGGCCGAGCGCCAGCTTGGGCGCGATCTCGCCCGGGAAGGCGTCGTAGATCGCGTCGAAGGCCAGTGCGGCGCCCTCGTGGTCGCCGGTCACCAGCCCGGCCAGGCCCCGGTACCACACCACCCGCCAGTCGTCGGGCCGTTCGCCCTCCAGCGACTCCAGGTCGGCCATCGCGCCGGGCGCGTCGCCGGTCTCCAGCCGGGCCCGGATCTGCCGCAGCCGGGTCTCGGCCGACGGTGCCGGCGCGGCGGCCAGCGCGGTCAGCAGCTCGCCCGGCGCCGACGCCATGAGGCCCGCCAGGAACCCCGCGTTGGGGTCGGCGGCGTCGACCCGGGGCACCGGCAGCGCGAGGGCGGCGGTCGGCGCGTCGGCAGGCTTGACCAGGCCGGACACCTCGACGCCGGGACCACCGCCGCCGTGTCCGTAGCCCGTGCCCGACCCGCCGCCCTGTCTGTGGCCCGTGCCCGACCCGCCGCCGTGTCCGGCGCCCGTGCCCGGTCCGCCCGCGCCCGAACCGCCCGTGTGTCCGACACCCGCGCCCGAGCCGCCCGTGTGTCCGACACCCGCGCCCGAACCGCCCGTGTGTCCGACACCCGCGCCCGAACCGCCCGTGTGTCCGACGCCGGTGCCCGTCCCGCCCGCGTGCCCGACCGCCATGCCCGTCCCGCCGGCCTGCCCGACGCCCGGGCCCGTGCCCCCGGGCGCGCCGACCGCGGCGCTCGTCCCGGCCGGCAGCGCGGGGCCGCCGGCCGGGGGCGGCACCGCCGTACCGGCGCGGCGCCGCCCCCTGCCGATGGTCCGCGCCCCCAGCCGTGACACCTCTCCGTCCAGCCGCGGGAACAACTCCGTGTCCGTCACCCTGACTTCCGGCCCGAACAGCGTGGACACGGCGGGCCGGGCCCGGCCCGTCTGGAGCGAGATCACCTCGCGCAGCACGCCCGTCAGCTGCTCGGCCATCTCCTCGGCGGAGGCGAACCGACGGGCCGGGTCGGGGTCGGTGGCCCGCACCAGCAGCCGGTAGAACGACTCGTACCGCCGGAAGACGTCGATGGTGTCCGGGTCCGGCAGCGAGTCGGAGTAGACCGTGGTGTAGCCCTGGAAGTCGAACGTCAGCACGGCGAGGGTGCGGCCGACGGTGTACAGGTCGGACGCCACCGAGGGGCCGGCGTCGGCGACCTCGGGCGACTGGTAGCCGACCGTGCCGTAGATGGCCGACTCCTCGTCGTCCATCCGGCGCACCGCGCCCATGTCGATCAGCTTGAGCTGGTCCTCGGTCTGGATGGCGTTGTCGACCTTGAAGTCGCAGTAGAGCAGGTTGCGGCTGTGCAGGTGGCCGAGGGCCTCCAGCGCCTCGATGCCGTACGCGCAGGCCTGCTCCACCGGCAGCGGATCGCGCCGCCCCTCCGGGGTGCGCCGGCCGTTGGCGATCTCCTTCAGCGACTTGCCGCCGACGTACTCCATGACGATGTAGCCGTCCAGCGAACCCGTCCGCTGGTCGAGGTGCTCCACGAAGTTGTAGATCCGCACGATGTTGGCGTGCTCGATCTCCGCGAGGAACCGCCGTTCGGAGATGGCCGCCGCCATCGCGTCCTGGTCACCGGTGTCCAGCAGGCCCTTGAGGACCACCCACCGGTCGGAGACCGCCCGGTCGACGGCGAGGTAGACCCAGCCGAGCCCGCCGTGCGCGAGGCAGCCCACCACCTCGTACTGGCCGTGCACCACGTCCCCGGCCTTCAGCTTGGGCACGAACGAGTACGGGTGGCCGCACTTGGTGCAGAAGCCCTCCGTGCGTCCCGGCCGCTCCCCGCGTGCCCGTCCGACCGGCGCCCCGCAGTCCGAGCGCGAGCAGAACCGCTTGCGCTCGGGCACCTCGGCCTTGTCCAGGACCATCGCGCGCGGGTCGGGCCGCGGGATCGACGGGACCTCGACCAGGCCGGCGCCGAGGCGCCCGCGCGTGGCGGAACCGGCACCCGAACCCGAACTGCGCACCGACACCGAACGGCCCGTGGACCGGCCCGACACCGAGCGCGAGAGCCGCCCCGAGACAGAACGCCGGGACCGCGACGACTGCGAGGACGTACGGGCGCTGCGGCCGCTCGAACGCGCGCTGCCGCTGCCCGCCGAACCGCGCGAGCCGCGTCCGCCGCCCCCGGTGACGCCCGTCGGCGGGGAGCCCACCATGCCGTCGGGGGCGACGACGGGCGCCAGACCGCACGTGTCGCAGTACAGCTCGCCGCCGCCCACGTCCTCGTAGGCCCCGCCGCAGCCGGGACGCTGACACGTCCGCTGTGCCTCGCTCATGCCGCCCCCTCCCCGTGGCCGCTCATGCGCCGGGCCCCGTCCGGTCCACCGGCCCGCCCTGACCGGGCACGCGCGGGACGGAGCCGAGCAGTTCGGCCGCCGCGTGCTGGTAGCGCAGCACGGCCTGCCCGGCGACGCGCAGGTCGCAGGGCGCGCTCCACAGCATGCGGCGGGCCTTCTCGTACTTCTCCGCCAGCTCGGGGTCCTCGGCGAAACCGAGCCGGGCCACCTTCGCCTTGTACGCGTCGAGCCGGCCGCGCAGCTCCGCGCGGACCGCGAGCGGAGCGGTCACCGCCGTCAGCGACTCGCGGGCGCGCAGCAGTTCGTCCTCCGCCTTCTCCTCCAGGGACTCCAGGAGCGGGGACAGGCGGTGCCACTGGGCGTGCCGGCGGTACTCGGCGGCCGCCGCGAGCTGCTCCTGCAGCACGGTCGGCGGCCCGCTGACGACCGGCACCTCCGTCGCGGCGATCTTCGCCAGCACCTCGCCGCGCGCGGTGCGGGCCTCGGCGAGCGTGCGGTCCGCCCGGGAGAGCAGGTCCCGCAGCCGCACGATCCGCTGCTCGGCGTCCTGGCGCACGGCCAGCACGGCGTCGATCTCGCGGCGCACGTCCTCCAGGGCCCGCGCCTGACGGTCGTAGACCGTGGTGTCCGGGCGGCCGCCCCCGGGCGCCGAACTGCCCTCGGCCGGCGTCCAGTAGGCCAGCGGGTCGGAGACCACCTGCTCGCGCAGCCGCGTCAGGGTGCGGGTGATCCGCTCCAGGTCGTCGCCGGCCGGGTGCTCGCCGGGGCGGACGCCCACGGAGTGCGCGAGTTCGCGGGTGCGCCGGAGCTCCGCGGCGAGGAGGTCGATCCGCGCGGGCAGCGCCGACCACACCGCGTCGGCGGCGACCACCATGTCCAGGGAGCCGGCGTACAACTGGTTCATCCGGTCCACCAGGGCGGCCAGCGAGTACCGCTCGCTCAGCCGGCCCGGACCGCCGTCGGCCGCGGGCGTGCCCGCGGCGGCGCCCCCGGCCATCGTGACGGCCTCGCCGCGCAGCAGCTCGGTCAGCTCGGCCAGGTCCTCGCGGCTCGACCAGCGGCGCCGGGAGCGGATCTCCCGGGCGGTGCGCAGCGCACCCGTGTACGCGTCGAAGCAGTTCCACAGGTGCGTGATCGACGCCTCGGCGGCGGTCCAGCGCTCGGCGGTCACTCCGGTCAGGGAGGCGCCTTCGAGGAGTCTGCGGCCCGCGTGGTCCTGGAGGGCGAGGAGCGAGGTCTCGATCGCCTCGTGCTCCGCGCCGAGCCGCGCCAGCGCACGGTCCACCTCGTCCCGGTCCATCACCGGCCCGGTGGGATCCGTGTCGCCCATCGATCACCCCTCGCTGTCGCGGACTTGTGCGTGCTCTTCCCTGCGCTGCGCCGGGCGGTCAGCTCGTGCGCAGATACTCCGGGGCCGGTGGCTCCGACTTCGCCGGGTCGTCCCCCATCGTCGGCTTCAGCCACGCCTCGTACGAGTCCTGCCAGCCCCCGGCCCGGTCCGCGCGCCACTCCCTCAGGACGTGGTTGACCCGGCGTACCAGATCGTCGGCGTCCTTCTTCATCGCCACGCCGTAGTACTCCGTGGTGAAGGCGTCGCCCTTGAGCTGGACCGTCGGGTCCTGCGCGGCCTGGCTGGCGGCGAGCGCGCCGTCGGTGACCACCGCGTCGACCTCGCCGAGCTGGAGCCTGACCAGGCAGTCGAGTTGGTTGGGGACGGTGGTGCCCAGGTCGGTGTCGGCGGCCAGCCTGCCGTCCTCCTGGTCCTGCTCCAGCGTGCTGAGCGCGGTGGAACCGGCCGCCGTGCAGATCCTCTTGCCGGCGAGCGTGCCGTCGTAGCCGGTGATCGCCGAGGACTTGGGGGCCAGCAGCTGCTGTCCGGTGCGGAAGTACGGTGCCGAGAAGGCGACCTTCTCCAGGCGCGCGCAGTTGATGGTCATGGTGCGGACCACCATGTCGACCCGGCCGTTCTCGATGGCGGGCTCGCGCTGGTTGGTGGGGATCGCCTTGAACTGCACGGCGTCCGGGTCGCCGAGGACGTCCTGCGCTATGCGGTGCGCCAGATCGATGTCGAAGCCCTCCAGTTCGGCGTCACCGCCGCTGTTCGGGTCGCGGTAGCCCCAGCGGTAGCTGTTCTGGTCGACGCCGACGATCAGCTTGCGCTTCTCGCCCCGCCGGTTCTGGATCGCGTCGATGGTGGGGCCGTCGGCGTCGGAGGGTGCCAGGGTCTGCTTCTCGGGGTCCGCGCACTCCTGCGCGGCGCGCGCCTGACCGCCCAGGGTGCCGCCGTGGCCGCCCGCACCGGTCTGCCCGTCCGCACCGGTCTGCCCGCCCGTGTCGTGCGAGCGGAGCACCGGCAGGAGGAGGGCGAACAGCACCGCGAGGGTGCAGGCGAAGGCCATCGCCCCCACCCCGCCCCAGCCCTTCAGTCCCGTCCGGAGCCGTTGTGCGCGCATCCTCACGCCCCCTTTCACGGGCATCCTCGCCCCCTGGCCCGCGGGCCCGAGCGCCGCTTCACCGGTACTCCGACAGCCTGCGGCCGATGCCCAGGAGCGCACCGGCCACGCCCACCGCGGCGAGGACGCCGGCCGCGACCGGCAGGGGCCGCATCGCGTCCAGACCGTCGCCCGCCGCCCGCACGAACTCGGCCTCCTCGTGCCCGAGCGCCGTGTCGAGCGAGTCGTCCACGCCGTCGAAGCACTCGGCCGTGGCGCCCTTGCCGCCGATCACGAGGTCCAGCGCCTGCTGGTAGTTGCCGTTCTCGTCCTGCTCACGGGCCGAGGCGTGCCGCTTCCTCCACTCGGCCATGTTGCCGTTCGCCCGGTCGACCGGCTGCTCGCCCGCCTTGTCGTCGGCGAGCCGCCGCGCCTCGGCCAGGCCCTCGCCGAGGGTCTTCATGTTCTTCTCGAAGTCGAGGTCGTAGGCGTCGTACGTCCGGTCGCCGACCTTCCTCGTCTCCGCGCCGCGCGCCACCAGGGTGAGGTTCTCGTTGCCCCGGGCCTTGAGGGAGGCGATGCGGGCCCCGTTCAGCGCGTTCAGGGAGCGCACCCCGTGCTCCTGGGAGTCGTTCAGGCTGGACCGGGCGACGCTGTGGCCGGCGACCAGCCAGAGCAGGACGATCGCCGAGGCGGCCGTGGCGGCGACCAGGCCGTGGTTCAGGACGCGGTGGGTGCGCCGGTAGTGGCGGCGCTGCGCCCAGCCCAGGGCCGCGAGGGCGAGGACACCGAGGGCGATCGCGGCCCAGGGGTAGGGCTTCGCGTCGGCGTAGTCGGCGCCGAGCCGCCGGTTCTCGCTCGTGTAGAGGTCCTCCGCCGCGGGGAGCATCTGCTTCTGCATCTTCTCGTTGGCGTAGCGCAGGTAGGCGCCGCCGACCGGGAAGCCCTGGCGGTTGTAGGTGCGGGCCCGCTCGACCAGGCCCTTGTACTCGGGCAGGAGGCGGTTGAGTTCGGTGATGGTCGCCTCGGCGGGGGAGTCCGCCTCGGAGTCCGCGGCGGCCTTCACGAGCCCCTCCGCGGCGGCCCGGACCGCGCTCTCGTACTCCTCGCGGGCGGCCTTCGTCTCCTGGCCGCCGGCGAGGAAGCCGCTGGACGCGGCGGTGTTGGCCTCGGCGAGTGAGCGGTAGACGCCGGCCGCGGCCGAACTCAGCGGCTGGCTGCGGTGGAGCACGTCGTCGGCGGCGGCGGACCGCTCGCTCATCTGCCAGGCGGTGACGGCGCCGAAGGCGACGACGAGCGCGGCCAGCAGCGCGCCGATGATCCGCAGCCGCCCCGGCTCGGTCACGGCCGCGGCGCGCAGCCGGTCCACGCCCTCGGCGAAGGCGGTGCGCCGGGGCACCGGCGGCGGGGGGACGGCAGGGGCGTTGCCGCCCGAGCGCTGCTCCGGAAGCGGCCGGGGCCGCGGGGGCGCGGCGGGCGGCGTGGGCGCGCCGGTGCCGGGCGGTGGCGCCGCGCCGCCCGTCTGCGGTCGAGTCACTGCCGACCTCCCCCGTGGTCTTCCGTCGCCGCAAGTATCGCTGCCCGCGACGACATTCGCACCGGCCTTCGCACGATCTTGCTCCGATCCCGGAGCAACGCACCACCCCTGCCCATGAATACGCCGCCGGAAGCGGGTCGGTTCCACGGGGCGCGGGCCGGGTCCGGACTTCGGGCCCCGCTCAGGCGTCGAAGTGCGCCCGCAGTCGCGCCCGGGCCCCGGGAGCGGCCCCCACGCGGTCCAGGCCCAGCAGGGCCGCGCCCAGGACGGGTCGCGTCGTCACCACCCGCGGGACGGCCTTCGGGGCGCGGGCCGCCAACAGCTCCCGTACCCGGCCGTCGAGTTGCGGGTGCCGTGCCGCCAGGACGCTGCCGCCGAGCACGACCGGCGTCTCCTCGGCCAGCAGGTCGAGCCGGGTCAGCGCGACCGCGGCCATGGCCACCACCTCGTCGGCCTGCCGGTCGACGATGCCCCGCGCGAGCGGGTCGCCGTCGGCCGCCGTGGCGAACAGCACGGGGGTCAGCTCGTGCCGCCGGACGGGTTCGACGCGCCGCAGGTGCAGGGCCTCGATGAGGGCGTACATCGAGCCGAGCCCGAAGTGCGCGGGCAGGGTCCGGGCCAGCTCCGTGGGCCCGCCGCGTCCGTCCTCCGCCCGCGCCGCGTGCCACAGCGCCTCCTCGGCCAGCCCCCAGCCGCCGCCCCAGTCGCCGGACAGCCGCCCGACGGCCGGGAAGCGGGCGGTGCGGCCGTCGGGGCGCATGCCGACGCAGTTGACGCCGGCCCCGCACACGACCGCGACGCCGCGCGGCTCGTCGACACCGGCGCGCAGGACCGCGAACGTGTCGTTGCGCACGTCCACGTCCGCGCCCCACCCGCGCGCGCCCAGCGCGGCGGCCAACTGCTCCTCCTCCACGGGCAGGTCCGCGTTGGCCAGGCACGCCGACACCTGGTCGACGGAGGTGACGCCGGCCGCGGCGAAGACCCGCGCCACCGCCTCGCCGAGGGCGTCCACGGCCCGCTCGACACCCACGGCGGGCGGCCGGAAGGGGCCGCCGCGGGCCGTGGCGAGGACCTCCCCGCCCGCCGTCACCACGGCCACGTCGGTCTTGCTGTTCCCCGCGTCGACGGCGAGGACGCTCGCGGTCAGACCCACGCCAGGTGCTCCCGGTTGTGCGCGATCAGCCGGTCGGTGAGCCGCTCGGCATGCCCGTACTGACCCACGAGGGGGTGGGCCAGCAGCGCCCGGAACACCCGGTCCCGGCCGCCGCGCAGGGCCGCGTCCAGGGCCAGGTCCTCGTACGCCGTCACGCTCGCCGTCAGCCCCGCGTACAGCGGGTCCACGGCCGCCACCGGCAGCGGGACCGCGCCCTCGGCGCCCACCGCCGCCGGTACCTCGATCACCGCGTCGTCGGGGAGGAAGGGCAGCGTGCCCCGGTTGAGGGTGTTCACCACCTGGTACGGGGAGCCGGCGCCGCCGAGCAGGGCGGCGGCCAGGTCGACGGCCGCCTCCGAGTAGTAGGCCCCGCCCCGCTCGGCCAGCAGGGCGGGCTTCTCGTCCAGGGCCGGGTCGCCGTACATCTCCAGCAGCCGCCGTTCCATCTCGGCCACCTCGGCGGCCCGGGACGGCTTGGTGCGCAGTTCGTCCACGACCTCGTCGTGCGCGTAGTAGTAGCGCAGGTAGTAGGAGGGGACGACGCCGAGGCGGTCCAGGAGCGGGCGGGGCAGGCGCAGGTCGGCGGCGACGGTGTCCCCGTGCTCCGTCAGCAGCCGGGGCAGGACGTCCTCGCCGCCGGGGCCGCCGAGCCGGACGGCGGTCTCCCAGGTGAGGTGGTTGAGGCCGACGTGGTCGAGGTGGACGTCGGCGGGCGCCACCCCGAGCAGCGCCGCGAACTTGCGCTGGAGGCCGATCGCCACGTTGCACAGGCCGACCGCCCGGTGCCCGGCCCGCAGCAGGGCGCGGGTCACGATGCCGACCGGGTTGGTGAAGTCGATGATCCACGCGTCCGGGTTGGCCCGCCGGACCCGCTCGGCGATGTCCAGCACCACCGGCACGGTGCGCAGCGCCTTGGCGAGGCCGCCGGCGCCGGTCGTCTCCTGGCCGACGCAGCCGCACTCCAGGGGCCAGGTCTCGTCCTGCTGCCGGGCGGCCTGGCCGCCGACGCGCAGCTGGAGCAGGACCGCGTCGGCGCCGTCCACGGCCGCGTCCAGGTCGGAGGTGGTGACGACACGGCCGTCGTGCCCCTGCCGGGAGAAGATGCGGCGGGCGAGGCCGCCCACCAGCTCCAGCCGGTCCGCGGCCGGATCGACGAGGACCAGCTCCTCGACGGGCAGCGTGTCCCGCAACCGGGCGAACCCGTCGATCAGTTCGGGCGTGTAGGTCGAGCCGCCGCCGACCACGGTGAGCTTCATGCAGTCATCGATCCTTTCCGGGCAGGGACGGTGACGCGGAGCGCCGGGGTCGGCGCGAGGTGTCGAAGACCTCGTCGCGGGTGGTCGCGAGGGCGCTGACGAGCGCGCCGCGCAGGACGGGGTCGTCGGTCACGTCACCGACGACCAGGCGCGGCCGGGGCGCGGCCAGTTCCTCCAGCTCGGCCTGGACCAGGGCGCGCAGCGGCTCGCCGCCGGCGGCGAGGGCCGTACCGCTGAGGACCACCAGCTCGGGGTCGAGGACGGAGACGAGCGAGGCGAGACCGGTGGCGAGACGGGTGGCGTAGGTCTGGAGCAGGCGCTGGTGCCGTGCGTCGCCGGGGTGGGCGGCGGCCGTGGCGAGCAGCGCGGCCGCCGACTCGGTGTACGGGCCGGGCGGCACCGGGTCGATGCCCAGCTCGCGGGCGAGCCGGGGGACGGCCTGAGCCCCGGCCAGCTCCTGGAAGCCGCCGCTGCCGGTGCGGCCGACCTTGCGGACCAGCGGGGCGCCCGGCACCGGCAGGAAGCCGACCTCGCCGGCGCCGCCGGTCCAGCCGCGGTGCAGGCGGCCGCCGAGGACCAGGGCGGCACCGAGGCCCTCCTGGTTCCACAGCAGGACGAAGTCCTCGTGGCCCCGGGCGGCACCGAGCCGCTGTTCGGCCATCGCGGCGAGGTTCACGTCGTTCTCGTACTCGACCGGCACGGGCAGGGCGGCGGCGAGTTCGTCCAGGAGGGTGGGGGAGTGCCAGCCGGGCAGGTGCGAGGCGTAGCGCAGCATGCCGGTGCCCGGGTCGAAGGCGCCCGGGGTGCCGATGACGAGGCGGTGCACGTCGGCGCGGACGAGCCCGGCCGCCTTCACCGCGCCGTCCAGGGCGTCCGTGACCTGCCGGACGACCGGGCGGGCGGCGCGCCGGCCGGGGGTGGGCAGCTCGTACCGGCCGACCGTGCGACCGGTGAGGTCGGCGACCGCGGCGAGGATGCGGTCCCGGGTGACGTCGAGTCCGGCGGCGTGGGCGGCGGCCGGATTGACCTCGTAGAGCTGGGCGCCGGGGCCGGGGCGCCCCTCCGTCGTGCCGCCGGCCAGGACCAGCCCGGCCGCCTCCAGGCGGGCCAGCAGCTGGGAGGCGGTCGGCTTCGACAGGCCGGTGAGCCTGCCGAGCCGGGCACGGGACAGGGGGCCGTGCTCCAGCAGGAGGTCGAGTGCGGCCCGGTCGTTCATGGCGCGCAGGACGCGTGGGGTGCCCGGCGTGCCGGCGGTTCCCGCCATGCGTGTCCCCACCTGCCTCTCGACCGGTCGGCTTCCAGTGACGGCGATTGTTAGGAAACTTTCCTGTTGACTGAGAAACGTAGGCCGCCCGGGAGGGGGCGTCAAGAGACCGCCCCCGGTCCGACGAG
Organism: Streptomyces sp. NPDC047853; assembly: GCF_043204535.1. Classification (NCBI taxonomy): domain Bacteria; kingdom Bacillati; phylum Actinomycetota; class Actinomycetes; order Kitasatosporales; family Streptomycetaceae; genus Streptomyces; species Streptomyces sp. NPDC047853. Next base: position 449,191 of record NZ_JBIDCI010000005.1, on the reverse strand, counting down.
GGCGTCGGTCCGGGGGCGGGGAGGGCGTGCCGTGCCGCTACTTGGTGGTGTTCGGCGGGGTGATCGGGGACGCCGCCACGGACTGCGGCGACACGGTGCTCGCGTACGCCGAGGGGGCCGCCACACCCGCGGTCGGGTCGGCCGCCTCGGTCGCCTGGACCGGCAGTTCGGGGCCGCCGACGATCCGGATGTCGGCCGCGTCGAAGGCCCGCTTGATGCGCCAGCGCAGCTCGCGCTCGACGGTGAGGGACTTGCCGGGCATGGTCTTCGCGGAGACCCGCACCACCATGGAGTCGAGCAGCACGGAGTCCAGGCCGAGGACCTCGATCGGGCCCCAGAGCATCTCGTTCCAGGGCTCCTCCTTGCCCATCCGCTCGCCGACCGCGGCGATGGCCTCCCTCACCTTGTCCAGGTCCTCGTCGGAGCGGACCGTCACGTCGACTCCGGCCGTGGACCAGCCCTGGGAGAGGTTGCCGATCCGCTTGACCTCGCCGTTGCGGACGTACCAGATCTCCCCGTTGTCGCCGCGCAGCTTGGTCACCCGCAGCCCGACCTCGACGACCTCGCCGGCGGCCACACCCGCGTCGATGCTGTCGCCGACGCCGTACTGGTCCTCCAGGATCATGAAGACGCCGGACAGGAAGTCGGTGACCAGGTTGCGGGCGCCGAAGCCGATCGCGACGCCCGCCACACCGGCGGAGGCCAGTAGCGGGGCCAGGTTGATCTGGAAGGTGCCGAGGACCATCAGGGCGGCGGTGCCGAGGATGACGAAGCTGGCCATGGAGCGCAGGACCGAGCCGATGGCCTGCGAGCGCTGGCGGCGCCGCTCGGCGTTGACCAGCAGGCCGCCCAGCGCGGTGCCGTCCATCGTGCCGGCCGTGCGGTTCATGCGGTCTATCAGCTTGGTGATCGCCCGCCGGACCACCGCTCTGAGCACCGCGGCTATCACCACGATCAGCAGCACCCGCAGGCCGATCGCGAGCCACGTCGACCAGTTCTCCTCGACCCACCCGGCGGCGTTCGTCGCGCTCTCGTGGGCGTCCCGGAGGGAGGGCACCGACGGGGCCGTCGGGGACGGAGAGGGCGACGGCGACGAGCCGGCGGCCGACAGGACGGCGGCGGACAGGGACACGGTGGGCACCTCCAGATGCGGCGGCCCGTCCTCCGAGGTCCGGTCGAGGTCACGGAAAGGTCACCGGACGGGCAGATGGACCACACTAACGGGGCACCGGGCACGGACCGTCCCGAAACGGTCGGGAGAGACAGCGCTCACGCGCGCTTGAACTGGTCAGGCTCCGGGGGATGCATGAGGTGTGGTCGAAAACACTCCCAGCCCGTTACCGGGACATGGTGGCGCTTCCCGCGGCCATGAGGGGAAACTGACTACGGATCGTCCCGGCGCGAGCCACGCGCCGCCGGCGTACAAGGAGGCATCCGTGCCGCATGTCCTGGTCCTCAACGCGTCGTACGAGCCACTCGGCGTCGTACCGCTCCGCCGCGCGCTCGTCCTCGTCCTCGAGAACAAGGCCGTCTGCCTCGAGGAGTCCGGCGCCTACCTGCACAGCTCGACCGTCACCGTGCCCGCACCCAGCGTGGTCCGGCTCAAGCGGTTCGTGCGGGTCCCCTACCGGGGGCCCGTCCCGCTCACCCGCCGGGCGCTCTTCGCCCGTGACGGAGGCCGGTGCATGTACTGCGGTGCCGTCGCCACCAGCGTCGACCACGTCATCCCGCGCAGCCGCGGTGGCCTGCACGCCTGGGACAACGTGGTGGCGTCCTGCCGCCGCTGCAACCACGTCAAGGCCGACCGCCACCTCGGGGAGATCGGCTGGCGCCTGCGCCACAAACCGGCCCCGCCCACCGGCCTGGCCTGGCGCATCATCGGCACGGGCCACCGGGACCCGCGCTGGCTGCCGTACTTGCAGCCCTACGGCGCGGAGGACGCCATGGCCCGGATCGACGGCATCTCCGCCTGACGGTCCGGGCCTTCGCCTGCGCGGCCGTGCGGGTCAGCGCACCCAGTTCTTCAGCGGCTCGGTGTCCAGAACGATCCCGACCGGCTCGGGCAGGGCGACCTGCTTGCCGAAGGGCAGCGTCTGCACGGTCTCGTAGCGCCCGCCGTCCGGCCGGCTGTGCACCTTGACCTCACAGGTGTCCCGGTCGATCAGCAGGTACACCGGGATGCCGGTCTCGGCATAGGCGCGCGGCTTCTCGACACGGTCGCGCCGGTCGGTGTCGGAGTCGTAGGACGTGACCTCGACGACCATGAGGACGGGGGTGGGATCGGCCCATTCGCGGGCGCCGGCGAAGGCGTGGCTTGGGGTCAGGGAGCCGTCGGGGCGCGCGCGACCCTCGCGGTAGGTCTCAACGGTCAGACCCTGGTGAGAGTCGAGCCACAGCTCCGGACGCTGCTGCATGCAGACGCGTGTGAGCCATTCGATGATGCTGCCGTGGTCGCCGTCAGGCACGGCCTTCCCCCCAAGGTGTCCGTTGATGAACTCGAGCCGTGCGCCTTCTATGCTCCGGGCGGCATGGACGGCGAGTTCCTCGAACTCCTGGACGGTCATCTGGGGCCGGTCGGCGGTCACGGTCACAGGGCTCCTCCGATTGTGCAGGGGTCCACTTCTGCCCAGCGTAGGGGACATTCGGCGCCCCCCGCGGCGCTACGCGTACCGCAGCTCCCCCGGCCGCACCGACCGCCCCAGCAGGGGCAGGGCCGTCGCCGCCGACAGCAGGCAGGACGTGTACACCGCGGGAGCGACCAGCAGCGCCGTCCACGGCAGCGAGCCGGTCCCGGTGAGGGACGAGTACCAGGCGCCCGCCGCCATGCCCCCGGCGCCGGCCAGCAGGAGGGCGGGGGCGAGCGGGAGGGCCGTCTCCAGGAGCAGCGCCCGGTTCAGGACCGCGCGCGGCACTCCCGCGGCGACCTGGACAGCCAGCGTCCGGCGCCGGGAGGTGAGGGACTCGGCGGTGCCCACGGCGAGTCCGGACAGGGCGATCGCCAGGCCGAGGAGGACGGCGGCGCCGGCCAGGTCCAGGCCGGTCGTGTAGTACTCCAGGTCGGCGCCGAGGTGGTACTCCCGGGTGCGCAGTTCGGTGAGCATCGTGTGCCGGACGCACAGGAAGACCGTGCCGGCGACCGTCACCAGCATCACCGCCGCGTGGCTGCGGGCCGGCGCCCACGGGTCGTCGCGCAGGCGTCCGGCCGCGATGAGCGGTGCCGCCGTCCGGGCCCGCCCGGCGAGCAGCCGCCCGGTGAGCCGCGCCGCGGCCCCGGACAGCCACACCGAGCCGGCGCCGAACGCGACGACGAGGGCGAACACGGTCAGGGGAGCCCGCCAGCGGTCCCCGCCGCCCGGACCGGAGCCGGTGGTGGCCGCCGTGAGCAGGGCCGCCACCGCCACCAGCAGCAGCGCACCCAGGAACAGCAGCGCGGGCCCGCGCCCCGTACCCGGGCCGGCCCGGCGTACCAGGCCCAGCGGCGAGGCCACCACCCGGCGCAGTGCCAGCGCCCCCACCACCGCGCCCAGCACCGGCACACCGACCGCGACCAGGGTGATCCCCACCCAGGTCTGCGCGGTCGTCGCGCTCCACAGGCGGAGCAGCAGCAGGACGCCGAAGACGGTCACCACCGACGAGCCCACCAGGCACGCCAACCCCGTCTCCAGCGCGGCGATCCGCCGCACCCGCCACGGCGTCGCCCCGGCCAGCCGGAGCCCCGCCAGCCGCCGGTCGCGGTGCACGGCGCCGATGCGGGCGCACTGACCCAGGAAGGCCAGCACCGGCAACAGCAACAGCAACAGACCGGTGATCACCCCGGCACGGGTCCCCACGCCGCTCAGCAGGCCGTGGAAGGCGGAGACCGTGTGACCGGCGGGGACCGACGCGAGTGTGACCGCCGCCAGCGCGCACCCCGTCGCGAGCGCGGCGCCCGCCGCCGTGAGCGAGATCCGCCACCACTCCCGCCGGTCCGACCCGCGCACGAGCTGCCGGGCCAGCCGGACGTCCGTCACCACCGTGTCCCACGCGCTCACGCCGCCACCCCCAGCGGTGCCACGGTGCCGTCCCGCAGCTGGACCTCGCGGTCCGCGTACGCCGCCATCTGGGCGTCGTGCGTGACGAGCAGCACCGCCGTGCCCGTCTCCCGGACGGTGTGCGTCAGCGTCGTCATCACCTGCTCGCTCGCCAGCGAGTCCAGCGCCCCGGTCGGCTCGTCCGCGAAGACCGCCTTCGGGCCGGTGACCAGCGCGCGGGCCAGCGCCGCCCGCTGCGCCTGTCCTCCGCTCATCTCGCCGGGCCGCGACTCCCCCTGCCCGCGCACCCCGAACCGCTCCAGCCACTCGCCGGCCCGCGCCCGCGCCTCGGCGCGGCCGGTGCCGGCCAGCATCAGCGGCAGCGCCACGTTGTCCAGCGCCGTCAGCTCCGGGATCAGCTGCCCGAACTGGAAGACGACGCCGAAGTCGGTGCGGCGCAGCGTGCTCAGCCGTTTCTCCGGCAGCTCCTGCAACCGTTCACCGCCGTACGTCACCGATCCGGCGTCCGGCCGGACGATCCCGGCCAGGCAGTGCAGCAGCGTCGACTTCCCGCTGCCGCTGGCCCCGGTCACGGCGAGGATCTCGCCGGCCCGCAGGTCCACCGAGGCACCGCGCAGGGCCTCGGTCCTGCCGTGGACCTTCACCAGGTCGCGGGCCGCCAGCAGCGGCCCCGCCGTGGTCCCGTTCGTGTCCCCGCTCGTCATGCTGTGCGGACCTCCGCGGTCAGAGTGGTGAGCCGGGCCGCCGTGGTGGTCATCCAACGGAGGTCGGCGTCGAGGTGGTTGAGGCCGTAGTCGGCCGAGAGCACGGTCGCCAGGTCCGTGCCGGAGGCCGTCTTGACCGCCGTGAGCTCCCGCATCCGCTCCATGTGGGCGGCGCGCTGGGCCAGCAGGTAGGCGCCCGCGTCCGCGCCGGTGAGGATCGAGACGACGACCTTGGCGAAGATCTCGTTCGTCACGAAGGGGGCGGGCGGCGCGACCTCACCCGCCCACCGCGCCAGCTCGCGCGTGCCCTCGGCCGTCGCGCGGTACGCCGTCCGTTCCGGGCCGCCGTCGGACGCGGTGCCGTCGACCTCCGCGAGGCCGTCCCGGACCAGGCGCTGGAGGGTCGTGTAGACCTGCCCGTAGGCCAGCGGACGGGCCTGGGGGAAGCGTTCGTCGTGGCGTCGCTTCAGGTCGTAGCCATGGCTCGGCCCCGAGGCGAGCAGCCCCAGCAGGATGTGACGGGTGCTCATGGCGCCCAGTATTCACTGAGTACATGTACTGAGTGAATAGTTGGCGGGATCTTTCTTCCGGGGCCGGCGACGGCCGCAGTCCCCGTCCGCTCCTCGACCGCGTACGCCTTCACCGAGCACGGCGAGTCGCCGGCGCTCGCTCTCGTGACCGGTTTGGGTGGTCCCCGAAAGGGTTAGGTGGGTGATTTACACACATCCGAGAAGGATTCTTGGGGGTGCGATGTGACCAGGAGCACGTTGTCGGTGCTGAGGCGTCTGTCCGCGCGCGGACTGGGTAGGGCTGCCGTAACCCGCCGAAAGCGTGCTCGGCAGAGCCCGCCGAGGACCGACACCGCTCGACCGAAGGAGAACCCCGTGGCTGCACCGGCACCCCTGCTGCTCCCGGCACCGTCCAAACCCGTGGCGGAGCCGTCCACACCCTGGTCCGATCCCTCCGCCGCCTCCGACACCCCGCACTACTGCGTCTTCGGCGCCACCGGAAGCTGCGCCGAGACCCCCCTCACCAGCGAACCGCCGCTACCGGACGCCGAGCCTCTGACCAGCGAGTCCCCGTTCGCCGACGCCGTGCCCCTGACCAGCGAGTCCTCGCCCGAGCTCACGGCGGACGTGCCGGAGCAGGGCGGCCCCTCCTTCGCCGTCCCGGAACCCACGAGGTCGTAGAGGTCATCGATGCCAGCAGCCCGGCCGGCCGAGCCCGCCGCCGAGGACCTTTCCGAGGATCTGACCCGGCTCGCCGCCCTGCACGGCGTCGCCACCTCCTACAGCCCGTCGCCGGACCGCACCGTCCCGGCCTCGGCCACCGCCGTCATCCTCGCGCTGGCCGCCCTGGGCGTGGACGCGGGCACCCCGCGGGCCGTCCGCGCCGCGCTGACCGCCCGTGAGACCGAGCTGCGCGAGCGCCTGCTGCCGCCCACCGTGGTCGCCTGGAGCGACGGCGGCACCCCTGCCGCCCTGGCCGCGCTGCCCGCGGGCATCCGGCTGCGGATCGAGACCGAGGGGGGCGAGACCGTCGAGACCGGCGGGGGCGAGGCCCGCGTCGACGCCGACCGGCTCCCGCCCGGCGTCCACCGGCTGACCGCCACCGCGCCCGACGGCCGGACCGCCGGCGCCCACCTGATCGTCGCGCCCGCCCGCCTGCCCGTCCCCGCCGCCCGCTCCTACGGCCTCCTCGTCCAGCTCTACTCCCTGCTCTCCCGCCGCTCCTGGGGCATGGGCGACCTCGGCGACCTCGGTGAACTGGCCGCCTGGGCCGGACGCGCCCTCGGCGCCGGGTTCGTCCAGGTCAACCCGCTGCACGCGGCCGTACCCGGCGCACCCACCGACCCGTCCCCGTACCGGCCCTCCTCGCGCCGCTTCCCCGATCCCGTCCACCTGCGGATCGAGGACGTACCCGAGTTCGCGTACGTCACCGACCCCGAGCGCGTCCGCGCCCTCCAGGAGCGGGCCGGACGGCTGCGCGAGGCCGTCCTGGAGCAGGGCGCCCTGATCGACCGGGACGCCGTCTGGGACCTCAAGCGCGAGGCCGCGGAGCTGCTCCTGGAGGTCCCCCTCGCCCCCGGCCGCCGGGCCGCCTACTGCGACTACCTCGCCGAACAGGGCACCGCGCTGGAGGACCACGCCACCTGGTGCGCGCTCGCCGAGACCCACGGCGCCGACTGGCACCGGTGGCCCGAGGGCCTGCGCGACCCCCGCTCGGCCGACACCCACCGGGCCCGCACCGAGCTGATGGACCGCGTCGACTTCCACTCCCGCCTCACCTGGCTCACCGACACCCAGCTCACCGCCGCCCAGTACGCGGCCCGCGAGGCCGGCATGCCGGTCGGGATCGTCCACGACCTCGCCGTGGGCGTGCACCCGCGCGGCGCCGACTCGTGGGCGCAGCAGGAGTACTTCGCCGCCGGCATGTCGGTGGGCGCGCCGCCCGACGCCTTCAACGCCCGCGGCCAGGACTGGGGCCTGCCACCCTGGCGCCCCGACCGCCTGGCCGCCTGTGGCTACGCGCCCTTCCGGCGCCTGCTGCGGGGGCTGTTCCGCTACGCCGGAGCCCTGCGCATCGACCACGTCATGGGCCTGTTCCGGCTCTGGTGGGTCCCCGAGGGCCACCCGCCCACCGAGGGCACCTACGTCCGCTACGACGCCGAGGCGATGCTCGCCGTCCTCGTCCTGGAGGCCGGCCGGGCCGGCGCCGTGGTCATCGGTGAGGACCTGGGCACCGTGGAGCCGGGTGTGCGCGAGGCGCTGCGCGAGCGCGGGGTGCTCGGTACCTCGGTGCTCTGGTTCGAGCGGGACTGGGCGGGCGACGGCCGTCCCCTGCCGCCGGAGCGGTGGCGTGCCGACTGCCTGGCCACCGCCACCACCCACGACCTGCCGTCCACCGCCGCCCGTCTCACCGGCGAGCACGTCGAACTCCGCGACCGCCTCGGCCTCCTCACCCGCCCGCTGGAGGAGGAGCGGGCCGAGGCGGCGGCGGACACGGCCGAGTGGCTGGAGGTGCTGGCCCGGCTCGGCCTGCTGCACGGCACCGGCGGTGACACCGGAGCCCCCTCCGAGGAGGCGGGCATCCAGGCCGTCCACCGCTTCCTGCTGCGCACCCCCGCCCGGATGGCCGGGATCTGGCTCCCGGACGCCGTCGGGGACCGCCGCCCGCAGAACCTGCCCGGCACCTGGGACCAGTACCCGAACTGGCGGCTGCCCGTCGCCGACGCCGACGGCCGCCCCGTGACCTTGGAGGACCTGGCCGCCTCCCCCCGGCTGCACGCGCTGATCGAGGTGGTGCGGGACCGCGCGGGCGGCTGAGCGGCGCGCCCCGCGGCCCCGTACGGGCACCCCGGGCGCGCGCCCCCGACGGCCGTTCGCTAACTTTGCACCGTGGACAAGAAGAACGCCCTGCGCGCCGGCGCCCTGGCAGCCGGTACGACGCTGATGATGCTGCTCATGTCGTCCCCCGCGCTCGCGCTGACCCGCGACGACGGCGACGACCCCGGCACCGGCCTGAGCGTCGTCGAGACGCTGGGTCTCTACGTCCTGGCCCCCATCGCGCTGTTCGTGATCATCGCGGGCCTGGTGGTGGTGCTGGACAAGTCCAAGGAGGAGCACCGCGTGACCTCCCGCAACATCAAGACCCGGCCCAAGGCCGACGCCAAGGCCTGACCGCCACCGCACCTTCTCCACCGAGGGCGCCGGTCCCACCGTTCGCACGCCGTGTGCGCGGGACCGGCGCCCTCGGCGTACGCGGGGCCCGCTACCGCTCGGTGGCGGCCAGCAGATCGCGCAGCAGGTCGGCCAGTTGCCCGGTCCGTCCGGCGTCCAGGGCCGCGGACAGCGCCTCGGTCTGCACGGCGAGACCCGCGCCGACCGCCTCGTCCACCAGCCGCAGTCCCTCGTCGGAGAGGGTGACCCGCAGGGCCCGCCGGTCGTGCGGGTCGGGCGAGCGGTACAGCAGCCCGGCCCGCTCCAGCTTGTCGAGGCGGCCCGTCATGCCGCCGGTGGTGAGCATCAGGGTCGCCGAGAGCTGCCGGGGCGAGAGCGCGTACGGCTCCCCGGAGCGGCGCAGCGTCGCCAGGACGTCGAACTCGCCGCGGGCGATGCCGAAGCGCGCGTAGGCCTTCTCCATCCGGTCGCCGATCGCGCGCGAGAGCCGGTTGATCCGGCCGAAGACCTCCATCGCCGCGGTGTCGAGGTCGGGTCGGACCTCCGCCCACTGGCCGATGATCGCGTCGACCGGGTCCCGGTGCCGCTCGGTCCGCTGCTGGGGGCGCTCACTCATGGACCGAGTATCGACGGTCGGCAGATCGCCCGCAAGAAAGTTGCTTCTCAATAAGTAGCTTAGCGGTAAGCTACTTATTGCCGACCGACTTGGAGAGGCTCCCCATGCCCGCGAACCGTCCCGTCCTCATCGCCCTGACCGCCCTCGCCCCCGTCTCCTGGGGCACCACCTATGCGGTGACCACCGAGTTCCTGCCGCCCGACCGGCCCCTGTTCACGGCGCTGATGCGCGCCCTGCCCGCCGGGCTGCTGCTGCTCGCCCTCGCCCGGGTGCTGCCGCGCGGCGCCTGGTGGGGGAAGGCCGCGGTGCTGGGCGCGCTGAACATCGGGGTGTTCCTCCCGCTGCTGTTCCTCGCCGCGTACCGGCTGCCGGGCGGCACGGCCGCCGCGGTCGGTTCCGCCGGCCCGCTGTGCGTCGTCGCGCTCTCGGCGCTCCTGCTGGGGCAGCGGCCCGCCGCCCGGTCCGTGCTCGCCGGGGTCGTCGCCGCGTTCGGCGTCAGCCTCGTGGTGCTCCAGGCGGCCGGCACGCTGGACACGCTCGGCGTGCTGGCGGCGCTCGCGTCCACCGTCTCCATGTCGGCCGGCATCGTGCTGACCCAGCGGTGGGGCCGTCCCGAGGGCGTCGGCCCGCTCGCGCTGACCGGCTGGCAGCTGACCGCGGGCGGCCTGCTCATCGCCCCGCTCGCCTTCCTGGCCGAGGGGCCCCCGCCCGCGCTGGACGGCGCGGCGGTCGGCGGCTACCTCTACCTGGCGCTGGCCGGCACGGCGATGGCGTACTGGCTCTGGTTCCGCGGCATCGGGCGGCTGACCGCCACCCAGGTCACCTTCCTCGGTCCGCTGTCCCCGCTGACCGCCGCCGTCGTCGGCTGGGCGGCGCTCGGGGAGGCCCTGACACCGGTGCAGATGGCGGGCATGGCGCTGGCCTTCGGGGCGACCCTGGCGGGTCAGCTGGCGCCGGGTGCGAAGGCCGCCGCCGGACCGCCCGCCCGTACTCCTCTCCCCCCTTCTTTCAGTTCTGCTACAGAGAACGGTCGAAAAGATTCGATGGACCTGACGGGTCCGGCGCTGCGACGGTAGGGCCATCCCCCACGCCACCGCCGCCGAAAGGACCTCCGTGGCCGTAGCCGACCGCCGGACCACCACCGCCACCCCCGCCACCCCCACCCCTGCGCCCACCTCCGCCCGCGTCTCCGCGTCGGCCGCCCCCGTCACCCTCGGGATCGGACTCGCCGTACTCGCCACCGTCGTCTGGTCCGGCAGCTTCGTCACCTCCCGCGCCCTCGGTGACAGCGTCCCGCCCGTCCAGCACGCGTTCTGGCGCTGGGTGATCGCGCTCGCCGTCGTCGCCCCCTTCGGCGCCCGGCGGGCCTGGCGGCAGCGGGCGCTGATCCGGCGCCACCTCGGCTTCGTGCTCCTCGCCTCCCTGCTCGGCGTGGCCGTCTACAACACCCTCGTCAACCAGGCCGGAGTCACCACCCTCGCCGCCAACATGGGCATGATCATGGCGGCCTCCCCGGTGCTGATGGCGGTCTTCGAACGGGCGGGCGGCGTACGGCTCGGCGCCCGCCGCGTCGCCGGGCTCCTCGTCGCCTGCGCGGGCGTGCTGCTGCTGGTCGGCGGCGGGACGTCGTTCTCGGCGGGCGACCTGTGGATGATCGTCGCCGCCTGCTGCTTCGGGTCGTACAGCGCGCTGCTGCGCCGCAGGCCCGCCGGTCTGGACGGTGCGGGGTTCCTCTTCACCACGTTCCTGTTCGGCACGGTCCTGCTGCTGCCCGCCCAGGGCGTCAGCCTCGCCGTCCAGGGCGGTTTCAGCCCGGCACCGGAGACCGTCCTGCCCCTCCTCTACGTCGGCGTCGCCTCCTCCGCGGTCGCCTTCTTCGCCTGGAACAAGGCGATCGCCCTGATCGGCCCGGCCCGCGCCGGGATCGTCTACTACCTCCAGCCGGTGTGCGTCGCCCTGCTGTCCTGGGCGCTGCTCGCCGAGCCGACCGGCTGGGCGCAGGCGGGCTGCATGGCCCTGATCCTCGGCGGTGTCGTCCTCGGCGCGGGGGCGCGCCGGTGACCGGAGCCGTACGCGGATAGGTTGGCCGCCATGGCCGACTGGGACATCCGCAAGCTGCAGATCCTGCGGACGCTGCGGGACCGGGGCACGGTGACCGCGACGGCCGAGGCGCTGCGCATGACACCGTCCGCCGTCTCCCAGCAGCTGACGAACCTCTCCCGGCACCTGGGCGTGGAGCTGCTCCGGGCCCAGGGCAGGCGGGTCCGGCTGACGGACGCGGCCCACCTGGTGCTGCGGCACGCCGACGCCGTGTTCGAGCGGCTGGAGAAGGCCGACGCGGAACTCGCGGCCCACCTGAGGGGCGAGGCGGGTGAGGTGCGGGTCGGCGCCTTCTCCACCGCCGTGCCCGCCCTGGTCGTGCCGTCCGTGACCGCGTTGCGGACGACGCACCCCGACATCGTGGTGCGGGTGCGGGAGGCCGAGGCGCAGGAGGCGTACGAACTGCTGGCCGCCCGGGACGTGGACCTCGCCCTGTCCCTGGCGGCCCACGCGCCCACCGCCGCCGACCCCCGCTTCACCCGCGTCCCGCTCCTCGCCGACCCGCTGGACGTCGCCCTGCCCGGCGACCACCCGCTGGCCCGCGCGCAGGGGCTGCGACTGGCCGACCTCGCCACCGAGCCGTGGATCTTCGGCGGCAGCGGGCCCTGGTCCGACATCACGCGCGGAGCCTGCGAGGCGGCCGGGTTCCGGCCGGAGCAGGCGCACACGGCGGCCGGCTGGACGGCGATCCTCGCGATGGTGGAGGCGGGCATGGGGGTCGCCCTGGTACCGCGCATGGCCGCGGTCCCGCGGGACGGGGTGGTCATGCGCGAGCTGCGCGCGGACCGTCCCGTCCGGCACGTCGTGGCGGCCGTGCGCAGGGGAGCGGGGGAGGGCACCGGGGTGGGCACGGCGGTGGGCAGGGTGCTGGCCGCCCTCCGCACGGCCGCCACGCCCCGCCCCGGCGGAGCGCGGGCCCCCGCGGCCCCCGGGTAGGCGGTCGGCGCGGCCCCGGAGCAGCCCGGGACACCGCCGCCGACCGGTGGCGGCTCGCAGGCTCACGTCCTCGGGGCAGGCCCGCCCACCGCCCGACCGGCGGCCACCCGCACACCGCTGGGACGGCGAAGGGGCGCCCGGTGCCAGGAGGCACCGGACGCCCCTCGGGGGAGCGGGCGGCTACGCGTCGGCCGCCGCGGCGTCCGCCTCCTGCGCCCGCAGGGCGCGCTCGACGCCCGAACGGGACTCCGAGACCAGGCGGCGCAGGGCCGCGTTCGGCTCGGCGGAGGCCAGCCAGGCGTCCGTGCGGTCCAGGGTCTCCCGCGACACCTGCACCGCCGGGTACAGACCGACCGCGATCTGCTGCGCCATCTCGTGCGAACGGGACTCCCAGACGCCCTTCAGCGCCTCGAAGTACCGCTCCGTGTAGGCCGCCAGCAGCTCGCGCTGGTCGGTCTGGACGAAGCCGGCGATCACCGACTCCTGTACGGCGTTCGGCAGCTTGTCGGACTCCACGACCGACTCCCAGGCCTCCGCCTTGGCCGCCTCGGTCGGGCGGGCGGCCCGCGCGGTCGCCGCGTGGCGCTCACCGGCGGCGGTGCGGTCCCGCTCGTACTCGGCCGCGATCTCCGAACCGCCGAACCGGCCCACGGCCGCCAGCCGCTGCACGAACGCCCAGCGCAGCTCGGTGTCGACGGCCAGGCCCTCGATCGTCGTCGTACCGTCCAGCAGCGCGTCCAGCAGGTCGAGCTGCTCCGGCGTCCTGGCCGTCGCCGCGAAGGCCCGCGCCCACGCCAGCTGGTGGTCGCTGCCCGCCTCGGCGGCCCGCAGGTGGGCCAGCGTGGCCTCGGTCCAGCGGGCGAGCAGCGTCTCGCGGGCGGCCGGGGCGGCGTACTGGTCGATGGCCAGCTTCACCTGGCGGTGCAGCGACTGCACCACGCCGATGTCGGACTCCTTGCCGATGCCGGAGAGGACCAGCGACAGGTAGTCCCGGGTCGCCAGCTCGGCGTCCCGGGTCATGTCCCAGGCCGACGCCCAGCACAGGGCGCGCGGCAGCGACTCGGTGAAGTCGCCGAGGTGCTCGGTGACGACGGCCAGCGACTGCTCGTCCAGGCGGACCTTGGCGTACGACAGGTCGTCGTCGTTGAGCAGCAGCACCGCCGGGCGGGCCTTGCCGACGAGCTCCGGAACGGCCGTCAGTTCGCCGTCCACGTCCAGCTCGACGCGGTCGCCGCGCACCAGCTTGCCGTTCGCGTCCAGGTCGTAGGCGCCGATCGCGATGCGGTGCGGGCGCAGCGTGGGCTCGCCCTTGGCGCCGGCCGGCAGCGCCGGGGCCTCCTGGCGGATCGCGAAGGAGGTGATGACCCCTTCGCCGTCCGTCTCGATCTCCGGGCGCAGCACGTTGATGCCGGCCGTCTCCAGCCACGCCTTCGACCAGGTCTTCAGGTCGCGGCCGGAGGTCTCCTCCAGCGCGCCCAGCAGGTCGGACAGGCGGGTGTTGCCGAACGCGTGCCGCTTGAAGTAGGCCTGCACCCCCTGGAAGAACGCGTCCTCACCGACGTACGCGACGAGCTGCTTGAGCACGGAGGCGCCCTTGGCGTACGTGATGCCGTCGAAGTTGACGAGCACGTCGTCCAGGTCGCTGATGTCCGCCATGATGGGGTGCGTGGACGGCAGCTGGTCCTGCCGGTACGCCCAGGTCTTCATCTGGTTGGCGAACGTCGTCCAGGAGTGCGGCCACTTCGAGCCCGGCGCGTCGGCCTGGCAGGCGGCCTCGGCGTAGGTGGCGAACGACTCGTTCAGCCACAGGTCGTTCCACCACTCCATGGTGACCAGGTCGCCGAACCACATGTGCGCCAGCTCGTGCAGGATCGTCGCCGCCCGCACCTCGTACGCCGCGTCCGTCACCTTCGAACGGAAGACGTACTGGTCCCGGATGGTCACCGCGCCCGCGTTCTCCATCGCGCCCGCGTTGAACTCCGGCACGAAGAGCTGGTCGTACTTGGCGAAGGGGTACCGGTAGTCGAACTTCTCCTGGAACCACTCGAAGCCCTGCCGGGTCACCTCGAAGATGGCGTCCGCGTCGAGGTGCTCGGCGAGCGAGGGCCGGCAGTAGATGCCGAGCGGCACCGACTGGCCGTCCTTCTCGTACACGCTGTGCACCGAGTGGTACGGGCCGACGATCAGGGCCGTGATGTACGAAGAGATGCGCGGGGTCGGCTCGAAGACCCACAGGTTGTCCTGGGGCTCGGGGGTGGGCGAGTTGGAGATGACCGTCCAGCCCTCGGGCGCGCGCACCGTGAACTGGAAGGTCGCCTTGAGGTCGGGCTGCTCGAAGGAGGCGAACACCCGGCGCGCGTCCGGCACCTCGAACTGCGTGTAGAGGTAGGCCTGGTCGTCGACCGGGTCGACGAAGCGGTGCAGGCCCTCGCCGGTGTTGGTGTAGGCGCAGTCCGCGACCACGCGCAGGATGTTGCGGCCCGGCAGCAGCCCCGGCAGCGCGATGCGGGAGTCCTGGAACACCTCGGCGGGATCGAGGGCGTCGCCGTTGAGCGTCACCTCGTGGACCGTCGGCGCGACCAGGTCGATGAAGGACTCGCCGCCGCCGTCGCCGGTCTCCGCGACGTCGAAGCGCACCGTGGTCACGGACCGGTAGGTCCCCTCCCCGCTCTGCGCGCCGGTGAGGTCGAGTTCGATCTCGTACGAGTCAACGGTCAGCAGCTCCGCCCGCTGCCGCGCTTCTTCGCGAGTCAGGTTTGTGCCAGGCACGCGGTCATCTCCTCGTTATGGGTGGGTTGCGCCATCCTTCCACGTGGCGCGTACCGAACGCGATGTCCATTTCCCGCCGGTGCGTGCCCCCGGGCGCGCGCGAGCCTGGGGCCATGCAGCACTACACCGCACGGCCTCTTGCACCGGCCGTTCTGAAGGACCTGCGCACCACCGACGACGCGGGCCGTGTCCCCGCCCCGTTCACCGACGGCGAGGGCGGCGCCCCGCTGCGCTGCTGCCTGCGCCGCAGCCGCCCCGGGGAGAGGATCGCGCTCGTCTCGTACGCCCCGCTGCGCCGTTGGGCCGCCCGGACCGGCGCCGACCCGGGCGCCTACGACGAGCAGGGCCCGGTCTTCGTCCACGCCGAGGAGTGCGCGGGGCCGGAGGCGGACGGCCTCGCCTTCACCGGCGCGCACCGGGTCCTGCGCCGCTACTCGGGCGACGGGCGCATCCTCGGCGGGCGGCTGGTCGAGGACCCCGACGGGTTCGCGCCCGCCCTCCGGGAAGCGTTCGACGACCCGGCCGTGGCGTTCGTCCACGTCCGGGCCGTCGAGTACGGCTGCTTCCTCTACGAGGTGCGGCGGGACTAGCCCTTCAGCTCCGCCGCCACCAGCTCCGCGATCTGCACCGCGTTCAGGGCCGCGCCCTTGCGCAGGTTGTCGTTGGAGACGAACAGGGCGAGGCCGTGCTCGACGGTCTCGTCCTGGCGGATGCGGCCCACGTACGAGGGGTCCTGGCCGGCCGCCTCCAGCGGGGTCGGCACCTCGGTGAGCGCGACGCCGG
The DNA here is from genome assembly GCF_043204535.1 of Streptomyces sp. NPDC047853. NCBI lineage: Bacteria > Bacillati > Actinomycetota > Actinomycetes > Kitasatosporales > Streptomycetaceae > Streptomyces > Streptomyces sp. NPDC047853. The sequence goes on along the minus strand of NZ_JBIDCI010000005.1, from coordinate 433,572 downwards.
GGGCACCGGCCAGCAGCTCCTTGGCGCGCTCGACGCTGATCGGGCGGGCGAAGCGGGCGTTGATCTGGAGGGAGTGGCCGCTGAAGACGGGCACGCGCACGCAGGTGCCGGAGACCTTCAGCTCCGGGATCTCCAGGATCTTGCGGGACTCGTTGCGGAGCTTCTGCTCCTCGTCGGTCTCGTGGAGGCCGTCGTCGACGATCGAGCCGGCCAGCGGCAGCACGTTGTACGCGATCGGCGCCACGTACTTGTCCGGCTTCGGGAACTCCACCGCCGAGCCGTCGTGGGTGAGCTTGGGCGCGTCCGCGCCGACCTTCTGGACCTGCTCGAACAGCTCGTCCACGCCGGCCAGGCCCGAGCCGGACACGGCCTGGTAGGTGGCGACGACCAGGGCCTCGAGGCCCGCCTCGGCGTGCAGCGGACGCAGCACCGGCATCGCGGCCATCGTGGTGCAGTTCGGGTTGGCGATGATGCCCTTGGGACGGTCGGCGATCGCGTGCGGGTTCACCTCGGAGACCACCAGGGGGACCTCGGGGTCACGGCGCCAGGCGGAGCTGTTGTCGATCACGACCGGGCCCTGGGCGGCGACCTTCTCGGCCAGCGCCTTGGAGGTGGCGCCGCCCGCGGAGAACAGCACGATGTCCAGGCCGGAGTAGTCGGCGGTGGCCGCGTCCTCCACCGTCACACCGTCCAGCTCCTTGCCGGCGCTGCGGGCCGAGGCGAACAGGCGCAGCTCGGTGACCGGGAAGTCGCGCTCCGCGAGGATCCTGCGCATGACCGTGCCGACCTGACCGGTGGCTCCGACGATTCCGACCCTCACAGTGACTCCTTCTCCGTTCGTGCCCGTGTCTCCACGCGCGTTGTGCTCGGCCGAGACTTTTCCATCATGGGGCTCAGTCCGGCCCGCCTGTCCACTTCTTTGCGCGGGGTGCCCGCACCGTGGGACGCGGCACCGCGGGCAGCGGGCACCGTCCTGCCCGGAAAACCCCCGCTGAGCTGCAGAAATTCCCCTCGGGCGGCCACCGCGCCGCAAGCTGTGCTGTTCCGTCCCTGCCCATCCCCTCCGGACCCACACGACGATGTGACGTACGCCTCCCACCCGAAAGCGGCCCGTACGGGCGAACGTTTCGGGCCCCGCCGGCGTCCTAGGGGAAACGCGGCGAGGGGAGGGGTGGCTGTGCTGCGCAGAAGGGCCCGCCGCGGCCAGGGGGACGCCGTGCTCGACGACCCCCTGGACGCGGCCCAGGAACGCCGGGTGCGCGCGGTGCTCGCGCTCGGCGGGGTACCGCAGGCGGACCTGCCGGACGGGGTGCAGCAGGTCCGCCTGCGGCTGCTGGAGCGCACGGCGAGCGGACGGGAGGCACCGCGCGACGTGTCCGCGTGGGCGGCGGTCGTCGCCTCCAACCTGGCCATGGACTGGCACCGGGCCAGGCGCCGCCAGGACCGGCTGGGCGAGCGCCTCGCCGCGCTGCGCCAGACGGAGCACCCCTCCGGGGAGGACACCAGCGTGCTCTCCCTCGCCGTCGCCCAGGGTCTGGACGAGCTGCCCGACGCCCAGCGCCAGGTCGTCGTCCTGCGCTTCTACGCCGATCTGCCGGTGCGCGGCATCGCCGAGGAGCTGGGGATACCCGAGGGCACGGTCAAGAGCAGGCTGCACACGGCGGTACGGGCACTGCGGGCCCGCCTGCACGAGGACGAGGTGGTGTGAGATGGCCGCCGGACAGCGTCCCGCCGGGGACGACGCGCTGATGGCCGCGATCACGGGTGAGCCGCTGCCGCCCGGGGCGGACGCGGACGCGGAGGCCGCGTACCGGTCGGCGACGGCCGACGTGGCGCTGCTGCGCGAGCAGCTGGGCGTCCTCGGACGGTCGCTGGGCGGGCCGCCGCCCGCCCGCGGGGCCGCCCCGGTGGCGCGGCCCGCCCGCCGCCCCCGGCGCCGCCCCTTCGCCCTGGCCCTCGGCACCCTCGCGGTGGCCTGCGCCGGCGCGGTGATGGCGGGGCTGGGGTGGCTGGTGGTGCGGGGCGGCGGCGCGACCGACACGGGGGCCGACAGCGCCGCCGCCGACGACAAGCGGGCCGGTTCCGCCGAGGCGGGTGTCGCCTTCGGCAGCCCCCGCTACCTGGCCTGCGCGCGGGTGGTGGCCGAGGGCACGGTGACCGGCGCCGAACCCCTGCCGGGCACCGGCACGCACCGGATCACCCTCGACGTGACCCGCTCCTACAAGCCGGAGGCTCGGCCGGACGGGGCGGACGCGGCGGACCCGGTGACCCCGGCGGACGAGCCGATGACCTTCGTCCTGGACGACACCACGGCCCGCCTGTCGGCCGGGGACCACGCGCTGATCGGCGTCCCCCGGTACGGCGACACCCCGGACACCGTGATCACCGGCGAGGAGGCCCTCGCCGCCCAACGCGCCCGGATCACCGCGTCCCTGCCCGAGTCCCGCACCCTCACCTGCGACTGACCCCCGGGCATCCGGGACACGCGAAGGGCGGGCGCCCCGCGGAGCGCCCGCCCTCCAGGGTGTCGTGCCGGACTACGGCACGACCTTCCCGATCCGCACACTGCCGAGGCCCGCGGCCGTGCCGTGGGCGTTCACCAGCTGGACCCGGCCGAAGAACTCCCGGCCCTCGGGGGCCGCGGCCAGCGCCGTGACGCTGCCGGTGACCGTCGCCGAGGCGCCCGTGCCGAGCTTCACCGGCGCCGAGCCGTCCACCGCGACCGAGCCGAGGGAGGCGGCGAAGTACACGTCCCGGTAGTCGTACTCCGTGGTGCCCGACGGCACCGCGTAGCCGACGACCTCGACGGTGTAGGCGCCGGCGGCCGGCTTCGGCAGGGAGACCGTCTCCTCCGAGTCGCCGTCGGCGGACTGCCCGACGACGTTGCCGTCCTTGTCGTAGACCGTCAGGTCCAGGTCGGCGGCCGCGTCGGAGACGCCGCCGATGGCCACGTCCAGCGACTCGGCGCCCTCGGGCACCTGGACCGTGGAGGTCCGCTTCTCACCCTGCCGGATCGCCGGACGGGTCGTCTCGGCCGAGCCCAGCGGCCCGCCGGTGAGCTTGCCCTCGATCGGGGCGAAGCGGTTGGTCACCTTCCAGGAGGCGTCGGCCGGGATGCCGGCCTTCGCCTCGGGCACGGTCACGACCTCCGGGTCGAAGCCGGCGCCGAGGACGGCGACGTCCAGCTCGTATGGGTTGTCCAGCAGCGGCGAGGTGCGCCGCGACTCGACCTCGATCTCCCAGACGCCGGGCTGCGGGTCGGCGTACGCGCGCACGTCGGGCCGGCAGCCGTTGCCGTCGAGGTAGTTGTTGTAGCAGTACGGCGTGGAGGTGTTGTCGACCGGGACGCCGTAGGGGTGGAGGGCGATGAACCGGGTCTGGCTGCCGCTCCTCAGCCCGCTCAACGCCACCTCCAGCGCCTGCGCGCCCTCGGGGACGGTCACGAAGTACGACTGGGTGCTGTTGCGCTGCACGGAGTCGCGCGCGGAGAAGTCGTAGGCGAGCGGGGCCGAGGCGACGACCGTGGTCAGGACCAGCTTGTCGGTGCCCTCGGTGCGCGGGTCGTCGACCTCCAGGACCGCGCTCTTGATCCCCTCGGAGCGGGGCGCGGCCTCCACCCGGACGGTCACCGGCTCGTTCAGCGGCAGCTTCACCACGTCCGGGCCGACGATCCGGAAGGTGCGCCCGGCGTTGTTCTCGAAGTGCAGCTCGTGCCGGATCGCCCGGTCGGCGCCGGAGCTACGGGTCAGCGTGATGTCGTACGTCTTCTTCCCGCCGGCCTTCAGGCCGCCCTCGCGGTCGTAGAGGCCGGTGCCGCGGCCGGGGGTCTTCAGGAACTGGTCGATCGCGGTGTCGACCGGCGCCTGGACCGTGTACTCGTGGGCGGTGGCGCCCTCGCGGATCGCGCGCCAGGCGTCGGGGACGTTGATCAGGCCCGCGCCCTGCTCGTAGGCCTGTGCTCCCGCGATGCGGTCGGCGGTGGAGGTCAGCGCGGTGCGCAGCTTCGCCGGGGTGAGGTCGACGCCGGCCTGCTTCGCGGCCGACAGGAGCAGCGCGGAGGCGCCGGCGGCCTGCGGAGAGGCCATCGAGGTGCCCTGGAGCATGCCGTAGCCGGCGGGCAGGTCGTAACCCGCCTCGGCGACCGGGGCGCCGGGCGCCCAGGTCTGGATGGTGTTCACCGCGGCGCCGGGCGCGGTCAGCGTCGGCGTGAAGCCGCCGTCCTCACGCGGGCCGCGCGAGGAGAACGGCATCATCGCGTACTTCTTGCTCACCACGGAGCCGTAGTTGGCGGCCCAGGTCTCGCGGGAGATGGACGCGCCGACCGAGATCACCTTGTCCGCGAGGGCCGGGTCGCCGATGGTGTTGGCGCCGGGGCCGGAGTTGCCCGCGGAGATCACCAGCTGGACGCCGTGGGTGTCGATGAGCCGCGTGTACAGCAGGGCGCGTGCGTTGGCGCCGTCGTTGAGGGCGGGCAGGCCGCCGATCGACATGTTGACGATGTCGACGCCCCGGTTGACGACGAGGTCGATCATGCCCTCGGTGAGCGCGACGTTGGTGCAGCCGCCGCTCCAGGTGCAGGCGCGCGAGGAGACGATCTTCGCACCGGGGGCCGCGCCGTTCATCCGCCCGCCGAAGAGGCCGTTGGCGGCGGTGAGGCCGGCCACGTGGGAGCCGTGCGAGCCCTCGATGACGCCGATGTTGACGAAGTCGGCCTTGTCCCCGGCCGCGTTGCGGACGACGTCCTCGCGGATCTCGACGACGAAGGGCTGGCGCTCCGCCACGTCCGTCGCCGGGTCGTCGGTGCCGAAGTACCCGACCTGGAAGCCGTCCTTGTAGGGCTTCATGGGGGTGTCGTCGGCGAAGTCGTGGTTGTCGTTCAGGTCGACGCGGACGGTGCCGGCCGCCTTGTCGTACAGCACGCCCCAGGAGTCGGTGGTGTCGCCGTCCCGGTTGGCGTCGCCCGCGGCGTCACCGCCGGTGGTGTACGACTCCAGGAAGGTGCTGACCCGGTACGAGCCCGCCGGGGCCGTCCAGGTCTCCCCGCCGTAGGTGAAGGTCGGGCCGGAGACGGGGGTGTCCATCGGGCGCCAGGTCCGGTCGCCGTCCACGACCGGGTCGGTCGCGGTCACCCAGTCGACGATCTTGCGCTCACCGGTGGTGGTCCGCTGGAGCGCCGGGTGGCCGAGGTCGACGCCCGAGTCGAGGACGCCGATGGTGATGCCGCGGCCGTCCGCCTTCGGGTTCTTCTTCACGAAGTCGACGGCGCCCGTCTCGAAGGACGGGTTGTACGGGTTCTCGGCGGGCGTCCTGCGGTCCGGCGCGGGGTAGGAGCGGCCCTGGTGCGGGGCGCCCTTCGCCGTGTCCGCGCTCGGCGTCGGGTCGTCCAGCGGGATCTCGTCCCGCAGGTCGATGCCCTGCACGGAGGAGAGCTTCGCGGCGGCGGCGATGGCCGCGTCCGCCTTCCCGGTGGGCACGGTGGCGCGGACGTAGCCCAGCGCGTCGTAGGTGCGGCCGACGGAGCCGCCGCCGACCGCGTCGAGCTCCTGCGCCACCTGCTCGGTCCGGCCCGGTGCGGTGGCCACCATCATGGTGACGTTCTTCGTGCCCTCGGCCTTCGCCTCGGCGAGCAGGTCCGCGTCGGCGGAACCGAGCTTGTCGTGCGCCGACTTGACAGAGGCGTCGACCGGCGGGGCGGCGCCCGGACCGTCGGCTGCGAGAGCCACGGGTATCGGTCCGACGGCACAGAGCGCGGCGACGAGGCCCGTGGCCACGGCCAGGCGGGCCGCGCGTCTCGCGCCCGTTATCGGTGCGCGCTGGGGGGTGTGGGTCATCGGCATCCCTTGTAGGTAAAGGAACGTGCGTGGACGACCGGGGCCGATCGGTGCTGGCCGCGGGCAGTCCGGAATACGATCCCGGACGACCGCTCAGCTTTACGCAAGGGATCACTCTTTGGGGAGAGTTGTCCGGGACGGGGCGAAGTCATGGCGTACTTCCGCCATGCGCCACCGGGGACGTAAGGGGTGCCCTGTGACATTCCCGTCGCGGCGCGCGCTGCCGGGCCGCGTGCGTGAGGAGGGGCCGCCGGAGTTCCGGCGGCCCCTCCTCTCCCCTCCTGGCGACCGCCCCGGTCCGTCACTACCGGGGCAGCACCACGACGTACGCGGCGGGTTCCCTGTCCGCGGCCGCCATCAACGCGGTCCGTACGACGGTCGCCTGGTGCTCCGGGCTGTCCCGCAGCTTGCGCGGCGTCAGGTGCACGACCGTGACGCCCAGTCGTTCCAGGTGCTCGCGCTTGCGGGCGTGTTCGGCCCACTCGGCGTCGTCGTCCTGCTGCCGGTGGGCGCGGGTGTCCAGCTCCAGCGCCACCGAGTGCTCGGGCCAGTAGGCGTCCACCCCGCCGAGGTGGGGGCCGCCGGGCAGCCGCAGGTCGACGTTCCACACCGGTTCCGGCAGACCGTGCTCGCGCACCATCCGGTACAGGCGCTGCTCCGCGAGGGTCCGCCCCTCGGCGACCAGCGAGTCGACGGCGTCCACCACGTGCGGACGGCTCAGCAGCCGGGCCCGGTTCAGTTCCCGTACCACCGCCGCCGGTTCGCAGTGCCCGCCGCGCACCGCCTCCGTCAGCAGCAGGCGGACGACGCCCGCGTCCGACAGTCCCGCCACCGCGTCGGCCAGCGCCCGCGCCACCGGAGCCACCGGCACCCCGGTGATCTGCTCGGCGGTGGGCAGCGCCGTGGTCCGGACGATGCGGGCGCAGCCCGTCGTGCGCAGCCGGCGCAGCCTCGGCACCAGGACGTCGATGGCGTCCAGGGACGGCAGCGGGGGAGCGGCGCGGAAGCCGTGCAGCGTCAGCGCGGCCAGACCCGTGATCATCGCCTCCGCGTAACCCGGGACGGGCCGCCCGGTCCCGCCCGGCTGCACCGGCACGGAGGCCGGGACGCCGGCGGGGGAGCCGGCGGCCGCCGCGGTGCGCTCCCGCGCCGCGTACATCAGCACCGCGTGCAGGCGCTCCTCGCTGGTCGGCGGGCCCGGGTGGAGCAGGACGACGTGGGGGAGGAGCTGCTGCCACGGCCCGCCGGGACGGCACTGTTCGTCGGTCTCGGCGGCGGAGACACCGTGCGCCCGCAACTGAGTGACCGTCATCAGGCGGCGCCGGCCTTCGGCGAGGTGGTGGAGCGGGCGGGGGGAGAGCGGGGTGTTGTGCGTCATGACCGGGACCTTCCCGCACCCGATCCGGCCCTTAACCGCTGTTACAAGCCCATCGCACAATCCGGACAAGGCCGCCCTAAAGGACGGGTGTTCGGATGCCGAGAACCCCTGGTCCGTCGCCGTGCGGACCAGGGGTTACGGCTGCTGGTGACCGAATTCCGTAACGATGACGGAGCGCCCAATCGTTGGCCAAAGATAGGCCCGGGTTCATCGGTTCCGGTTCATCGGTCCGGCATCAGCGGCTCAGCAGCTCAGCAGCTCAGCAGCTCGGCAGCTCAGCGGTTCAGCGGCCCGCCGCCGCGTCGCACTCCTGGCCCCGCAGTGCCCGCGCCAGGTCGTCCCGCGCCTCCAGCACCAGCCGGCGCAGCGCGGGCGCGGCGTCCTCGTGCGCGGACAGCCACGCGTCCGTCGCGTCCAGGGTGTCCCGGGAGTCCCGCAGGGACGGGAACAGCCCCCGCACCACGTCCATCCCGATCTGGATCGACCGCTCGGCCCAGATCCGCTCGATCGCCGCGAAGTACTTCTCGGCGTACGGCGCGAGCAGCTCCCGCTGCGAGGGCTGCGCGAAGCCCGCGATGGTCGCCTCCACCAGCGCGTTCGACAGCGCGTCCGACTCCACCACCTGCGCCCAGGCCTGCGCCTTCACCGCCGCCGAGGGACGGGCCGCCAGGCAGCGCACCTGGTGCCGCTTGCCGGAGGCGGTGTCGTCCCGGGCCAGCTCGGCGGCGAGCACGCCCTCGTCGGCGTGGCCGTGCGCGGCGAGCGGCTGCAGGAACGCCCAGCGCAGCTCCTGGTCCACGTCCAGGCCGTCGACCTTCTCGGTCCCGTCCAACAGGCCGCGCAGCAACCGCAGTCCGGCCTCGTCGCCGGCCACCGCCGCGAAGAACCGCGCCCACGCCAGCTGCTGCTCGCCGCCCGGCGCGGCCTCCCGCAGCTCCCGCAGCGCGCCCTCGCCGAGCAGCCGCCCGCCGGTCTCCCGCCACTCGGGGGCCGCGTAGTGCACGAGCGCCGAGTGCGCCCAGGCGTGCAGCATCTGGAGGACCCCGATGTCCGACTCGCGCCCCGCGAAGCGCAGCACCAGGCCGGTGAAGTCCCGCGCCGGCAGCAGCGCGTCCCGCGTCATGTTCCACAGCGCCGACCAGCACAGGGCACGGGCCAGCGGGTCGGTCAGCGCGCCCAGGTGCTCGCGCAGCGTGGCCAGCGAGGTCTCGTCGAAGCGGGTCTTGCAGTACGTCAGGTCGTCGTCGTTGACCAGGACCAGCTCGGGCGCCTCGGCGCCGGCCAGCTCCGCCACCACCGTGCGCGGCCCGTCGACGTCCACCTCGGCGCGCGCGTACCGCTCCAGGGCGCCCTCGCCGGTGCGCCGGTACAGGCCCACCGCCACCCGGTGCGGGCGCAGTTCGGGATGCGTCTCGGCAGCCTCCTGCACCACCGCCAGCTCGTCCACCCGCCCGTCGGGGCTCAGCAGCACCTGCGGGGTCATCGCGTTGACGCCCGCCGTCTGGAGCCAGGACCGCGCCCAGGCGCTCATGTCCCGCCCGCTGGTCTCCTCCAGCACCGACAGCAGGTCGCCGAGGCGCGTGTTGCCGTACGCGTGCCGCTTGAAGTAGCGCCGGGCGCCCTCCAGGAAGGCGTCCTGCCCGACGTACGCCACCAGCTGCTTGAGCACGGAGGCGCCCTTGGCGTACGTGATGCCGTCGAAGTTCAGCTTGGCGTCCTCCAGGTCACGGATGTCGGCCGTGATCGGGTGGGTGGAGGGGAGCTGGTCCGCCCGGTAGGCCCAGGCCTTGCGGCGGTTGGCGAAGGTGATCCAGGCGTCCTTGAAACGGGTCGCGCCGACGTTCGCGAAGGTGCCCATGAAGTCGGCGAAGGACTCCTTGAGCCACAGGTCGTCCCACCACTCCATGGTGACCAGGTCGCCGAACCACATGTGCGCCATCTCGTGCAGGATCACGTTGGCGCGGCCCTCGTAGGACGCCCGGGTGACCTTGCCCCGGAAGATGAACTCCTCGCGGAAGGTCACCAGCCCCGGGTTCTCCATCGCGCCGAGGTTGTACTCGGGCACGAAGGCCTGGTCGTACTTGCCGAAGGGGTACGGGTAGTCGAAGTGGTCGTGGAAGAAGTCCAGGCCCTGCTTGGTGACCAGGAAGACGTCGTCGGCGTCGAAGTGCGGCGCCAGCCCCTTGCGGCACAGGGCGCCGAGCGGGATCTCCAGCCGGGTGCCGTCCTCGAAGGTCCGCTCGTAGCGGTCCGTGACGTAGTGGTACGGGCCCGCGACGACACAGGTGATGTACGTCGAGATCGGCTTCGTCTCCGCGAACCGCCACACCCCGCCCGCCGGTCGCCCACCACCACCCTTCTGCGGGAGCGCTGCGCGCCCTTCTTCCATGCGTTCCCCGGTGCCGTTGCTCCACACCGTCCACTCCTCGGGCGCCCGCACCTCGAGGCGGAAGGGTGCCTTCAGGTCCGGCTGCTCGAAGGTGGCGAAGACCCGGCGGGAGTCGGCCGGCTCGTACTGGGTGTAGAGGTAGACCTCGCCGTCCTCGGGGTCGACGAAGCGGTGCAGGCCCTCGCCGGTCCGGGAGTAGGCGCACCGCGCGTCGACGACCAGCTCGTTGTCGGCGGCCAGGTCCTCCAGGGCGATCCGGGTGCCGTCGAAGACCTCGCTCGGGTCGAGGTCGCGGCCGTTGAGGGACACGGCGGTCACGCTCGGCGCGATCAGGTCGGCGAAGCTGCTCGCGCCCGGCTCGTTGCAGCGGAAGCGGATCGTCGTCACGGAACGGAAGGTGCGCGGACCGTCACCCTCCGCGTCGCCGATGGCCGAACGCACGTCGAGGGACACGTCGTACCCGTCGACGGAGAGCAGGGCGGCCCGCTCCCGGGCCTCGTCGCGGGACAGATTCTCACCGGGCACGGGCGGCACTCCCTCGGGTGTGTTCAGTATGCGGACAGCACCGATCCTGCCATGTGGCCCTGACGGGCGGCAGCCGGGAATGGCGGGAGTGACCGGTGGGTTGGCCTGAGAAAAGCTCGGTTGCGCCACCTCCTGAGGAGAGACATGTCGGAGAAGACTCCCGTCGACTTCTGGTTCGACCCGCTGTGCCCGTGGGCCTGGATGACCTCCCGCTGGGTGCTGGAGGTGGAGAAGGTCAGGGACATCCAGGTGCGCTGGCACCTGATGAGCCTCGCCGTCCTGAACGAGGACAAGCTCGACGAGCTGCCCGAGGAGTACCGCGAGATGCTCGAGACCAAGGCCTGGGGCCCGGTCCGCGTGGTCGTCGCCGCCCAGGAGGAGCACGGCCCCGAGGTCCTCGGTGATCTCTACACCGCGCTCGGTACCCGCTTCCACAACCAGGGCGAGGGTCCGGAGAAGGAGACGGTCGCCGCCGCCCTGAAGGACGTCGGCCTGCCCGAGTCCCTCCTGGACCACTGGGACTCCACCCCGTACGAGCCGCAGCTGCGCGCTTCCCACCAGGAGGGCATCGACAAGGTCGGCCAGGAGGTCGGCACCCCGGTCATCGCCGTCCCCGGCGCCGACGGCGAGCAGGTCGCCTTCTTCGGCCCGGTCGTCACCCCCGCGCCCCGGGGCGAGGACGCCGCCCGGCTATGGGACGGCACCCTGGCCGTCGCCTCCGTCCCCGGCTTCTACGAGATCAAGCGCACCCGCACCAAGGGGCCGGACTTCAGCAACCTGTAGGCCGGAAGGAGTCCGGCAGATCGAAGCCGGACCGCCAGTTGAAGTAGGACTGCACGCGGACGCATCCCGCACGGGCGCAGCGCCGGTAGGTGCCCAGGTCGGCCCTGGGCACCTGCCCCAGGGCGTACGCCCGCTCCGCGTCGTCGAGCGGCCGGAACGCCTGGTCCGTGTCCCCGCAGTTGGGACACCGCCTGATCGGAAGACCCATGCGGGCCACTGTGGCCCGGAACCCCTCCCACCGGGAAGCCTCCGCGCGCGGGCGGTCACCTGTTCCCGCCGGCACGGCGGGCTCGCCCGCAGGCCCCGACCGCCTCCCGGCGGCCCCTTCGCGCACAGGAAGCCCCCGCGAGTCACGTCCTCGCGGGGGCTTCCCTCATTCCGCCTGCCGCCGTGAAGGGTGAGAAGACGATCACGAGGCAGGACGATCAGGGGTCGGACGGCTCAGGGGGCCAGCAGCAGCACGTCGGCGCGGGACTTGGCGGCCTCGTAGCGCTTCGCCACGTCCTGCCAGTTGACGACCGCCCACATGGCGTCGATGAAGTCGACCTTCTGGTTCTTGTACTGGAGGTAGAAGGCGTGCTCCCAGGCGTCGAAGACCAGGATCGGGACGGAGCCCTGGCCGACGTTGCCCTGGTGGTCGTAGACCTGCTCGACGATCAGGCGGCCGCTCAGCGGCTCGTAGGCCAGCACGCCCCAGCCGGAGCCCTGGGTGGTCGCGGCGGCCTTGGTGAGCTGCGCCTTGAAGCCGGCGAAGGACCCGAACGACTCGGCGATCGCGTCGGCCAGCTCGCCCACGCCGTCCTTGTCCAGCGGTTCGCCCCCGCCGTCCCCGGTCATGTTGTGCCAGTAGATCGAGTGCAGGATGTGCCCGGAGAGGTGGAAGGCCAGGTTCTTCTCCAGGCCGTTGATCGAGCCCCAGGTCTCCTTGTCCCGCGCCTCGGCGAGCTGCTCCAGCGTGTCGTTGGCGCCCTTGACGTACGCCGCGTGGTGCTTGTCGTGGTGCAGCTCGATGATCTCGGGGCTGATCACGGGGGCCAGCGCGGAGTAGTCGTACGGCAGTTCAGGAAGCGTGTAGACGGGCATGGCGGATCCCCTCAGACCTCTTATTGCACAAAGCTTGCAAGTGCACGCTAGCAGCAAGAGGGCGCCGGCGGTGGGCCGCGGGGGCGCGCGGGCGTGCCGTGGCGCACGAGAAGGGCCCCCGCCCGGATCGTCTCCGTGCGAGGGCCCCGAGTGCTCCGGGCGGCGGCTAGGCGCGCGCCCGCCGTCGCTGCCAGGCGTAGCCGGCGGCCGCCAGGACCAGCGTCATCGCGCCGGTCGAGTACAGCTGCACCCGCGTGTCCGGCTCGCGGGCCATCAGCACGAACACCGCGACCATGGCCGCCAGCGCCACCCACGTCAGCCACGGGAAGCCCCACATGCGCACGACCAGTTTTTCGGGCTCCTCCCGCTCCAGACGGCGGCGCAGCCGCAGCTGGGAGACGGCGATGAAGATCCAGACGACCAGGATGACCGCGCCGATCATGTTCAGCAGCCAGGCGAACACGTCGTCGGGCCGCCAGTAGCTGAGCAGCACGCACCCGAAGCCGAAGAGCGACGAGACGAGCACCGCGACCCGCGGCACACCGCCCGAGACCCGGCCCAGCGCCTTGGGGCCCTGGCCGCGCTCGACCAGCGAGTAGCCGATGCGCGAGGCGCCGTAGATGTTGGCGTTCATCGCGCTCAGCAGCGCGACCAGCACGACGACGTTCATGAGCTGACCGGCGCCCGGGATGCCCAGCTCGTCGAGGGCGGCGACGTACGGGCCCTTCTCCACGACCTCCGCGGAGTCCCAGGGCACCAGGGTGACGATGACCGCCATCGAGCCGATGTAGAACAGCGCGATCCGCCACATCGCGGTCCGCACGGCGCTCGCCACGCCCTTCACCGGGTTCTCCGACTCGGCCGCCGCGATGGTCACCGTCTCCAGGCCGCCGTAGGCGAACACCGAGGCGAGCAGGCCGATGATCAGACCGTTGCCGCCGTTGGGCAGGAAGTCGCTCAGGTGCGAGGTGCCGGGGGAGTCGGTACCCGGCAGGACGCCCGCGATCGCCAGCACGCCGAGAACGAGGAACAGCGAGATCGCGCCGACCTTGAGGGCGGCGAACCAGAACTCGAACTCGCCGAAGTTCTTCACCGCGGCCAGGTTCGTCCCGCAGAACACCACCATGAACAGGGCCACCCAGGCCCACTCGGGCGTGCCCGGCAGCCAGCCGTGGACGATCTGGGCGGCACCGATGCCCTCCAGGCCCACGGCCGTGCACAGCAGCACCCAGAACGCCCAGCCGGCGGTGAAGCCGGCCCACGGCCCGATCGCCCGCTCGGCGTGCGCGGAGAAGGAGCCCGAGGACGGATACGCGGCCGACATCTCGCCCAGCATCCGCATCACCAGCATCACGAGGAGACCGGAGAGGGTGTAGGCGACGACGATCGACGGCCCGGCGGCGGCGATGCCGGCCCCGGAGCCGACGAACAGCCCGGCACCGATCACGCCGCCGAGGGCGATCATCGACAGGTGGCGCTGCTTGAGGCCGTGGGAGAGCGAGGCGTCGTCGGACCGCGCCGGCGCCTCGGTGGTGCTGTTGGACATGGAGCGGCTCGTCCAATGCGTGGGGGGCAGGGAAAAAACGCCCACAGTCTCCGGCGTCGAGCCGGTCGGCGACACCGGCTGCCCACGATGCGGACGATCCCGATACGGAACGTGAGCGTCCGAATGCGAGATTCCGGTTCTGTGTGACACGCGTGACGCGCATGACGCACGTGACGCGCATGACGCGAGTGACGTGAGTGAGGCTCACCTCCCCGTCACGGTGACCGGTGTCACCCCGGACCAGGTGTAGCCCGCGCCCTTTGTCGAGAGCCCACCAAGCGCGCGACCAGCCCTTTGTCGAGCACTGCTGGTGATCGGCCCGACCGCGCTGGGATAGCGTCGCGGAGTCCCGACATGTCCACACCACCGCGGAGTCCCCATGAGCACCGCTGCCGTCCCCGCCCCCTCCCGGCAGGTCCTCGCCGACCTCGTCCCCTCCTCCCGAGTCCGCGACGTCGCGCTCGTGGCCGGCGGTGCCGTGCTCACCGGCCTCGCGGCCCAGATCGCGGTGCCCGTACCGGGCTCCCCGGTCCCGGTGACCGGCCAGACCTTCGCCGCGCTGCTCGTCGGCACCTCGCTCGGCGCACGCCGCGGCCTGCTCTCGCTCGCGCTGTACGCGCTGGTCGGCATGGCGGGCGTGCCGTGGTTCGCGGAGGGCGGCTCCGGCACCGGCGCCCCGTCCCTCGGCTACGTCCTCGGCATGCTGCTCGCCGCCACCGTCGTCGGAGCGCTGGCCCGCCGCGGCGCCGACCGCTCGATGCTGCGCATGGCCGGCACGATGCTGGTCGGCGAGGCGATCATCTACGCCGTCGGCGTCCCGTACCTGGCCCTCGCCGCGGACCTGTCCCTGAGCGCCGCGATCGCGGCCGGCCTCACGCCCTTCCTGCTCGGCGACGCCCTGAAGGCGGCCCTGGCGATGGGACTGGTGCCCACCGCCTGGAAGCTGGTCGGCAAGCGCTAGGACGCGGCGACCGCACGCCGACCGCACGCAAAAAGGGGCCGGCCCGATCGCACCGCGATCGGGCCGGCCCCTTCCTTGCGTTCCGCCGGCGGTCAGCTCCCGTCGGCGACGGCCTTGCGCGCGCCCAGCTTCTGCTTGACGACGGCGACGGCGAGCACGAGCGCCGCGACGAGCAGCGACAGCAGCACGGTCGTGCGCCCGTTGTTCTCGGTGTCGGTGAGCATGTAGCCGAGCACGAAGACGATGACGGCGGCGGCCACCCAGGTCAGGTACGGGAACAGCCACATCCGCACCACCAGCTTCTCCGGCGCCTCCGCCTGGATGATCTTCCGCATCCGCAGCTGCGAGAAGCAGATCACCAGCCACACGAAGAGCGCCACGGCCCCCGAGGAGTTGACGAGGAAGAGGAAGACGGAGTCCGGGAACTCGTAGTTGAAGAACACGGCGACGAAACCGAACACCACGGACACGAGGATCGCCGTCCGCGGCACACCGCTGCGCGTGGTCCGGGCGAAGGCCTTCGGGGCGTCACCTCGCTGACCGAGCGAGAAGGCCATGCGGGAGGCCGTGTAGAGCCCGGAGTTCAGGCAGGACAGCACGGACGTCAGCACGATGAAGTTCATGATCTGACCGGCGTTGGCGATGCCGAGCGAGTCCAGCGCGGCCACGTACGAACCCTTGTCGATGATCGACTGCGAGTCCCAGGGCAGCAGGGCGACCACGACGAAGATGGAGCCCAGGTAGAAGACGGCGATACGCCAGATGATGCTGTTGGTCGCCTTGGTGACGGCCCGCTGCGGGTCCTCGGACTCGCCGGCGGCCAGGGTGGGGATCTCGCTGCCCATGAAGGAGAAGACCACGAGCAGCACACCGGTCAGGATCGCCCCCGCCCCGTTGGGCAGGAACCCGCCGTGTTCCGTCAGATTGGCCAGCCCCGCCTGCTCGCTGTCGACACCCGGCAGCAGCCCGAAGACGGCCAGCCCGCCGACCACGATGAACGCGGCGATCGCGACGACCTTGATCCCGGCGAACCAGAACTCGAACTCGCCGTAGGAGCCGACCGAGACGAGGTTGGTGGCGGTCAGCACCACCATCACGATCAGGGCCCAGCCCCACTGGGGCACGGCCGGTATCCAGCCTTCGAGGATCTTGGCGCCGGCGGTCGCCTCCACCGCCAGCACGACGACCCAGAAGAACCAGTAGAGCCAGCCGATGGAGAACCCGGCCCAGGGCCCGAGCGCCCGGTCGGCGTGCGCGGAGAAGGAACCCGAGGTCGGGTTGGCGGCGGACATCTCGCCGAGCATCCGCATCACCAGCACCACGAGGGTGCCGACGAGCGCGTACGAAAGAAGAATGCCGGGCCCGGCGGTGGCGATACCGGTACTGGAACCCACGAACAGCCCGGCCCCGATGACACCGCCAATGGCGATCATCGAAAGGTGGCGGTTCTTGAGTCCGGCCTGGAGCCCGGTCCCGGGGTCTCCGGGGCTGCCGGGATCTTCCTCGGCCTTGGTCAGGGTCGGCTGCGAAGTCATGGGGTGGTTTTCCTTTGCGCCGGTCGAGCAGTTTCCCGTACGAGCGGTGTACGAGCCGGACCAGTGAAACGGAGGTGAACGAATTCGGGAACCTTTGATTCCGGATCGTTACTTGAGCTTTCCCTGAGCTTCCATTGTTTCACCTGGTGTATTCCGACCCGACACCCGACGCTGCTGCCCCGTGGGGCGCGTGTCACACTCGTGCCATGCGCGTGTATCTCGGCTCCGACCATGCGGGCTACGAACTCAAGAACCACCTCGTCGACTGGCTCCGGGCGGCGGGCCACGACCCCGTCGACTGCGGCCCGCACCTCTACGACGCCCAGGACGACTACCCGCCCTTCTGCCTCCGCGCCGCGGAGCGGACGGCCGCGGACCCGGGCGCCCTCGGCATCGTGATCGGCGGCTCCGGAAACGGCGAGCAGATCGCGGCGAACAAGGTGAAGGGCGTGCGTGCGTCGCTGGCCTGGAGCGAGGAGACGGCGGCCCTGGGCCGTCAGCACAACGACGCCAACGTCGTGGCCGTCGGCGCCCGCATGCACTCCCAGGAGGAGGCGACGAAGTTCGTCGAGACCTTCCTCGCCACGCCGTTCTCCGGCGACGAACGCCACATCCGCCGCATCGACATGCTCAGCTCCTACGAGACGACCGGCGACCTCCCGCCCATCCCGGCCCACCACCCGCAGCAGTAGGTCACCCCAGGTCCCGCGGCCTTCCCCCTGGCGCACGAGCACCGGGGGGGCGCCCCGGACCCGGCAGGACGGAGGGGCCCACCCCCACGACGGGCGCAGGGCCCGAGGCCGCCGCACCGACGCCCGGGCCCCTGCGGTTGCCGTCCGGTGAGCGTCGGCACGCCCGCGCGACGGCGGCCCGGTCGGAGCCCCGGGGCAGACGCAGGAAGGACCACCCCGTGCCGGAAGGCCACACGATCCACCGGCTGGCGCAGGACTACGCCGCCGCCTTCGCGGGCAGGACCGTGCGCGTCACCAGCCCCCAGGGCAAGTTCTCCGACGCCGCCGCGCTGCTCACCGGCACCGCGCTCACCCGCACCGAGGCCCACGGCAAGCACCTGTTCCTGGGCTTCCGGGACGAGGAGTGGATCCACATCCACCTCGGCCTCTTCGGCAAGGTCGCCTTCGGAGGAGCCCCCGCGCCCCCGCCCACGGACACCGTCCGCCTGCGCCTCGCCGACGACACCGCGTACGTGGACCTGCGCGGCCCCACCACCTGTGCCCTGATCACCGACGCGGAGAAGCAGGCGATACACGACCGCCTCGGCCCCGACCCCCTGCGTCCGGACGCCGACCCCGGCGCCGCGTACCGCCGTGTCTCCCGCAGCCGCACCACCGTCGCCGCCCTGCTCATGGACCAGAAGGTCATCGCCGGCGTCGGCAACGTGTACCGCGCCGAGGTCCTCTTCCGCCACGGCATCGATCCCTACCGGCCGGGCCGGGACATCACCCCCGCCGAGTGGGACGCGATCTGGCACGACCTGGCCGGCCTCATGCGGGAGGGCGTCCGGAACAACCGCATCGACACCGTCCGCCCCGAGCACACGCCCGAGGCCATGGGCCGTCCGCCCCGCGTCGACGACCACGGCGGCGAGGTCTACGTCTACCGCCGGGCACAGCAGCCCTGCCACCTCTGCGGCGACCCGGTCCGCACCGCGGACCTCGCCGCCCGCAACCTCTTCTGGTGCCCGACCTGCCAGCAGCGACCGAGCCGGGCGCACGCGCGGCGGACGTGACGCCCCGACCCGGGACCTGACGGAGCGCCCCGACACCGGACGGCCCCGTCAGACGGAGCGCCCCGCCGTCAGAACCCGTGCGGCAGCCACGGCGCCACGTCCGACCCGAACCCCACCGACGCCTCCGCCAGCGCGCCCGGCCGCACCTCCCGCACGCGGCCGGCCGCGGCCAGCGAGCCCAGGCTCACGCCGCCGAGGTAGGCCGCCCCCAACTCCCGCGCGGACAGGGCGAGATCCGCCGCGTCGGACGTACGCTCGCAGGTCGCCCCCTTCGCGTCCCCGCTGAGTCGCCAACGCCCCGCGTTCCAGGGGCAGAAGGCGTCCTCGACCTCCAGCACGACGTCCACCGGCGCCAGGTAGGTCCGCGCCGTCAGCGCCGCCGCCACGTCCACCAGCCGTACGTACAACGCGTCCCGCACCGCCGGGCGGCACCGCCTGATGTCCGACACCTGGTACTGCCACTCCTCGTCGACCGGCCGTCCCCGCACCGCCAGCGTGGAGGTCAGGTCGATGCCGAACAGGAAGCGCCACAGCGCCGCCCTGGTCGCCGGGTCCAGCCCGGCCAGCTCGCTCAGGGCCACCGTGCCCCTGGGACCCTCGTCGCCCCAGGCCGGCCGCACCCGGAACCGCGCGTACCCCGTGACCTCGCCGTCCCGCCGGGCCACCACGCACTGCAGCGGAGAGGCCCCTTCCCGCTTGCTCTCCGGGTCCAGCAGCCCCACCCGTTCCCAGCCGGGCCGGCGCGCCAGCATCCCCGGCCGCCCGGGGACCAGCCGCGCGTACACCGCCTCGCACGCTTCGAGCACCTCCGCGGGCGCCGCGTACTCCAGCCGTACGTCATCCGTGCCGTCGGGCACGGACAGCCGGACCCGGTCCGTGTCGATCTCCGCGTTGATCTGGTAGGTCGCGGCGCCGTACCCGAACCGGCCGTAGATCCCCGGTTCGGAGGCCGTCAGCACGGCCAGCGGTTCACCCCAGGACCGTACGTCGTCCAGCTGCCGCCGCATCATCGCCGTCAGCAGGCCCCGGCGCCGGTGCGTGGCGGCGACACTCACCATCGTCACGCCCGCCGCGGGCACCTCGGCCCCGCCCGGCACGGTCATCCGGAAGCCGAACGCCCCCGCCGTCCCGACACACTGCTCGCGCTCCCAGAAGCCGATGGAGCGGTCGGCCTGCGTCAGGGAGGCGTAGAGCGCCTTCTCCTCCGCCGACTCCGGCACCCCGCCGAAGGCCCGGATCAGCGTCCCGTACCACTGGCTCCACTCGTCCTGCCGCAGCACGCGCAGCTCGGTCATCACATCGCGGTCCTCGCCCATGGCTCATGCGTACCAGGGCCGTCCGGGACGGTCGAACCAATTTCCGCCAGGGTGCGGCGCGACGGCCGTACGTGAAGTTCACTGTGAAGTCAGGCCTCGGACGGGGGACAAGTGGGGCCTCCCGTGCCAAGCGGCCGGTCCGATGGATAGGGTCCCGAACTAATGGCAGCAGGACGACAGCGGCGCGCGGAGGCCGAGACGTTCACGGCCCGGTGGAAGAAGCAGTGGCACCGGGCCCGCGTCGGCATGCGCCGGTCCGCCGTCGACTACTTCCGCGGCGACGGCTCGGACTGGATCGCCCTGGCCGGGCTGCTGCTGATGATCCCCGTGATCGCGGCCACCACGATGATGAACAGCGTGTGGTGCGCACCGGCCGCGCTGGTCCTGCCGATCGTCGCGGGCGGCCTGCTGCTGCGCCCGGCGAGCCTGCTCGGCCTGTACGCGGCGGCGGCCACCGCGCTGATCGTGGAGTCGGTCCAACTGGGTCCGTACACCGAAGGCCCCTCCCGCGTCACCCCCGGCGTCGTCCTGGTCGTCGCGGCCTGCGGCTTCTTCGGGCTGCTGGTCGCCCAGTTCCGCAGCCGGGTCGGCGTGCCCTGGCGGCGCGGCGGGACCATGCTCTTCGACCTGCGCGAACGCATCAGGGTCCAGAGCAAGCTGCCGGGCCTGCCGCCGGGCTGGCACCGCGAGATGGCGCTGCGTCCGGCCGGCGGCCAGTCCTTCTCCGGCGACTTCGTCGTCGCGGCCCGCACGAACGGCGGCCGGACCCTCGAGGTGGTCCTCACCGACGTCTCCGGCAAGGGCATGGACGCGGGCTCCCGGGCCCTGCTGCTGTCGGGCGCGTTCGGCGGCCTGCTGGGCAGCCTCCCGCCGCACGCCTTCCTGCCGGCCGCCAACGGCTACCTGCTCCGCCAGGACTGGGACGAGGGCTTCGCCACCTCCATCCACCTCGTCCTCGACCTCGACTCCGGCGACTACGAGCTGTACTCCGCCGGACATCCACCGGGCCTCCAGCTCAGCGCCGGCACCGGCCGCTGGGAGGAGAAGACCGCCGAGGGACCGCTGCTCGGGGTGTACGACGGGGCGCAGTTCGACCCCGTGAAGGGCTCGCTGCGCCCCGGGGACGTGTTGATGCTGTTCACGGACGGACTGGTGGAGACGTCCGACCGCGACATCGCCGAGGGCATCGACCGCCTGACCGGCGAGGCCGACCGCTATGTCGCGGGCGGCTTCCACGGCGCCGCCTGGCACCTGATCGAGGCGGTCGCCAAGGACGTCAACGACGACCGGGCGCTCCTGCTGATCTGCCGGGAGGGCGCGACGTCCCAC
Organism: Streptomyces sp. NPDC047853; assembly: GCF_043204535.1. Lineage (NCBI taxonomy): Bacteria > Bacillati > Actinomycetota > Actinomycetes > Kitasatosporales > Streptomycetaceae > Streptomyces > Streptomyces sp. NPDC047853. The sequence continues at coordinate 413,149 of NZ_JBIDCI010000005.1, read as the reverse complement.
AGCCCGGCGACGCCCGCCTCGACGGCTGCGGCCCCGGCGACGGCCGACTGACACACTGGACGGCGTGCCCCTCACTCCCTCACCCACCGGCGAACCCTCCCCGGCCCTCTCCGCGGCCGAGGTCGAGACCATCGCCCGCGCCGCCCACGCCGGACAGACCGACAAGGCCGGACGGCCGTACACCGACCACCTGCGGGCCGTGGCCGAGGGCGTCCGGCGGCGCGGCGGCGACGAGGAGCAGATCGCGGCGGCCTGGCTGCACGACGCCGTCGAGGACGACGCGCTCTCCGAGGAGTGGCTGCGCGAGGCCCCGGTGAGCCGCCGCACCAAGGACATCGTGCTCGCCCTCACCAAGCGCGCGGGGGAGCCGCCCGAGGAGTACGCCGCGCGCATCCTCGCCACGCCCGGCGCACGCCTGGTCAAGGAGGCCGACCTGGCGCACAACGCCGACCCGGCGCGGCTCGCGGTCCTCGACGAGGGCACCCGCGCCCGGCTGACCGAGAAGTACACGCGGATGCGCGCACTCCTCGGTCCGGACGGCGGCCCGACGGCCCGGAGTTAGACGGAGACCTTCTCGCCGTCCCTGCCGGGCACGTGCGCCTCGCGCACCTCGGCTGCCTCGCGTGCCGCGCGCATCTCGGGCTTCTCCCGCCGCTCGCGGTCGCGGGCGGCCTCACCCGGGTCCCGCCGGAAGGCCCATTCCATCCTCGGCTCCACCACGCACCTGAAGACCCGCTGGACGGGCCTGGTGCACAGCACGGTGATGACGGCGGCGCCGAGGACGGTCAGCCCGATCTCGCCGAGCGGCCGGTCGAGCGCGGGATGGGAGAACCAGCCGGCGTACGTGCCCTCCTTCACCAGGAAGCCGTGCAGCAGGTAGCCGAAGATCGTGCCCGCGCCGAGGGCCGTGAACCACATGCGGCGACCGGGCACCCAGGCGAAGAAGCACGCGGAGAGCACCACCGAGCAGCCGAAGAGCGCGAGCGTCACGACGGGCCCGGTCCACCAGGGGGCGCCCGTGTCCTGCACCGGGGCGTTGCGGTAGAACCAGCCGGTCTCCATGCGCGGCACCGACCACCAGGCGACGGCCACCGCCGCCGCGACCACCGGCACGGACATGATCCGCACCGAGCGGCGCCGCACCAGCCGGAAGTGCTCGGGGCGCAGCAGCAGGCCCAGCACGAAGCACGGCAGGAACTGCAGCACCCGCTGCATGTTCAGGTCGTTGCCGATCGTCGGTGTCACGGAGGCCAGCGCGGCGATGGCCAGGGCGATCGGCAGCGGCCGGCGGACCGTCTTCCAGAGGGGGGTGGTCAGCCGCCAGACGAACAGCGCGCACAGGAACCACAGCAGGTAGGTGGGGTCCAGCAGGCTGATGTCGGCGCCCGGGTCCTCGCTGAGGCGGCGGTGCAGCGCGTAGGCGACCTCGAAGACGACGTAGGGGACGGCGACACCGGTGACCAGTCGCCTGACGCGCTGGGGGCTCAGATCGAAACTGCGCGAGAAGTAGCCGGAGATGATGATGAACGCCGGCATGTGGAACGTGTACAGCACCCGGTACAGGGTCTCCACGGTCCGGTTGCCGTCCAGGATCTGGCCCCACGCGTGACCGACACCGACCAGCACGATCGCCAGGTACTTGGCGTTGTCGAAGAACGCGTCGCGCGCACGGTCCGGCTGCGTCTGCCGGTTCGACGGGAGCGGAGTCTTCCGGCCGTCGCGCGATCGCAGCGAGCTCGTCATGCGACCCCCCGCCGGAAAATCGGCGAGTCGTCACAGGACCTCGCTGCTCTGGTGGGGGACGGGGCAGCGTAGAACATCTGAGGCACCCTAGCGTTCTCCGCGGGAATCCGTAAAACCTCCGACGTCATTCCGGTATTCACATGCCGGAGCGCCTCGTGGGCCCTGTCTATTTCGGCGAACGCGACCACCGCGGCCCCGTGGCGCCGGTACGCCCCCGAGCAGCGCCGCGCCGGAAACCGGGCCCTGGACCACCCCACTTGTCATGACTCGTCATGACTAAACAGTGCATAAGTCCGGGGGGCGACTCCACTGGAATGTCCGCTTCAATGGGCTTACGGGGGCCGCGGGGGCCTGCGAGATCTCCCTGTGATGTGCCCCTCGATGTGCTTCCCGCGACAATTCGAAATATCTGCGAACGCGTTGTGTGGGCATCGAAACGAAGTGGCCGGAATTCCCCGCACGGGTGCTCTGTCGAATTCGTGTGCGGGGTGCGATGGTTGAGTACGTCCGCGTGGACGGGGAACAGCGACACCCCAGAAGCCGGCCGGACGATGTGTCACCTGCCGCATAGCGGGGCCCGGTTGGTGGCACGATGGTTCTGGCGGGGGTGTGCGCGGCCGCACCCCCGGGCCGGGAGAGGGACCGACCTAGGGTGTGATCAGTTGTGGCCATTTCACTGTCAGTGGTGCTGCTGTTGGCGATCATCCTGGTGGTGTTGCTGCGAGGGGGCTCCATCAAGGCGGGCCCGGCGATCGTCGCGGTCCTGTTCGGCTTCTTCCTGGCGTCCACCGGCATGGCCGACGACATCCAGCGGTTCCTGAACTCGATAGCGGACACGATCAACTCGATCCAGTTCTGACCGGCCCACCGCCTCCGGTCCACCGCCTCCGGCCCACCGTCTCCGGCCCGCACGGAGGCGCCCGGTCGGCCCGAAGGCCCCGGACGGCGCAAAGGTCTCCGGACAGCACGAAGGCCTCCGGCCCGGCCCCTCGAAGGGACCGGGCCGGAGGCCTCTCGGAGCGGGCGACGGGAATCGAACCCGCGTAGCTAGTTTGGAAGACTAGGGCTCTACCATTGAGCTACGCCCGCACAGTGCACCGCAGGTCGGCGACCGCGGCACTGCAGGCATCCTAGCGGGTCGCCCCGCCTCACCGCACACCCCTTCCGGTCCGCGCCGGACCGTCCGCGGCGCGCGGGAAACCGGAAGGCCGCGACGCCTGGCGGCATGTACCCTACGTGTCGCACCAGACGGGGTGTGGCGCAGCTTGGTAGCGCGTCCGCTTTGGGAGCGGAAGGCCGTGGGTTCAAATCCCGCCACCCCGACCACCTCGGTCGATCGTCCCGGACGAGTGCGAGTGATCGCCTTTTGGGCCGTGTAGTCGCTGCCGTTACTATGCAAGCTGCACGCCCGTGTGTCTCAGCGTCTGAAGTCTCCCGGGCGGCGAAATTTGCCGGATGCCGCTCTGGCTCCGGCAGAACCCGAGAAGTCAGCCACCAAGGAGACCGAACCGTGAAGAGCGCCGTGGAGACCCTGAACCCGACCCGGGTTCGGCTCACTGTCGAGGTGCCCTTCGAGGAGCTCAAGGACAGCCTCGACGCGGCGTACAAGAAGATCAACCAGCAGGTCACGGTGAAGGGCTTCCGCAAGGGCAAGATCCCGGCCCGGGTCATCGACCAGCGGTTCGGCCGCGGTGCGGTTCTGGAGGAGGCGGTCAACGACGCGCTTCCCAAGTTCTACACCGACGCGGTCAACGAGGCCGAGCTGAACCCGCTCGGCCAGCCCGAGGTCGACATCACGGAGCTGAAGGACGGCGAGACGCTGAACTTCACCGCCGAGGTCGACATCCGCCCGACCGTCGAGATCCCGGACTACTCCGGCATCGAGGTCGAGGTCGACGCCGTCGAGGTCAGCGACGAGGACGTCGAGAAGTCGGTCGAGCAGCTGCGCGAGCGCTTCGCCTCCACCGCCCCGGTCGAGCGCGCCGCCGAGGAAGGTGACGTGGTCACCCTCGACCTGCGGGCCAAGGTCGACGGCGAGGTCCTCGAGGACGGCGTCGCCGACGGCGTCTCCTACACCATCGGCTCCGGTGAGCTGCTGGAAGGCATCGACGACGCCGTGACGGGCCTGGAGGCCGGTGGCGAGACCACCTTCACCTCCGAGCTCAAGGGCGGCTCGGCGGCCGGCAAGGAGGCCGAGGTCACCGTCAAGGTCACCCAGGTCGCCAAGCGCGAGCTGCCCGAGCTGGACGACGACTTCGCGCAGCTCGCGTCGGAGTTCGACACGCTGGAGGAGCTGCGCGCCGACAGCCGCAAGCGCCTCGCCAACATGAAGCAGTACGACCAGGCCACGCAGGCCCAGGAGCGCGTCCTGGACAAGCTGCTCGAGCTGGTCGAGGTCCCGATCCCCGAGAAGCTCCTCGAGGACGAGATCAACACCCGTAAGCACAACCTCGAGCACCACCAGCTCGGCCAGATGGGTCTCGACCTCGAGAAGTACCTCGAGCTCCAGGGCAAGACCGCCGAGGAGTTCGACACCGAGACCCGCGAGGCCGCGGTCAAGGGCATCAAGACCCAGTTCGTCCTCGACGAGCTGGTCAAGCAGGAGAACCTCAACGTCAGCCAGGAGGAGCTCACCGAGCACCTCATGCGCCGCGCGGCCTCCTCCGGCATGTCCCCCGACCAGTTCGCCCAGGCCGTCGTCGAGCAGGGCCAGGTCCCGCTCCTCGTCGGCGAGGTCGCCCGCGGCAAGGCCCTGGCCGTCGTGGTCGAGAAGGCCACGGTCAAGGACACCAACGGCGAGCTCGTCGACCTGGACGACGAGGACGACGAGGGGGAGGAGACGGAGGCCGCCGAGGCCGCCGCCGAGTCCACCGAGTCCGGTGACGACAAGGCCGAGGAGAAGACCGAGGGCTGACCCTCGCGTCTCCGCCGACGGACGTGGAAAGGGCCCCGGACGATCAGTTCCGGGGCCCTTTCGCCGTACGGCCGGACAGCCCCCTCAGGGGCACGGGGAACCGCGCGAGCAACCACGACGGACCCGCACCCGGCGACCAACGGGACCTGCCACGGCGCTACGCCCCCGGCGAACACCCGCAGAACCGGGATGGCGCCGCAGGCCCACCGCGTTAGGGTCCATGAATACGAGGGCAGGGGAGTCCCCGAAAGCGGCTCCAGCCCCGCAGGGAAACGTGAGACGGCCCGGCGCCGTCGTAAGACGAGCAGGTGGATACGTGACGAATCTGATGCCCTCAGCCGCCGGCGAGCCCTCCATCGGTGGCGGCCTCGGCGACCAGGTCTACAACCGACTGCTCGGCGAGCGGATCATCTTCCTCGGCCAGCCGGTCGACGACGACATTGCCAACAAGATCACCGCACAGCTGCTGCTCCTTGCCGCCGACCCGGACAAGGACATTTTCCTGTACATCAACAGCCCGGGCGGTTCGATCACGGCCGGCATGGCGATCTACGACACCATGCAGTTCATCAAGAACGACGTGGTGACGATCGCCATGGGCCTCGCCGCCTCCATGGGGCAGTTCCTGCTCAGCGCGGGCACCCCGGGCAAGCGCTTCGCCCTGCCGAACGCCGAGATCCTGATCCACCAGCCCTCCGCCGGCCTGGCCGGTTCGGCCTCGGACATCAAGATCCACGCCGAGCGGCTGCTGCACACCAAGCGGCGCATGGCCGAGCTCACGGCCCAGCACACCGGCCAGACGATCGAGCAGATCACCCGCGACTCGGACCGCGACCGCTGGTTCGACGCCTTCGAGGCCAAGGAGTACGGCCTCATCGACGACGTGATCCCCACGGCCGCCGGCATGCCGGGCGGCGGCGGTACCGGCGCCTGAGCCCTCTGCGGGCCCCAGCGGGGGCCCCAGCGCGCCCCAGCCGGCCTCAGCCGACCGCCTCAGCCCCTTTCCAGGAGACACTGTGAACGACTTTCCCGGCAGCGGCCTGTACGACCGCGCCCGCGCCGAGTACACCGGCCCCTCGGCCGAGTCCCGCTACGTGATCCCCCGCTTCGTCGAGCGCACCTCCCAGGGCGTCCGCGAGTACGACCCGTACGCGAAGCTCTTCGAGGAGCGCGTGATCTTCCTCGGCGTCCAGATCGACGACGCCTCCGCCAACGACGTCATGGCGCAGCTGCTGTGCCTGGAGTCGATGGACCCCGACCGGGACATCTCGGTCTACATCAACAGCCCCGGCGGCTCCTTCACGGCGCTCACCGCCATCTACGACACGATGCAGTACGTGAAGCCGGACGTCCAGACGGTCTGCATGGGCCAGGCCGCCTCCGCCGCCGCCGTCCTGCTGGCCGCGGGCACCCCGGGCAAGCGCATGGCGCTGCCGAACGCCCGCGTCCTGATCCACCAGCCCTACAGCGAGACCGGCCGCGGTCAGGTCTCCGACCTGGAGATCGCCGCCAACGAGATCCTGCGGATGCGCTCGCAGCTGGAGGAGATGCTGGCCAAGCACTCCACCACGCCGGTCGAGAAGATCCGCGAGGACATCGAGCGCGACAAGATCCTCACGGCCGAGGACGCGCTGAGCTACGGCCTGATCGACCAGATCATCACCACCCGGAAGATGGACAACTCCTCTCTCCGCTAGGCGGGAGGCTGTATCGTCTGCCGCTCCTTGGCATGGTTTGACGCGATTCACGTCAAAGCGAACCGTGCCAAGGGGGGCCCGGACGGGGGGCCCGGCAAGGTACCGTCGGACATAAGGCAGCACCAGGAGTCCCGTGGACGGCGACGCGACGTCGACGTTCGGGAGTCTCCCAGGCGAAGGGGAAGCACACCGTGGCACGCATCGGTGACGGCGGCGATCTGCTCAAGTGCTCGTTCTGCGGGAAGAGCCAGAAGCAGGTCAAGAAGCTCATCGCAGGGCCCGGTGTCTACATCTGCGACGAGTGCATCGATCTCTGCAACGAGATCATCGAGGAAGAGCTCGCGGAGACCAGCGAGGTGCGCTGGGAGGAGCTCCCGAAGCCCCGCGAGATCTACGAGTTCCTCGAGGGCTACGTGGTCGGCCAGGAGGCGGCCAAGAAGGCCCTCTCCGTCGCGGTGTACAACCACTACAAGCGGGTCCAGGCCGGCGAGAACGGCGGCGCCCAAGGCCGCGAGGACGCCATCGAGTTGGCGAAGTCCAACATCCTCCTGCTGGGTCCCACGGGCTCCGGCAAGACCCTCCTCGCCCAGACCCTCGCGCGCATGCTGAACGTCCCGTTCGCGATCGCCGACGCCACGGCGCTCACCGAGGCGGGGTACGTCGGCGAGGACGTCGAGAACATCCTGCTGAAGCTGATCCAGGCCGCTGACTACGACGTCAAGAAGGCCGAGACCGGGATCATCTACATCGACGAGATCGACAAGGTCGCGCGGAAGAGTGAGAACCCCTCCATCACGCGTGACGTGTCGGGCGAGGGCGTCCAGCAGGCCCTGCTGAAGATCCTGGAGGGCACCACGGCCTCCGTCCCGCCGCAGGGCGGCCGCAAGCACCCGCACCAGGAGTTCATCCAGATCGACACGACGAACGTCCTGTTCATCGTGGGCGGTGCGTTCTCGGGCCTGGAGAAGATCATCGAGGGCCGGGCCGGAGCCAAGGGCATCGGCTTCGGCGCGACGATCCGCTCCAAGCGGGAGATCGAGTCCAAGGACCAGTTCGAGCAGGTCATGCCGGAGGACCTGGTCAAGTTCGGCATGATCCCCGAGTTCATCGGCCGGCTCCCGGTCATCACCTCGGTCCACAACCTCGACCGCGAGGCCCTGCTCCAGATCCTGGTCGAGCCGCGCAACGCGCTGGTCAAGCAGTACGAGCGCCTCTTCGAACTCGACGGTGTGGAGCTGGACTTCGAGCGCGAGGCGCTGGAGGCCATCGCCGACCAGGCCATCCTCCGCCAGACCGGCGCCCGCGGCCTGCGCGCCATCATGGAGGAAGTCCTCCAGGGCGTGATGTACGAGGTCCCGTCCCGCAAGGACGTGGCCCGCGTCGTCATCACGGCCGACGTGGTCCTCTCCAACGTCAACCCGACGCTCATCCCCCGCGATTCGCGAGGGCGGGGCCCGGGCGAGCAGAAGACGGCGTAGCCGCACGGTACGCACGCACGCGGAAGGGGCCCGGTCGAGCGACCGGGCCCCTTCCGCGTTGCCGTACTCCGGCGTCAGGCCTTGACGCGGACTTCCTTGCGGAGCTTGGCGGTGAGGTCCGCCGCCTTCTCCGGGTCGCCGCCCTTGCCCGCCGCCATGTCGAGGAGGTCCATCGGCATGACCCAGCCGAGCGTGCTGTGGTCGCCCCAGATGCAGTAGGTCATGTTCATCTTCTTGGGCTCGTTCGCACCGCCGGAGGGGTTGTTGTACTCCGCCTCCTGGCACTTGACGATCGCGCCGTCCAGGGAGTCCGGCTTGTACTCCTTCGGGTCGCCCTGCAGCGTGACGTCCTCGTCGCCGCCGCCCTTCTCGCTCTCCTTCTTCATGTGCGCGAACATCGCGTCGACGGTCTTCTCCGGGTCGTCGATGGTGCCGTAGACGCCGGCGAACATGAGCTGCTTGGTGGCGAGCGGGTTCTCCTCGTTCTTCGCCTCGTAGGCGGCGCTGGCGTCCTTGGCGTCCTTCACCCCCCACGACTCGGCGTCCTTCATGTCGCTCTCGTCCATGGTGCTGCCGCCGCCCTCGGACTTCGTGTAGTCCGTGAGCACCGTCGCCGGCGTCGTCAGCTTGTGCGGGCCGTCGTCGGCGATGTCCGAGCCGCCGCCACCGCTGGAGCCGAGGACGAAGTACGCACCGACGCCGATCGCCGCCACGACGGCGACCGCGCCGATGATCAGGCCCATCTTCTTCTTGCCGCCGCCCGGGGCCGGGGGCTGGGGCATGCCGTAGGGCTGCTGGCCGTAGGGAGGCTGCTGGCCGTACGGGGGCTGCTGGCCGTAGGGCGGGGCCTGCGGCGGGACGCCGCCCTGCTGGGGCTGCTGCGGGTAGCCGTAGCCCGGCTGCGGGGGAGGCGTCTGCTGGGGGTAGCCATAGCCGGGCTGGGGGGCCTGCGGCGGCTGCTGGCCGTACGGCCCCTGCTGGCCGTACGGTCCGGGCTGCTGAGGCTGCCCGCCGTACGGGCCCGGCTGGTTGTGACTCATTACTGGGTTCCCCTCCAGATGCTTACGTGGTCCTGACATCCTGACGCAGCCAGGGCCGGCCGCAGCCACCGGGGGCCGCACCGTTACAAACGAAACGCGTTTCGGGACACGGTCGTGACGCCCGTAAACTGACCCCCGTGACCGAGAACACTCAGCAGCCGCAAGCAGCGCCCACGACCGAACTGCCGACCCAGTACACGCCGGCCGAGGTAGAGGGGAAGCTGTACGAGCGCTGGGTAGAACGGGGTTACTTCGAGGCGGACGCCCAGAGCGAGAAGCCTCCGTACACCGTCGTCATCCCGCCGCCGAACGTCACGGGCAGCCTGCACCTCGGGCACGCCTTCGAGCACACGCTCATCGACGCCCTGACCCGCCGCAAGCGCATGCAGGGCTACGAGACGCTGTGGCAGCCCGGCATGGACCACGCCGGCATCGCCACGCAGAACGTCGTCGAGCGGGAGCTGGCCAAGGAGGGCAAGTCCCGGCACGACCTCGGCCGGGAGGCGTTCGTCGAGCGTGTCTGGCAGTGGAAGGGCGAGTCCGGCGGGCAGATCAGCGGGCAGATGCGCCGTCTCGGTGACGGTGTCGCGTGGTCGCGTGAGCGCTTCACCATGGACGAGGGCCTGTCCCAGGCCGTCCAGACCATCTTCAAGCGGCTCTACGACGACGAGCTGATCTACCGCGCCGAGCGCATCATCAACTGGTGTCCGCGCTGCCTGACGGCCATCTCCGACATCGAGGTCGAGTACCAGGACGACGACGGCGAGCTGGTCTCGATGAAGTACGGGGACGGGGACGAGACCATCGTCGTCGCCACCACCCGTGCCGAGACGATGCTCGGTGACACCGCCGTCGCCGTCCACCCGGAGGACGAGCGGTACAAGCACCTGGTCGGCAAGCTGATCAAGCTGCCGCTGACCGACCGCTCCATCCCGGTCGTCGCCGACGAGCACGTCGACCCCGAGTTCGGCACCGGCGCCGTCAAGGTGACGCCCGCCCACGACCCGAACGACTTCGAGATCGGCCAGCGCCACGACCTGCCCGCCATCGCGGTCATGGACGAGCACGCCGTCATCACCGTCCACGGCCCCTTCCAGGGCCTGGACCGGCTGGAGGCCCGCTCCGCCATCGTCGCCGCGCTGCGCGCCGAGGGCCGGATCGTCGCCGAGAAGCGGCCCTACGTCCACTCCGTCGGCCACTGCTCGCGCTGCAAGACCACCATCGAGCCGCGCCTGTCCATGCAGTGGTGGGTCAAGGTCGGCCCGCTGGCCAAGGCGGCCGGTGACGCCGTCCGCGACGGCAAGGTCAAGATCCACCCGCAGGAGATGGAGAAGCGGTACTTCGACTGGGTCGACAACCTCCACGACTGGTGCATCTCGCGCCAGCTGTGGTGGGGCCACCGCATCCCCGTCTGGTACGGGCCGAACGGCGAGATCGTCTGCGTCGGCCCCGACGAGCAGCCGCCGAGCGGCGAGGGCTGGCACCAGGACTCCGATGTCCTGGACACCTGGTTCTCCTCCGGCCTGTGGCCGTTCTCCACCCTCGGCTGGCCCGAGCGGACCGACTCGCTCGCGAAGTTCTACCCGAACTCCGTCCTGGTCACCGGCTACGACATCCTCTTCTTCTGGGTCGCCCGGATGATGATGTTCGGCCTCTACGCGATGGACGGCACCCCGCCGTTCCACACCATCGCCCTGCACGGCATGGTCCGTGACCAGAACGGCAAGAAGATGTCCAAGTCCTTCGGGAACGTGGTCAACCCGCTGGACTGGATGGACAAGTACGGCTCCGACGCCCTGCGCTTCACCCTCGCGCGCGGCGCCAACCCGGGCGTCGACGTCCCGATCGGCGAGGACTGGGTCCAGGGCTCCCGGAACTTCGCCAACAAGATCTGGAACGCCACCCGCTTCGCGCTGATGAACGGCGCGACGGTCGAGGGTCCGCTGCCGGACGCGTCGAGGATGTCGTCCACGGACCGGTGGATCCTGTCCCGGCTGAACTCCGTCGTCGCCGAGGTCGACGCGTTCTACGAGGACTACCAGTTCGCGAAGCTCTCCGACGCCCTGTTCCACTTCGCGTGGGACGAGGTCTTCGACTGGTACGTCGAACTGTCCAAGACCACCTTCCAGGCGGGTGGCGAGGCCGCCGAGGTCAGCAAGCGCGTCCTCGGCGAGGTCCTCGACGTCACGCTGCGGCTGCTGCACCCGGTCGTCCCCTTCGTCACGGAGACCCTGTGGACCACCCTCACGGGCGGTGAGTCCGTCGTGATCGCCGAGTGGCCGACCGACTCCGGTTTCCGGGACGCCGACGCCGAGCGCGAGATCGGGACCGTCCAGTCGGTGATCACCGAGGTCCGCCGGTTCCGTGCCGACCAGGGCCTCCAGCCCGGCCAGCGGGTCCCGGCCCGGCTGACGCTCGCGGGCAGCGCGCTCGCGGCGCACGAGGCGGCCGTCCGCCAGCTGCTCCGTCTCCAGCCGGAGGGCGACGCCTTCACGGCGACGGCGACCCTGCCGGTGGCGGGCGTCGAGGTCGCCCTCGACCTCTCCGGGGTCATCGACTTCGCCGCGGAGCGCAAGCGGCTGGCCAAGGACCTCGCCGCCGCGGAGAAGGAGAAGGCGCAGGCCAACGGGAAGCTCGGCAACGAGGCGTTCCTCGCCAAGGCGCCGGACCACGTCGTGGACAAGATCCGGGGCCGGCTGGCCAAGGCGGACGAGGACATCGCCCGCATCCAGGCCCAGCTGGAGAAGCTGCCGCAGGCGTAGCCGCCGGTACGTCCGCGGAGGCTCCCGGTGCCGTCACGGCACCGGGAGCCTCCGCGTCCCCAGGGACGCGGGGCTGTTTCGACGTACGGCTCCGCCACGCGGGCGCGACCAGCCACGACGACGCCGCGCTCGCCGCGAGACCCGGGCCACCCCACTCCGTGGGCGCCCTGTCGGCAGGCCTCCGTAGACTGTCCCCGTGAGCGACATCCCCGGCGAGAACGACCAGCCCGACCCCGCTGACCCCACCGAGTCCTTCGACGAGATCATCGCGGCGGAGACCACCCGCGACCCCGACCTCGCCGTGATCGAGGCCGGCAGCCGCACCCTGCGCACCCAGGGCGGGCCCCCGCAGGCCGACGTGCCCGCGCGCCCCGAGGACCCCGAGGTGGACAGGGCGCTGCGCGAGGTGGAGACGGAGCTGGCCACCCGCTGGGGCGAGACCAAGCTGGAGCCGTCCGTCGCCCGCATCGCCGCCCTGATGGACGTGCTGGGGGAGCCGCAGCGCTCGTACCCGTCCATCCACATCACGGGGACCAACGGCAAGACCTCCACCGCCCGCATGATCGAGGCCCTGCTCGGCGCCTTCGAGCTGCGCACCGGGCGGTACACCTCGCCGCACGTGCAGTCGATCACCGAGCGGATCAGCCTGGACGGCGCCGCGATCGCCGCCGAGCGGTTCATCGAGACGTACCAGGACATCAAGCCGTACGTCGAGATGGTCGACGCGCAGCAGGACTACCGGCTGTCGTTCTTCGAGGTGCTGACCGGCATGGCGTACGCGGCCTTCGCCGACGCACCCGTCGACGTGGCCGTCGTCGAGGTCGGCATGGGCGGCTCCTGGGACGCCACCAACGTCATCGACGGTGACGTCGCCGTCGTCACCCCCATCGACCTGGACCACACCGACCGGCTCGGCGAGACGCCCGGCGCGATCGCCACCGAGAAGGCCGGCATCGTCAAGCAGGACGCCACCGTGATCCTGGCCCAGCAGCCGGTGGACGCGGCGCAGGTCATGCTGAAGAAGGCGGTCGACGTCAACGCCACCGTGGCCCGCGAGGGGCTGGAGTTCGGCGTCGTCGCCCGGGAGGTCGCCGTCGGCGGACAGCTGCTGACCCTGCGCGGCCTCGGTGGCGAGTACACCGACCTCTACCTGCCGCTGCACGGCGCCCACCAGGCCCACAACGCGGCGGTCGCGCTGGCCGCCGTCGAGGCGTTCTTCGGCGTCGGCGCGCAGCGCCCCGAGCCGCTGGATGTCGACACCGTGGGCAAGGCCTTCGCCGCCGTCGCCTCACCGGGGCGGATGGAGGTGGTGCGGCGCTCGCCCACCGTGGTGCTCGACGCCGCGCACAACCCGGCCGGGGCCCGCGTCACCGCCGAGGCGATCGGGGAGGCCTTCCAGTTCAGCCGCCTCATCGGCGTGGTCGGCGCCAGCGGCGACAAGAACGTGCGCGGCCTCCTGGAGGCCTTCGAGCCGGTCTTCGCCGAGGTCGTCGTCACCCAGAACTCCAGCCACCGCTCGATGGACGCCGACGAGCTGGCCGGGATCGCCGTCGAGGTGTTCGGCGAGGACCGCGTCCAGGTCGAGCCGCGACTGCCGGACGCCCTGGAGGCCGCGATCACGCTGGCCGAGGAGGAGGGCGAGTTCGCGGGCGGCGGTGTGCTCGTCACCGGTTCCGTCATCACCGTCGGCGAGGCCCGGCTGCTGCTGGGGAAGGGCTGAGATCCACGTGCGTACGCTCTGTGCTTCGACCTTGATCGGCGAGTTCTTCGTCATCGGCTTCGCCGGTCTGGTCGCCATGAAGGACCCGGACCTGGCCGTGGGGACGGTGTGGACGGTCAGCGGCATCGCGATGTTCCTGTGCGTGGCGCTGTGCGGCGTGGTGACCCGGCCGGGCGGCATCGCCTTCGGCTGGGCCCTGCAGATCGCCCTGATCGCCTCCGGCTTCGTCGTGCCGTCCATGTTCTTCCTCGGCGCCATCTTCGCGGCCCTGTGGTGGGCCTCCGTGCACTACGGGCGGAAGATCGACGAGGCGAAGGCGAGATTCGCCGCCCAGGCCGAGGGCTCCGCCCCGGACGCCGCCTGAGCGGTCCCGGCCGGACGCCGCCGTCGGCCGCGGCGGGCGGTTCCCTCCCGTCGCCGTGCGCCCGGCCATGCCGTGCGCCCGGCCGTCGCGGGTGCTGTCCGGTGGTCGGCTGACGCTGCGTGACAGGCGCCGCGACACGCCCGGTAACCTCAGTCATCACGCCGCACCACCGCACACCTCAAGGGAGCCCGTCGTGACCCAGCGCAGCCTCGTCCTCCTCAAGCCCGACGCCGTCCGTCGTGGCCTGACCGGCGAGATCATCAGCCGTATCGAGCGCAAGGCCGGCTGGCAGATCACCGCGCTGGAACTGCGCACCCTGGACGCCGAGACGCTGGAGCAGCACTACGGCGAGCACAAGGGCAAGCCCTTCTACGAGCCGCTGGTCGAGTTCATGGCGTCCGGTCCGGTCGTCGCCCTGGTCGTCGAGGGCGAGCGGGTCATCGAGGGCGTGCGGGCGCTGGCCGGTCCGACCGACCCCATCGCCGCCGCCCCCGGCTCCATCCGCGGTGACTTCGGCGTGATCGTCCGGGAGAACCTGATCCACGCCTCCGACTCCGAGGAGTCCGCCGAGCGCGAGCTGAAGATCTTCTTCCCGGGCCGGGTCTGAGCCTCCCGCCGGACACGCCGGACCCATCTTTTTTCTGACGCCGCGTCAGCCGAATGGCCCGCAGCGCACCGGGGCGGTCGCGTAAAAGCGACCGCCCTGTGGCATATGCGCGCCTGATCGGGGGAACGGATGCCCCCGTTGGCCCGTCTCCACAAGCGAGGCGAGGCGCCATCTGCTGACAATGGCGAAGACCCTCGCGCAGTGTTCGCGAAAGCGCGTCTACGATGGAAGCCTCCACGCGTCACTGCACCCACTTCGCCTACCTGAAAAGCCCTCAAAAGCTCCTGGGAAGGCCAGTCGAATCCTGATGGGGAACTCAATGTCGTTCATCGGCCGTGACATGGCTGTCGACCTCGGGACCGCCAACACGCTGGTGTACGTCAGGGGTCGCGGGATCGTACTCAACGAGCCGTCCGTCGTCGCGATCAACACCAACACCGGTGGCATCCTCGCGGTCGGCGCCGAAGCGAAGAAGATGATCGGGCGCACGCCGGGCAACATCGTCGCCGTGCGCCCGCTGAAGGACGGCGTCATCGCCGACTTCGAGATCACCGAGCGGATGCTCCGCTACTTCATCCTGAAGATCCACAAGCGGCGTTATCTGGCTCGTCCGCGGGTCGTCGTCTGTGTGCCCTCGGGCATCACCGGCGTCGAGCGCCGCGCCGTCATCGAGGCGTCGTCCCAGGCCGGCGCCCGTCAGGTGCACATCATCGAGGAGCCCATGGCCGCGGCCATCGGCTCCGGCCTGCCGGTCCACGAGGCCACGGGCAACATGGTGGTCGACATCGGCGGCGGCACCACGGAGGTCGCGGTCATCTCGCTCGGCGGCATCGTCACCGCCCAGTCCATCCGCGTCGCGGGTGACGAGCTGGACAACGCGATCATCCAGCACGTCAAGAAGGAGTACAGCCTTCTGCTGGGTGAGCGCACGGCCGAACAGATCAAGATCACGATCGGTTCGGCGTACGACCTCGACTCCGACGAGCACACCGAAATCCGCGGCCGGGACCTCGTCTCCGGGCTGCCCAAGACCGTCGTCATCTCCGCCGCCGAAGTGCGCAAGGCGATCGAGGAGCCGGTCAACGCGATCGTCGACGCCGTCAAGACCACCCTCGACAAGTGTCCGCCGGAGCTGTCCGGCGACATCATGGACCGGGGCATCGTCCTGACCGGCGGCGGCGCGCTGCTGCGCGGGCTCGACGAGCGGCTGCGCCGGGAGACCGGGATGCCGATCCACATCGCCGAGGACCCGCTGGACAGCGTGGCGCTCGGCTCCGGCAAGTGCGTCGAGGAGTTCGAGGCGCTCCAGCAGGTGCTGGACGCCCAGCCCCGCAGATGACGTAACGCTTCGGTTCCGCCGTACGAGACGATCTCCTCTCGTGCGGCGGATCGTTGATATAGAGGCTTCAGTACACAAGCACGGCGAGTGCGGCGCGACCGCCCCGAGCACCGCACCCACCGAGACATCTGAATTCCTGAACACCGCCACGTAAATTCGGAGATTCCCGAATTTCGACGAGGAAGGCACGGCCGCCGCACGTGAGGGACACGAAAGAGAGCCGGCTGCTCCTGGTGCTGCTGATCGCCATCGCGTTCGCACTGATCACGGTGGACATCCGCGGCGGGGAGGACTCACCGGTCGACGGTGCCCGGCAGGCCGCGGCCTCGGTCTTCGGCCCGATCGAGAACGGGGTCTCCTCAGCCGTCGACCCGGTCGGCAACGCGGTCTCCGCGGTCCGCGACTCCGGCGACCGCCACGACCGGCTCGCCGCGCTGGAGACGCAGAACGCGGCCCTGAAGGCGAAACTCGGCAGCGACGAGCGCGGCCGCAGCCGTCTGAAGCAGTTCGACAAGATGCTCGGACTCGCCGGCGCCGGCCAGTACGGCATCAAGGGCGCCCAGGTCATCGCCATAGGAGCCGCCCAGGGCTTCTCCTGGACCGTCACCATCGACGTCGGCGCGAACGACGGCATCAAGCGCGACATGACCGTCCTCAACGGCGACGGTCTGGTGGGGCGGGTGACCACCGTCGGCCCCAACAGCGCCACCGTGCTGCTCGCCAACGACCCCGACTTCACCGTCGGCACCCGCATGGAGGCCGGCGACGAACTCGGCTTCGCCTCGGGCCAGGGCGGGCGCCCGCTGCGCGTCGAACTCCTCAACGGCAAGGCCGACGTCAAGAAGGGCGACCGGCTGGTGACCTTCGGGTCCCAGGCCGACAAGCCGTTCGTGCCGGGCGTCCCCGTCGGCATCGTCTCCCGCGTCGACCCCTCCGGCGGCGACCTGACCCGCATCCTCGACGTCACGCCGTTCGTCAGCTTCACCAAGCTCGACATCGTCGGCGTCGTCGTCCAGGCCCCCCAGAAGGACCCGCGCGACACGGTGCTCCCGGAGAAGAAGCAGCCGAAGCCCACGCCGACCGTCACGGTGACCGTGACCCCCGGAGCCGACCCCGAAGGCCAGGCCCAGGACGGTCAGGCCCCAGACGGCCAGACGCAGGACGGCCAGACGCAGGACGGCCAGACGCAGGACGGCCAGGCCCAAGACGGCGGGACCGGGCAGAACCAGCAGTCCGAGCAGACCGAGCAGTAGGAGTTCTCACCCCATGCGCGTCAACCGGATCCTGCTGTCCGCCTCCCTGGTCGTCGTCGCCCTGGTGCTCCAGGTGAGCGTCCTCGCCCGCCTGCACCTGCCCGGCGCCGTCCCCGACCTGCTCCTGCTCACCGTCCTCGGCCTCGCCCTGGTCTACGGCCACGTCGGCGGCGCCCTCGTCGGCTTCGGCGCCGGACTCCTCGCCGACCTCGCCCCGCCCGCCGACCACGCCGCCGGCCGCTACGCCCTGGTGCTCTGCGTCATCGGCTACCTCGCCGGCCTCGCCAAGCCGGAGAACGGCCGGCTCAGGTCCGCCACCGGGCCCATGGTCGTCGTGGTCGTCGCCGCCCTCGGCACCACCCTGCTCTACGCCGGCGTCGGCGCCCTCGTCGGTGACACCGCCGCCCGCCACGTCGGCCTGCCCAGCCTGCTGTTCACGGCGGCCCTCTACGACCTGCTGCTCGCGCCCTTCGTCGTCCCCGGCATCATGGCCCTCGCCAGACGCGCCGAGAACGACCCGCTGGCCGAGGCCGGCTCCGCAGGCCAGAAGCCCGACATCTCCTCCGGCTGGCTCTCCGGAGGCACCGGGCTGCGCATCGGCAACCAGCGCAACGGACTGCGGGTGAAGGCGGCCCGGGCCCGGGTGGCCCGCGCCGGACGCATCAAGGGGGTCAAGCGACTGTGAGGACGCGGCAGCACACGACCAGCACACGGGGCCAGGGGGAGGCGGCAGCAGTGACGAACGCCCACCCGTCGCCCACCGCCACCCCGAACGGAACGGGCCGCGCCCATGACTAACATCCCCGAGACCGGCCGCAGCACCCGCGTCCAGATCCGGCTCGTCGTCATCCAGGTCCTGGTCCTCTCCCTCCTCGGCACCCTCGGCGGCCGGCTCTGGTACCTCCAGATCCGCCAGGGCGACGAGTACGCCAAGGAGGCCTCCGGCAACCACGTCCAGCAGGTCGTCCAGCCCGCGCCCCGCGGCTCCATCCTGGACGCGCGTGGCGTGGCGCTCGCCGACAACGAGACCCGGCTCGTGGTCTCCGCCTCCCGCACCGACCTGCTGAAGATGAAGGACGACGGCGAGGCCGTCCTCACCAAGCTCGCCGGCGTCCTCGGCATGAAGCCCAAGGACGTCATGGACAAGGTCCGGCTCTGCGACGCCGAGACCCCCCAGCCCTGCTGGAACGGTTCGCCCTACCAGCCCATCCCCGTCACCGACGAGGCCACCGCCAAGCAGGCCCTCCAGATCCGCGAGCGCGCCGAGGACTTCCCCGGCATCACCGCCGAACCCATGGCCGTACGCCGCTACGCGAGCCCCGGCAAGGCCAACACCGGACAGGTCCTCGGCTACCTCTCCCCGGTCACCGACGAGGAGATCGAGAAGGCCAAGGACACCGACTCGCCCTTCCTCCGCTCCGACCAGGTCGGCCGCTCCGGCATCGAGCGCCAGTACGACAAGGCGCTGCGCGGCAAGGCCGGCGTCACCCGCTACGAGGTCGACAACCTCGGCCGCGTCATCGGCGAGGCCGAGTCCGACCCCGGCGTGCCCGGCTCCAACCTCGTCACCAGCATCGACGCCCGCGTCCAGCGCGTCGCCGAGTACGAGCTGAACGAGGCGATGAAGGCCGCGCGCAAGGAGATGGACCGCAACACCAACCGGCTCTACGAGGCCGACGCCGGCGCCGTCGTGGTGATGGAGGCCAAGACCGGCCGCGTCGTCGCCATGGCCTCCAACCCGACGTACGACCCCAACGCCTGGGTCGGCGGCATCTCCGCCAAGGACTACAAGAAGCTCACCGGCAAGGAGTCCAACTACCCGCTGCTCAACCGGGCCACCCAGGGCCAGGCGGCCCCCGGCTCGATCTTCAAGGTGGTCTCCTCGTCCGCCGCCGTGGAGGCCGGCTACGACTTCGACGGCGGTTACGACTGCTCCAGCTCGTACTCCGTCGGCGGCCAGGTCTTCAAGAACTTCGAGTCCGCCAGCTACGGCTCCATCAGCATCGGCCGCGCCCTGGAACTCTCCTGCGACACCGTCTACTACCGCCTCGCCCACGAGGAGTGGAAGAAGGACGGCGGCACCAACCCCAAGAAGCCGAACGACTACTTCTACAAGGCCGCCCACCAGTTCGGCCTCGGCAAGGAGACCGGCATCGACCTCCCCAACGAGGTCACCGGCCGCGTCCCCGACCGCCAGTGGAAGCAGGACTACTGGGAGGCCAACAAGGACGCCTGGTGCAAGACGGGCAAGAAGGACGGCTCCTACGTCGAGAAGCTCGCCTACGAAGGCTGCCTCGAAGGCAACAAGATGCGCGCCGGTGACGCCATCAACTACTCCATCGGCCAGGGCGACACCCTCGTCACCCCCATCCAGATGGCCACCATCTACGGAGCCATCGCCAACGGCGGCACGCTGTACGACCCCACCATCGGCAAGGCGGTCATCAGCCCCGACGGCAAGCACGTCGACGAGATCGAGCCCAAGGCGCACGGCAAGCTGCCCATAAGCAAGACCACGCTCGCCAAGATGGACGACGCCCTCGAAGGCGTCGCCACCCGCGGCACCGCCGCCTGGCGGTTCGGCGGCTGGCCCCAGGACAAGATCCCGATGCACGCCAAGACCGGCACCGCCGAGGTCCACGGCAAGCAGACCACCTCCTGGTTCGCCACCTACACCGACGACTACGCGATCGTCATGACGATCTCCCAGGGCGGCACCGGCTCCGGCGCCTCGGGCCCCGCCGTCCGCAACATCTACGACGCGCTCTACGGCGTCTCGGACGAGGGCGACATCGACCAGAAGAAGGCGCTGCTGCCCCGGCCGCAGGCGAAGCTGCCGACGATCAAGGCGGACGGCACCATCCCCGCCCCGAAGATGTCCAAGGACGCCGTCAAGGACCTGCTGCCGGAGAAGAAGGCCTCCCCCGAGGACGAGTACGCCCCCGTCGAGGAACAGCAGCAGGGAACGACCCCGCCGACGCAGACCGGCGACAACCGCGCCACCCGCCGCCACCGGCGGCGCGGCGGCGGTGGCCGGCGCGGCGGGACGGGCGCCAGCGGAAGTCGGAGGACGCGCGCATGACCGGAGCCAACAGCTTCCAGGTCTCCGGGTACGGACCCAAGAAGGCCGGATGGACCCGGCTCTTCGCCCGGGACTCCCTCGCCCGGCGACTCGACTGGCCGATACTGCTGGCCGCCGTCGCCCTCTCCCTGATGGGCTCCCTGCTCGTCTACTCGGCCACCCGCAACCGCACCGAGCTGAACCAGGGCGACCCGTACTACTTCCTCACCCGGCACCTGCTGAACACCGGCATCGGGCTCGCCCTGATGGTCGGCGTCGTCTGGATCGGACACCGTGCCCTGCGCACCGCCGTACCGCTGCTGTACGGCGCGTCCGTCTTCCTGATCCTGCTGGTGCTCACCCCGCTCGGCTCCACGATCAACGGCGCCCACTCCTGGATCAAGCTCCCCGGCGGCTTCTCCCTCCAGCCCTCGGAGTTCGTGAAGATCACGATCATCCTGGGCATGGCGATGCTGCTGGCCGCCCGCGTCGACGCGGGGGACCGGCCGCACCCGGACCAGCGGACCGTGCTCCAGGCTCTCGGCCTCGCCACCGTGCCGATGCTGATCGTGATGCTCATGCCGGACCTCGGGTCGGTCATGGTCATGGTCATCATCGTGCTGGGCGTGCTGCTCGCCTCCGGAGCCAGCAACCGGTGGATCTTCGGCCTGCTCGGCGCCGGGACCGCCGGCGCGCTCGCGGTCTGGCAGCTCGGCATCCTGGACGACTACCAGATCGCCCGCTTCGCCGCCTTCGCCAACCCGGAACTCGACCCCGCCGGCGTCGGCTACAACACCAACCAGGCACGCATCGCCATCGGCTCCGGCGGCCTGACCGGCTCCGGCCTCTTCCACGGCTCGCAGACCACCGGCCAGTTCGTACCGGAACAGCAGACCGACTTCGTCTTCACCGTCGCCGGTGAGGAACTGGGCTTCCTCGGCGCCGGGCTCATCGTCGTCCTGCTCGGCGTGGTCCTGTGGCGCGCCTGCCGGATCGCCCGCGACACCACCGACCTGTACGGGACGGTCGTCGCCGCCGGGATCGTCGCCTGGTTCGCCTTCCAGACCTTCGAGAACATCGGCATGACGCTCGGCATCATGCCGGTCACCGGCCTGCCCCTGCCCTTCGTCTCCTACGGCGGCTCCTCCATGTTCGCCGTGTGGATAGCGGTGGGGCTCCTCCAGTCGATCACCGTGCAGAGACCCATGTCCGCCTAGCCGGGGAGACCCGGGGGACGGGCGGTGCGGGCAACGAGCGGTAAGGGGGACCGTCCAGCCGGGTTAGGCTGGATGGTCCCCCTTGTCAGCACACGAAGGTTCCGTGAGATGCCTGCCGAAGCCGCCGAGTCTGTGTCTTCCGTGTTTCCGCAGCTCGAAGCGCTGCTCCCGCATGTGCAGAAGCCGATCCAGTACGTCGGCGGAGAGCTCAACTCCACGGTCAAGGACTGGGAATCCTGCGACGTCCGCTGGGCTCTGATGTACCCGGACGCCTACGAGGTCGGTCTGCCCAACCAGGGCGTCATGATCCTCTACGAGGTACTCAACGAGCAGCAGGGCGTCCTCGCCGAGCGCACGTACAGCGTGTGGCCGGACCTGGAGGCGCTGATGCGGGAGCACTCCGTCCCGCAGTTCACCGTGGACGGTCACCGCCCCGTGGGCGCCTTCGACGTGTTCGGCCTCTCCTTCTCCACGGAGCTGGGCTACACGAACATGCTGACCGCCCTCGACCTGGCCGGCATCCCGCTGGAGGCCAAGGACCGCGGCATCGACGACCCGGTCGTCCTGGCCGGCGGCCACGCGGCCTTCAACCCCGAGCCGATCGCCGACTTCATCGACTGCGCGGTCATCGGCGACGGCGAGCAGGCCGTCCTGGAGATCACCGCCATCATCCGCGCCTGGAAGGCCGAGGGCCGCCCCGGCGGCCGCGAGGAGCTCCTCCTGCGCCTGGCGAGGACCGGCGGGGTGTACGTCCCCGGTTTCTACGACGTCGAGTACCTCCCCGACGGCCGTATCGCCCGCGTCGTCCCCAACCGCTCGGGCGTGCCGTGGCGTGTCTCCAAGCACACCGTCATGGACCTCGACGAGTGGCCCTACCCCAAGCAGCC
The DNA here is from genome assembly GCF_043204535.1 of Streptomyces sp. NPDC047853. Lineage (NCBI taxonomy): Bacteria > Bacillati > Actinomycetota > Actinomycetes > Kitasatosporales > Streptomycetaceae > Streptomyces > Streptomyces sp. NPDC047853. The sequence continues at coordinate 391,067 of NZ_JBIDCI010000005.1, read as the reverse complement.
CCTCGTGCCGCTGGCCGAGACCGTCCACGAGCGCATGTCGGTGGAGATCTTCCGCGGCTGCACCCGCGGCTGCCGCTTCTGCCAGGCCGGCATGATCACCCGCCCGGTGCGCGAGCGCTCCATCACCGGCATCGGCGACATGGTCGAGAAGGGCCTGAAGGCCACCGGCTTCGAGGAGGTCGGCCTCCTCTCCCTCTCCTCCGCGGACCACTCGGAGATCGCCGACGTCGCCAAGGGCCTCGCGGACCGGTACGAGGAGGACAAGATCGGCCTGTCCCTCCCCTCCACCCGCGTCGACGCCTTCAACATCGACCTGGCCAACGAGCTGACCCGCAACGGCCGCCGCTCGGGCCTCACCTTCGCCCCCGAGGGCGGCTCCGAGCGCATCCGCAAGGTCATCAACAAGATGGTCTCGGAGGAGGACCTGATCCGCACCGTCGCCACCGCCTACGGCAACGGCTGGCGCCAGGTGAAGCTGTACTTCATGTGCGGCCTGCCGACCGAGACCGACGACGACGTCCTCCAGATCGCCGACATGGCCACCCGCGTGATCCAGAAGGGCCGCGAGGTCTCCGGCTCCAACGACATCCGCTGCACCGTCTCGATCGGCGGCTTCGTCCCCAAGCCCCACACCCCCTTCCAGTGGGCCCCGCAGCTCTCCTCCGAGGAGACCGACGCCCGCCTGCAGAAGCTCCGCGACAAGATCCGCGGCGACAAGAAGTACGGCCGTTCCATCGGCTTCCGCTACCACGACGGCAAGCCCGGCATCATCGAGGGCCTCCTCTCCCGCGGCGACCGCCGCATGAGCGCCGTCATCCGCGCCGTCTACGAGGACGGCGGCCGCTTCGACGGCTGGCGCGAGCACTTCTCCTACGACCGCTGGACGGCCTGCGCCGACAAGGCCCTGGAGCCCTTCGGCGTCGACGTCGACTGGTACACCACCCGTGAGCGCGGCTACGAGGAGGTCCTGCCCTGGGACCACCTCGACTCCGGCCTCGACAAGGAGTGGCTCTGGGAGGACTGGCAGGACGCCCTCGACGAGACCGAGGTCGACGACTGCCGCTGGACCCCGTGCTTCGACTGCGGGGTGTGCCCCGCGATGGACACGGAGATCCAGATCGGTCCGACCGGCAAGAAGCTGCTGCCGTTGACGGTCAAGTAACGGCGGGTGGAGTGCAGGTGACGTACGTCATGCCCCGGGTGTGACGTACTGTCAGTTTGGGTGGTTCGTCCCGTGGACGGATCATGAAGCACGGTCTTAGATGGCCGCGGGGGCGGGTATCGGGTGTTCTTCGCCGACGTGGGGCGAAGAACACGGCCCGGCATGTGAAGAGCACTCGGCGTACCGCAACCTTCGAGCCAGTTCCCGAGACCGACTCCTAGGATCGCCATGAACGTACGCACGACCGCTTCACGCCCGCGCCGGCTCAGACGGGCAGCCGTGCTGCTCGGCGCGGTGCCGCTGTTCCTGAGCCTCACGCCTGCGCAGGCTCTGGTCGGCCGGCCCTCGACCGACGCCGACCTGGGCTTCACCGCCCGGCTGGTGGTCGGTGACCACCAGCGGGGCTGCTCGGGCTCGCTGGTCTCGCCCGAGTGGGTGCTCACGACCGCCAGTTGCTTCGCCGAGAACCCGGCCGCCGACCTCTCCGTCCCGGCCGGTGCGCCCCGGCTGAAGACCGTCGCGACCGTGGGCGGGGTGCAGAGGGCCGTCCTGGAGCTCCGCCCGCACGGCGAGCGCGACCTGGTGCTGGCCCGCCTGGCGCAGCCCGTGCGCGGGGTGGCCCCCGTCGCCCTCGCCACCGCGGCGCCCGTCGCCGGGCAGGACCTCACCGTCGCCGGTCATGGTCGCACCGCGACCGAGTGGGTGCCGCTCGACCGGCACACCGGCACCTTCGCCGTCACCGCCGTCGACGGCGCCGACCTGGCCCTGAGCGGCAAGGACGGCGCCTCGGTCTGCCAGGGCGACGCGGGCGGCCCCGTCCTGCGGACCGTCGACGGCCGCCCCGCGCTCGTCGCGGTCAGCAGCCGTTCGAACCAGGTGGGCTGCTTCGGTGTCGACTCCGCGGAGGGCACCTCCGCCGGCGCGGTCGCCGCGCGCGTCGACGACGTCCGCGACTGGGTCGCCCGGAACGCCGTGAGGACCCCCGCCGCCGACTTCGACGGAGACGGCCGGGGCGACGTGGGTGTGCTCTACGACTACGGTCAGGGCACCGACGGGACCAACCGCACCGCCCTGTGGACGCTGACCAGCAACGGCACCGGCTTCGGCAGCCCCGTGCGCGTGTGGGACAGCGCCACGGGAGGCAGCTGGAACTGGAGCCGGTCCAAGGCGTTCACCGGCGACTTCGACGGTGACGGCGACGGCGACGTCGGCGTGCTCTACGACTACGGCCGCCAGAGCGACGGGACCAACCGCACCGCGCTGTGGACGTTGACCAGCAGCGGCACCGGCTTCGGCAGGCCCGTGAAGGTCTGGGACAGCGCGGGGTCGATCAGCTGGGAGTGGAGCCGGTCCAAGGTGGTCACCGGCGACTTCGACGGGGACGGCCGGGACGACGTGGGCGTGCTGTACGGCAACGGCGCGGGGAGCGACGGGACCAACCGCACCGCGCTGTGGACGTTGACCAGCAGCGGCACCGGCTTCGGCAGGCCCGAGAAGGTCTGGGACAGCGCCGGCACCATCAGCTGGGACTGGGAGCGGTCCAAGGTGACGTCGGGTGACTTCGACGGTGACGGTCGCACTGATGTGGGCGTGCTGTACGGCAACGGTCAGGGCACCGACGGGTCGAACCGGACGGCGCTGTGGACGCTGACGAGCAGCGGTGCCGGGTTCGGTGCGCCGGTGCGCCGGTGGGACAGTGCGGGGTCGATCAGCTGGGACTGGGAGCGGTCCAAGGTGACGTCGGGTGACTTCGACGGTGACGGCCGCACTGACGTGGGCGTGCTGTACGACAACGGTCAGGGCACCGACGGTGCCAACCGGACGGCGCTGTGGACGCTGACGAGCAGCGGTGCCGGATTCGGTGCGCCGGTGCGCCGGTGGGACAGCGCCGCCGGCGGCAGCTGGACCTGGTCCCGCAGCGAACTCACCTGACCGCATCCGGACGGCGCGTTCCGGCGTCTGTTCCGGTATGGACCTCGAGAAGCGGCCGCAGGGCCGCCCGCAGGAGCCGCCGCGGCGATCGGACCCGGAAGGGTGCGTCGCCGCGGCGATCCGCGTTCCGGTGCGGATCGTGGCCCTCGTGCTGGTCGTGCCGGTGCGGCTGGTGTGGGACGCGCTCGTCGTCGCCGGGCGGGTCCTGCGGGACACGGTGCTGCGTCCCGTCGGGCGGGCGTTGGCGTGGCTGGGGTGGGCCGTCTTCGTGTGGCCGCTGGTCGGGCTGTGGCGCCATGTCCTCGTGCCGCTCGCCACGGGCGTGGGACGGCTGGGCAACGTACTCCTCGTGGTGCCCGCGGTGTGGCTGTACCGGCGGGTGCTGACGCCGGTCGGGCAGGCGCTCGCCTGGTTCTTCACCCGGGTGGGCGCGGTGCTCGCGGCGATCGGGCGCGGTCTGTACGCCGGTCTGGCATGGCTCGCGCGGTACCTGGTCGCCGTTCCGGCGGTGTGGCTGTACCGGTGGGTGCTCACCCCGGTCGGGCAGGCGCTCGCCTGGTGCGGCAAGGGGCTGCTCTGGTGCGGCAGGCAGGTGGCGCGGGGCGTGGGGCTGGCCGCCACCGGGGTCGGGTTCCTCCTGTACTGGACCGTACGGGTGCTGCTGGTGCTGCCGGCCCTCGCCGTGTGGCGGTGGGTGCTCGCACCGGTCGGCCGGGTGCTGGCGGTCGTCGGCAGGGAGGTCCGGGACGCCCTCGGCCATGCCTGGCGGATCGCGGGGTACGTGTCCCTCGCCGTCGGGCGGTTCCTCGCCGCCCTCGTGCGGTGGACCGTCGTCGCTCCGGCGCGCTGGGCGTACCGGAGCGTCCTGACCCCGGTGGGGCACGCGGTGCGGGACGCCGTCCTGCGGCCCCTCGCCGAGGCCTCGCGCGGCGCCGGGCGGGCGACCCGGCGGGCGCTCGCCTCCGCCCGGCTGACCGTACGGCAGGCCAGGGCCGACGTGCGGCGGGCGCTCTTCGGGGAGCCCACGCGGGCTCGGCCGGTGGCCCGGCGGGAACCATCCGTCGCCGAGGCACGTACTCTTGGTAGTAGTACGACCGCTCTCACGAAGGACTGAACGACACTGGGCAAGCGACAGCCCGAAGGCCCGCCGCCCGTACCCGCGGTGCAGCGCATCCGACTGCGTTACACCAAGCGCGGCCGCCTCCGGTTCACCAGCCACCGTGACTTCCAGCGCGCCTTCGAGCGTGCGCTGCGCCGAGCCGAGGTGCCCATGGCGTACTCGGCGGGGTTCACGCCGCATCCGAAGGTGTCGTACGCCAATGCCGCACCCACCGGCACGGGCAGCGAGGCGGAGTACCTGGAGATCGCGCTCACCGCAGCGCGTGACCCGGAGCAGCTCAGACTGCTCCTCGACGAGTCGCTCCCCACCGGGCTCGACATCGTCGAGGCGGTCGAGGCCCGGACCTCCGGGCTCGCCGACCGGCTGACGGCTTCCGTGTGGGAGCTGCGGCTGGACGGTGTGGAGGCCGCGGACGCCGATCGCGCCGTGGCGGCTTTCAACTCGGCCGAGGCCGTCGAGGTCCAGCGCAGGACGAAGAACGGCGTCCGTACCTTCGACGCCCGTTCCGCCGTCGTGCACCTCGAGACCGCCACCACGCACGGTTCACCGGCTGATAGGCCGACCGACCAGCCCTGTGCGATACTGCGGCTGGTTGTTCGGCACGTGACGCCTGCCGTACGACCCGACGACGTCCTGTCCGGTCTTCGCGCCGTGGCCGACCTGGCGCCGCCGGTCCCCGCAGCGGTGACCAGGCTGGCGCAGGGGCTGCTCGATGAAGAGACCGGTGCGGTGACCGACCCGCTCGCGCCCGACCGCGAGGCAGAAGTGCCCGAGCCGCAACCGGCCGCCGCTTCCGCCGCCGCGACGGCGTCGGCGTAAGGAAGGTTCCGCGTAGGGACGGGCGTCGTAGCGCCGCCCTGGAACTCGGGAGCCACCTGGGTCGGGCAGCGCACCCACCACAAGACTTTCGCCAGGCCGTGCACGACAAGGGGTACGGAACCGGCGAGACAAGACACGGAGAGCTCCCGAGTGGCGCCCGCGCCCCGGACGGCGGCGACCGCGCATCGCGCGAGCCGCGGACGTCACCGGCGGTCGACGAGGTCGATGCCGGTCCAGGCGCGGCGCCCGGGAGCCTGACGGGAGAAACCCCCGCATGCTCGAACCGACCGAACCCACCGGGTCCGCGACCACCTCGACGGACACCGAGTCGAACACCCCCAGCGACACCCTGCCGCCGCGTCGACGGCGCAGGGCCGCCTCCCGGCCGGCGGGGCCGCCGTCCGGTGCCGAGGCGCCGGCGGAGACCGTCACCGCGACCGCGGTGACCGGCCCGGCCGACGAGGCCGAGGAGACGGACGAGACGGTGGCCGAGGAGACCCCGGCTGCCGAGACGGCCCCCGAGCCCGCGCCCGCGGCTCGCCCGCGACGCCGTGCCGTGCGCCGTGCCTCCGCGCCCGCCGGAACTCCGGCGGCGGAGGAGGCGGCCGAGACCGTCGTTCCGGCCTCCCCCGTGGCCGAGGCTCCCGTGCGGGCCGAGGCCGCCGCCGAGCCGGTCGAGGAGGCCGCGCCGCGTCGTGGTCGTCGCCGTGCCACGCGCAGTGTGACCTCGTCCGGTGACTCGGCCGTGGCGGAGGTGTCGGCCGCCGGGGCCGCCGAGGCTCCCGTGCAGGCCGAGCCCGCCGCCGAGCCCGTCGAGGACGCCGCGCCGCGTCGTGGTCGTCGCCGTGCCACGCGCAGTGTGACCTCGCCCAGTGAGCCGGCCGCGGCGGAGGTGTCCTCCGCTCAGGTGTCGGACGCCGGGGCCGCCGAGGCTCCCGTGCAGGCCGAGCCCGCCGCCGAGCCCGTCGAGGACGCCGCGCCGCGTCGCGGTCGTCGTCGTGCCACGCGCCGCGAGGCCGCCGCGACCGTCGATGCCGGTACCGAGACCGTCGAGTCCGCCCCGGCCGCCGAGACGCCGGCCGAGGCCGCCGCGCCCGCCGAGCCCGTCGAGGACGCCGCGCCGCGCCGAGCGCGCCGCCGGTCTACCCGCAAGGCCGCCTCCGGTTTCGCCGCGCCCGCGCAGAGCACCGGGGCGTCCGACGAGGACGACGCTCCCAAGCGTCCGTCGCGTCCCGCCGTGGCCGTGTTCCAGGCGCCCGTCTTCGCCGAACCCAGGTTCCAGACGCCCGAGCGGGCCGCGGCCGAGGCCGCCGCCGAGGCGGCCGGATCCGTTCCGGCGCAGGCGCCCGAGGAGACCGAGGAGTTCCCGGAGGAGCAGTCCGCCGGGTCGCGTCGCCGCCGCAAGCGTCGGGGCGCCGCCGCCGAGGAGGCCGCCGAGGAGCGGGCCACCGCCGCCGTCACGCAGGACGAGCCGGAGGCCGAGACTGAGACGGACGCCGACTCCGACGCCGACGAGTCGGACGAGGACCACGACGACGCCGACGGCTCCGAGGAGTCCGGCTCCCGCCGTCGCAGGCGCCGGGGCGGCCGTCGCCGTCGCCGGGGCGACTCCGCCGACGGTGACGCCGGCGAGTCCGACGACGCCGAGCACACCGGCGGTGAGCAGGCCGTCCAGGACGCCGAGGACACCGAGGAGCAGGTCGAGGAGGACGCCGAGGAGGACGAGGACGTCTCCGGGGAGAGCGGCGGCTCCAGCAGCAGCCGTCGTCGCCGTCGGCGCCGCCGCCGTGCCGGGGACGCCTCCGGCGAGGGTGACGCGTCGACCGACGACCCCGAGCGCACCGTCGTCAAGGTCCGCGAGCCCCGGCCCCCGCGGGAGAAGAGCGAGCCGTCCGACGAGGTGCAGTCCATCAAGGGCTCCACCCGCCTGGAGGCCAAGAAGCAGCGCCGCCGGGAAGGCCGCGAGCAGGGCCGCCGACGCGTTCCGATCATCACCGAGGCCGAGTTCCTGGCCCGCCGCGAGGCCGTCGAGCGCGTCATGGTCGTCCGCCAGCACGGCGAGCGCACCCAGATCGGCGTCCTGGAGGACGGCGTGCTCGTCGAGCACTACGTCAACAAGGAGCAGGCCACCTCGTACGTCGGCAACGTCTACCTCGGCAAGGTGCAGAACGTGCTGCCGTCGATGGAGGCCGCCTTCATCGACATCGGCAAGGGCCGCAACGCCGTGCTGTACGCCGGCGAGGTCAACTTCGAGGCGCTGGGCATGGCCAACGGCCCGCGCCGCATCGAGTCCGCCCTCAAGTCCGGCCAGTCGGTCCTCGTGCAGGTCACCAAGGACCCGATCGGCCACAAGGGCGCCCGTCTGACAAGCCAGGTCTCGCTGCCCGGCCGCTACCTGGTGTACGTGCCCGAGGGCTCGATGACCGGCATCAGCCGCAAGCTGCCCGACACCGAGCGGTCCCGGCTGAAGACCATCCTCAAGAAGATCGTCCCCGAGGACGCGGGCGTCATCGTGCGCACCGCCGCCGAGGGCGCGAGCGAGGAGGAGCTGCGCCGCGACGTCGAGCGGCTCCAGGGCCAGTGGGAGGACATCCAGAAGAAGGCCAAGGGCGGCGGCAGCTCCAACGCCCCCACGCTGCTCTACGGCGAGCCGGACATGACCGTCCGGGTCGTGCGCGACATCTTCAACGAGGACTTCTCCAAGGTCGTCGTCAGCGGTGACGACGCCTGGCAGACCATCCACGGCTACGTGTCGCACGTGGCGCCGGACCTCGCCGACCGGCTGTCCAAGTGGACCAGTGAGGTCGACGTCTTCGCCACCTACCGGATCGACGAGCAGCTCGCCAAGGCGCTGGACCGCAAGGTCTGGCTGCCCAGCGGCGGTTCGCTGGTGATCGACCGGACCGAGGCGATGATCGTCGTCGACGTCAACACCGGCAAGTTCACCGGTCAGGGCGGCAACCTCGAGGAGACGGTCACCAGGAACAACCTGGAGGCGGCCGAGGAGATCGTGCGCCAGCTCAGGCTGCGCGACCTCGGCGGCATCATCGTCATCGACTTCATCGACATGGTGCTGGAGTCCAACCGGGACCTGGTGCTGCGGCGCCTGCTGGAGTGCCTGGGCCGGGACCGTACGAAGCACCAGGTCGCCGAGGTGACCTCGCTGGGCCTGGTGCAGATGACCCGCAAGCGGGTCGGCCAGGGGCTGCTGGAGTCGTTCTCGGAGACCTGCGTCCACTGCAACGGCCGCGGTGTCATCGTCCACCTGGACCAGCCGACCTCGGCCGCCGGCGGCGGAGGCGGCAGCAAGCGCCGCAAGCGGGCGCGGGCCGGAGCCGACCAGCCGCACGAGCACGAGCACCTGGCCGGCGTCGAGACCGGCCCCACGGCGGAGCAGGAGGCGGACGCCGAGTCGGAGGCCGAGGTCGCCGCCGAGGTGGCCGAGCCGGTCGCGCTCCCCGCCCCCGAGTTCGTCCCGGACGAGGAGCTGTACAGCAGCGCCGCCGAGGCCGAGGCCGCCGCCACACGCGGTCGTGGCCGGCGTCGCGCGAGCCGGCGGGCGTCGGCTCCCGCGGGTGCCCCGAAGGCGAAGGGCGAGGCCCGGCGCGCCGAGGCACCGACGGCGCAGGACGTCACGGCCGAGGAGGAGGCCGAGCGTCCCGTCGTCCAGGAGCCGGCCGCCGAGATCCTGGCCGAGCCCGCGGCCGTCGAGGACGCGGTCTCGGGTGCTCCGGCCCCGGCCGCCACCGAGGCCCCGGCCGCCGAGGAGGCCGCGCCCAAGGGCCGTACCCGTCGTCGGGCCACCCGGAAGGTGTCCGCGCCGGCCGGTTCGCCCGCGGGTGCCGAGGCCGCCGTGGTGACGGTGTCCGAGGCCGTCCCCGTCGAGCAGGTTCCGCAGCCGGAGCCGGCGGCGGAGGCCCCGGTGGCCGCCGAGGCGGACGCGGAGAGTGCCGCCCCGGCCCGTCCGCGGCGTCGGGCCGTGCGCAAGCCCACCACGTCCACCGCGTCCGAGGAGACGGCCGTCATGGTCGTCCCGTCGGGCCCGGCGGAGGAGTCGGCGGAGCAGGCACCGGCGGAGCAGGCCCCGGAGGCGGAGGCCGCCGACGAGGCCGCCCCCGCCAAGAAGGCGGCGGCCCGCAAGACGGCCAAGAAGACGACGGCGAAGAAGGCCGCCACCAAGAAGACCGCGGCCAAGAAGACGACGACGGCGAAGAAGGCCACGGCCAAGAAGGCGGCCAAGACGACGACCGCCAAGAAGGCCACGGCCAAGAAGGCGACGTCGAAGAAGACCGCGGCCGCCGCCCAGCAGGCGCCGTCCTCGGTCACGGCCGCCACCGACGAGGGCTGATCCGGCCCCTGTCGCCGAGCGTCTGGTCCCGTCCGTCCGGAATCCGCCAGGATTCCGGTGCGGGCGGGACCACACGTTTCTCCGGGCCCGTCCGGGCGCATCATCACCGGACAGCCGTGCCACGGCCCGGCCCGCCCCGACCCGCCCCTACTCGTCCCCGCGAGGAGCGCGATCACGTGCCGGTACTGACGAGGCTCATCCCCTCGCCGCTCGTCGTGGACATCCGGCCGGGCGCCCTGGACGACCTGGCGGGTGTCCTCGCGGACCAGCGGATCTCCCAGTCCGGGAGGCTCGCCGTGGCGATCAGCGACGGCTCGGGCGCCCGTCTGCGCCGGCGGCTGGCGCCGTCCCTTCCGGGCGCCGACTGGTTCGAGGTCGGCGGCGGCACGATCGACGACGCCGTGCGGCTGGCCGACGGGATGAAGTCCGGCCGCTACGACGCCGTCGTCGGTCTGGGCGGCGGCAAGGTCATCGACTGCGCCAAGTTCGCCGCCGCGCGCGTGGGCCTGCCCATGGTCGCCGTGGCCACCAACCTCTCCCACGACGGCATCTGTTCGCCGGTGTCGATACTCGACAACGACGCCGGCCGCGGTTCCTACGGGGTGCCGACGCCGATCGCGCTCGTCGTCGACCTCGCGGTGATCCGCGAGGCGCCGATCCGGTTCGTGCGCTCGGGGATCGGCGACGCCGTGTCCAACATCTCCGCGGTCGCCGACTGGGAGCTGGCCCACCGGGTGAACGGTGAGAAGGTCGACGGCCTCGCCGCCGCCCTGGCCCGCCAGGCCGGCGAGGCCGTGCTGCGGCACCCCGGCGGTTGCGGGGACGACGGGTTCCTGACGGTGCTGACCGAGGGACTCGTGCTGTCCGGGCTCGCCATGACCATCGCCGGGCACACCCGCCCCTCCTCCGGCGCCTGCCACGAGATCAGCCACGCGCTCGACCTGCTGTACCCGAGGCGTGCGGCGAGCCACGGTGAGCAGGTCGGCATCGGCGCCGCCTTCGCGACGTACCTGCGGGGCGACCACGAGGGGGCCCTGCTGATGGCCGGGACGCTGCGCCGCCACGGGCTGCCGGTGGTGGCCCGGGAGATCGGGTTCGGCGACGACGAGTTCGTACGGGCCGTGGAGTTCGCCCCGCAGACCCGGCCCGGGCGGTTCACGGTCCTGGAGCACCTGGACCTGTCGGCGGCGCGGGCCGGGGAGGCGTACGCGGAGTACGTCGCGGCGGTCGCCGGGTGAGGCGCGGAGCCCGGTTTGACCCCTGTCGTGCGGCCCCGTAATCTTGACCGTCGGCGTGTCGACTGACGCGTCACATCCCCGTAAACCTCATTCCTTCCGGATGCGGGCCCCCTCGGGCCCCGACCGGGAGAGGCCGTCCGCGTGTGTCACCGGGTGGCTGGACTGCGGGGGTGCCGTTCTGAGCGAGAGAGTGAGATCCGCGTGTACGCCATCGTGCGCAGCGGTGGCCGCCAGCACAAGGTTGCTGTCGGTGACATCGTTGAGGTTGACAAGATTTCCACCGCCAAGGTCGGCGACACGGTCGAGCTCTCGACCCTGCTCGTCGTCGACGGCGACGCTGTGACCAGCGACCCGTGGGTGCTGGCCGGCATCAAGGTCCAGGCCGAGGTCGTGGACCACCACAAGGGCCAGAAGATCGACATTCTGCGCTACAAGAACAAGACCGGCTACCGCCGTCGTCAGGGCCACCGCCAGCAGTACACGGCGATCAAGGTCACTGAGATCCCCGCGGCTGCGAAGTAAGGGACTGAGGAGACATGGCACACAAGAAGGGCGCATCGTCCACCCGGAACGGTCGCGACTCGAATGCCCAGCGGCTCGGCGTGAAGCGCTTCGGCGGTCAGGCCGTCAACGCGGGTGAGATCCTGGTCCGCCAGCGCGGCACCCACTTCCACCCGGGTGCGGGCGTCGGCCGCGGCGGCGACGACACGCTGTTCGCCCTGCAGGCCGGTGCGGTGCAGTTCGGCACCCACCGTGGCCGCAAGGTCGTGAACATCGTTCCGGTCGCCTGATCGGAAACTTTCGCGAGGCGGGCCTCACTTCCCCCAGGGGAAGCGGGTCCGCCTTTCGCGTGTTACGCAAGAGACAATCCGTAGTAAGCAGTAACTGGTAACTGGAGGCACATCCCATGACCACCTTCGTGGACCGCGTCGAGCTGCATGTCGCCGCGGGTAACGGAGGCCACGGCTGTGCCTCCGTCCACCGTGAGAAGTTCAAGCCGCTCGGCGGCCCGGACGGCGGCAACGGCGGCCGTGGCGGCGACGTGATCCTCACCGTCGACCAGTCGGTGACCACGCTCCTCGAGTACCACCACTCCCCGCACCGCAAGGCCACCAACGGCAAGCCCGGCGAGGGCGGCAGCCGCTCCGGAAAGGACGGCCAGGACCTCGTCCTCCCCGTGCCCGACGGCACCGTGGTCCTCGACGGGGCGGGCAACGTGCTGGCCGACCTGGTCGGGCAGGGCACCTCGTACGTCGCCGCGCAGGGCGGCCGGGGCGGCCTCGGCAACGCGGCGCTCGCCTCCGCGCGGCGCAAGGCGCCCGGCTTCGCGCTCCTCGGCGTCCCCGGTGACGTCCTGGACATCCAGCTGGAGCTGAAGACCGTCGCCGACGTGGCGCTGGTCGGCTACCCGAGCGCCGGCAAGTCCTCGCTGATCTCCGTGCTGAGCGCGGCCAAGCCGAAGATCGCCGACTACCCCTTCACGACGCTCGTGCCGAACCTGGGCGTGGTGACGGCCGGCGCGACCGTCTACACCGTCGCCGACGTCCCCGGCCTGATCCCCGGCGCCAGCCAGGGCAAGGGCCTCGGCCTGGAGTTCCTGCGGCACGTGGAGCGGTGCAGCGTGCTGGTGCACGTCCTGGACACGGCGACGCTGGAGTCCGACCGCGACCCGGTCTCCGACCTGGACATCATCGAGGCGGAGCTGCGCGAGTACGGCGGGCTGGAGAACCGGCCCCGCATCGTCGTCCTCAACAAGATCGACGTGCCCGACGGCAAGGACCTCGCCGAGATGGTCCGGCCGGACCTGGAGGCGCGCGGCTACCGCGTCTTCGAGGTGTCGGCGGTGGCCCACATGGGTCTGAAGGAGCTGTCCTTCGCGCTGGCCGAGCTGGTGGCCGGGGCGCGCGCCGCCCGGCCCAAGGAGGAGGCGACCCGGATCGTCATCCGGCCCAAGGCCGTGGACGACGCCGGTTTCACCGTCACCCGCGAGGAGGACGGCCTGTTCCGGGTGCGCGGCGAGAAGCCCGAACGCTGGGTGCGCCAGACCGACTTCAGCAACGACGAGGCCGTCGGCTACCTCGCCGACCGGCTCAACCGCCTCGGTGTCGAGGACCGGCTGATGAAGGCGGGCGCCCGCAGCGGCGACGGCGTGGCCATCGGCCCCGAGGACAACGCGGTCGTCTTCGACTGGGAGCCGTCGGTGACGGCCGGCGCCGAGATGCTCGGCCGCCGCGGCGAGGACCACCGCTTCGAGGCACCCCGCCCGGCCGCCCAGCGCCGCCGGGACCGGGACGCCGAACGGGACGAGGCACAGCAGGAGTTCGACGGTTTCGAGCCGTTCTGACCCCACCGCGGCAGCACCGCGCACCGCCGCCCGTGGAACCGCGGTTCCGCGGGCGGCATCTTGCTGTGCACAGGGTTACACGGGTGTGTCGGGGCCGTGATCTGCTCTACAACAACCATGTGTACGTTGTGAGAAGGATGTGGCCACCCGTGCGTGGCCAGGGGCGGGGGGACGGCCCGACCAGCCGCTCCCGGGAGCAGAGAGAAGCCGCAAAGTGAAGATCGCATTCCTCGTTCGGGACCTGTGCCACATGGGGGGCGTGGTCAGCGCCACGCAGAACCTCGCGGGGGCGCTGGCCGAGCGGCACGACGTCGAGATCGTGGCGCTGCGCAAGGTGCGCGACGAGTCGTACTTCCCGCTGGACCCGCGGGTGAAGGTGCGGGCGCTCACCGACATGCGGCCGCACTCCCCGGTGTCCGACGTGGACAACCCGCTGTCCGACAAGTTCCCGCTGATCTACCCGCTCAACGACGGTGCGAAGACGCCGGTGGTGAGCCGGCTCGCGGAGCTGCGGCTGCTGGAGTACTTCGACACCACCGACGCCGACGTCGTCGTCAGCTCCAGCCCGCGCAACACGATCATGCTGGCGCAGGCGCCCGGTGACTTCCTGAAGGTCACCCAGGAGCACTCGATGCCCGCCATCTACGCCACGGACATCAAACAGCGCCTCTTCCCGGCCTACCGGCACCTGCACGCCCTCACGGCGCTCACCCCGGAAGAGGTCGCCTCGCTCGCCCGGCAGGTGCCCGCGGTGCGCAACCGCCTGGCGGTGATGCCCAACTGCGTGCCCGCCTCCACGATCCGCTCCAGCGGCACCAACAAGGTGGTGGTCTCCGCCGGCCACCTGACCGACAACAAGAACCACGCCCTGCTGATCGAGGCCTTCGCCAAGGTCCACGCCGTCGCCCCGGAGTGGACCCTGCGCATCTACGGACACGGCGCCGAGAAGAAGAAGCTGCGGGCCCGCATCGAGGAACTGGGGCTGTCCAACAGCATCCTGCTGATGGGCCAGACCTCGCCCGTCACCCCGGAGTTCGGCAAGGCCTCGATCTTCGTCCTGCCCTCCAAGCGGGAGGCGTTCGGCAACGTCCTCGTCGAGGCGATGGCCGCCGGACTGCCCGTCGTCGCCACGGACGCCGACCACGGGCCGCGCAACATCCTCACCCACGGCGAGGACGGGCTGATCGTCCCGCGCGGCGACGTGGAGGCGATGGCCGACGCGATCCGACGCCTGGTCCAGGACGACGAACTGCGCCTGAAGATGGCCGCCGCCGGCATCCGCAACGCCGAGCGCTTCCACGAGCGGGCCAGCCGGGAACGTTTCGAGGCCATCCTCGAGGAGGCCTTCGCCCGCAAGGAGCTGCCCCGCCACGCCACCGCCCGGGTGGACCGGCAGGGCTCGGTCCACGTCGCCGTGGGCACGCTGCCGCCGAGCGCCGGGCAGGCCGAGCTGGTCCTGCGCAAGGGCGCCGGCGGCGCGGAGCACCGCTTCCCGTTCTCCGCCGAGGGCGACGCCGTCGTGCCCTGGGACGCCGGGGTGCCCCACGGCACCTGGGAGCTGGCCCTGGCCGCCCGCGGGGGAGAGCGCGAGGTGGCGCTGACCACCGACGGCTACGGGTGCGACACCCGGGACCTGCTCGCCGTGGAACTGCCGCGCGCGCAGGGGCCGTCCCTCGCGCTGCTGCTGCCGCACCTGCACGAGGACGGCGGGCTGCGGCTGCGCAGCGCGCTGCGTGACGTCCACGCCGAGGTCGGCCCGGTCAGGGTCGACGAGCGGACCATCGCCGTACGGGCCGAACTGTGGGGCGCGCGGCCCGCCGCGGGCGCTGTGGTGGAGGCCGTGCACCGCCGGGACAAGGAGCGGGTGCTGACCTTCCCGCTGCGCGACGAGGGCGACGGCTGGGTGGCCGTGGACCTGGACTGCGCCACGCTGGTGCGCGAGCACGGCGAAGGCGACGAGCAGGAAGTCATCTGGGACCTGTCGCTGCGCACGGCGCCCGACGCGCCCCGGGTGCAACTGGCCAAGCTGGGCACCGACGTGCTCGCGCCGATCGACGTGTTCACCTTCCCCCGTCCGGTGATCAGCGAGTCGGTGGCCGCCCCGCCGACCGTGCTCACCCGCGCGATGCGCAAGTCCCGCCGGGCGCTGGGCCAGACGCCCGTCCCGCTGCCGCCCACCCGCCGGCGCACCGAGCTGCGGCCCTACTTCACGGCCGCCTGCCAGCTCGCGGTGAAGACCGTGCGCCTCTGAGCAGCCGACGGCGGAAGGGGGCGGGCCCGGAGGAAGATGTTCCTCCGGGCCCGCCCCCTTGTGCCGTCACCGCAGCGGGTCAGCCCTCCCGGGCCTGCTCCAGCATCCGGTCCACGACCCGCGCGGACGCGTTGCCGTCGTCCAGGTCGCAGAACAGGTGGTGGAAGCGGTCGAACCGCTCCTGGTACTCCACCCGCACCTGATTGATGTCCCGGATCGCGTCGACCAGCTCCTTGGAGTTGTCGATCAGCGGGCCGGGGGAGTCCTGCTCGAAGTCGAAGTAGAACCCGCGCAGCGTGTCCCGGTAGTGCTCCAGGTCGTACGTGAAGAACAGCATCGGCCGCTTGAGGTGCGCGTAGTCGAACATCACCGACGAGTAGTCCGTGATCATGATGTCCGCCGCGATGTAGAGGTCGACGATGTCCGGGTACTCCGAGGCGTCCCACACGAACCCGTTGCCCGCGCCCGGCACCGCGTCCACCACGTTGGAGTGGCGGCGGATCAGCAGCACGTGGTCGTCGCCCAGGCGCCGCTGGGCGTCCTCGAGGTCGATGCGCAGGTCGAACAGGTACTGCCCGGCGCTGTGCGACTGGTCGTCGCGCCAGGTCGGCGCGTACAGCACGACCTTCTTGCCCTCGGGCAGGCCGAGCGCCTTCCTCACCCGCGCCGTGATCGCGTCCCGGTCGGCGGTGTACAGGTAGTCGTTGCGGGGGTAGCCCGCCTCCTGGATCTCACCGTCGTAGGAGAACGCCCGCTTCAGGATCGGCGTGCTGAAGCGGTTGGAGGACACCAGCAGGCTCCACTGCTTGGCCTCCAGCGCCAGCTTCTCCTGGTAGCGCCGGTCGAAGTGGAGCGTGTCGATGTCGTGCCCGATCTTCTTCAGCATCGTGCCGTGCCAGGTCTGCACGATCGACTGGCCGGGGCGGCGCACGATCCAGTCGGGAAGGTGGCCGTTGGTGACGATGTAGCGGCTGGAGGCCAGCGCCTCGTACCACTCCCTGCCCCACATCCGGACCGTCTCGATCCCGTCCGGCAGGTTGACCTGGCCGTCACGGACCGCCCACAGGTGCTTCAGGTCCGCGCCGCGCCGCACCAGCTCCTCGTACATCGCACGCGGGCTGTCCGAGAACTGCTTGCCGTTGTAGCTCAGGTAGAAGACCTGGTCCTTGAGCGGCTGCTGGAACAGCGGCTCGTACACCGTCCGGCGCAGCTCCTTCTGGCGGTACGGGCCGCGCTCCAGGTCGCTCAGCTCGGAGCGGGCGTTGAGCTGCGGGAAGTCGCCCCAGCGGTTCTCCAGCCAGTAGCGGCGGCCGCCGAGTTCGGCCTGGACCGGGAACGAGTCGGCGGCCAGCCGGTCGGTGACGAAGGGCACGTCGGGCACGCCCTCCTCGTCGGGACGCAGGAAGAGGTTCCAGCGGCCGGCCCGCAGCGGGACGTCGCCCGCGCCGCCGAGGCGGGAGGGGTCGAAGGACACCTCGAAGCGCCCGCCGTCGAGCCACCGGGTCTCGACGAAGCGCTCCTCGTAGCGGTTGCGCGGCTTGAGCAGGAAGCGGGAACCGGACAGCCGCGGGTCGGCATGGCCGGTGAGGGCGATCCTGCCGTCGCGCACCGTGGCGGTGTCGATCACCGCGCGGCGGGTGCGGCCGGAGAACTTCAGGAACCCGGTGTGGCCCGCCACCACGGCCAGCTCCACCAGGTGCGACTGGGTGCCGAGGGAGGACGGCAGCGCGAACTCCGCGTCGGCCAGGCCCTCCTGCATCACGGTGCCGAAGCGGCGCTCCGTGCCCGTCGGGCCGGTCGCGACCAGCACCGTGGACCAGGTCCGCTTCTCCGGCTGCGCCTTCTCGTCGACGCCCTCGTGGAAGACCAGCGCCACGTCCGCGACCGGCACCTCGACCGAGAAGGCCTGCCCGGAGCCCGCGCGGTCCACGGTGACGGGGTACTCGAGGGTCTCGGCGCCCTTCTGGTTCTTGACCCGCAGGACCACCTGCTCGTCCGCCGCGAGGGGCTCGCGGATCTCACCGGTGACCTTGATCCGGTCGCCCTCCAGGGAGCGGCCGGTGATCAGGGCGCGGACCTTCTCGATCCGCAGCTTCAGCGCGCCGCGCTCCACGGCGGGCAGCATCCGGAAGTCCGGGCTCAGCCACTGGTACGGCGGGAAGTTGCAGGCCGCGCCGCCGCTGGAGTGGACCGCGTGGCGTCGCACCAGACCGGAGGCGAAGATGCCCAGGCCCACGTGCCACACGGCCTCCTGCCACTCACCGCCCTTGCGGAACCGGGCGGGGTCGATGGTGACCTCCCAGCCGGCCCAGTCGTAGTTGTAGCGGTCCTGGCCGGAGTCGGTGGTGACCTCGGGGCGCGGCAGGTTGCGGGCCGGCAGCAGGATGCGGCGGCGGGAGCGGTCCTTGCGCAGCTGGAGGACCTTGACCGAGGCCTTGCGGGTCGGCAGGTCGATCTTGTCGATCCACGCGTTGCCGGACAGCACGAGCTTGCCGCCGACCCAGCTCACCTCCTGCAGCGGCGCCCGCATGTTCAGGTGCTGGTCGATGCGGAGCGCCTCCTTGGGCAGGTGCAGGTCGGCACCTTCCAGGGAGGGCCAGGAGGCGTACTTGCGGACCAGGCCGCTGACCTCGGGGGTCTCCCGGCGGCGCTGGCCGGCCAGCAGGGCGATCAGCTCCTCCGTCTGGTGCTTGCGCACCAGCAGCCACTGCACGCGCAGCTCGGCCGGGAGGTCCATGACGAGCTTGGGGTCGATGCTGTCGAGGAAGCGGTTCGCCGAGCGCAGGAACTCGGCCCGGTACTCCTCGTCGCCGTCCGGCACCACGTTGAGGAAGAGCCGCAGGTCGTCGCGGAGGACACGGGTGTCGTACTCGCGCTTGAGGCGGGCGTAGGTCTCGCCGGGCTGCTCGGCGAGGAAGGCGCTGATCTCCATCACGGAGGTCACCCGGTCGCGCACGCCCGCCGGGTCGGTGCGCCGCTGGGTGATCGACGGGGCGGACTCGCCCTCGCGCAGGCGCCAGTAGTAGCAGGGCTCCGAGATGACGTCGACGCTCTCGGCCAGGTAGTGGGCCCGCATGGTGACCGGGGTGTCCTCGTACAGCCGGCCCTCGGGGAAGGCGAAGCCGTTCTTCTCCCAGAAGGTGCGGCGGAAGACCTTGTTGCAGGCGATGCGGTCGGCGACCAGCTTGGCGTACCGGGATATGTGGGTGCCCACCCGGGCCTCGCCGGCCAGCATCCGCATCAGCGGCACCTGCCAGGACTTCTCGCCCTTGAGGTGGAAGACGTTGCCGGTGGCGAAGTCGGAGCCGCTCTCGTCGAGGCTGCCGACCATGAGCCGGTAGGCGTCCGGCGGTATCAGGTCGTCGCTGTCGACGAAGGTCAGGAACTCGGACTCGGGCGCGAGGTGGGCCATGCCCGTGTTGCGGGCGGCGCCGAGGCCGCCGTTCTCCTTGCGTATGAGCTTGAAGCGGGGGTCGCGGGAGGCGTACTCCTCGGCGATGGCGGCGGAGCCGTCGGGTGAACCGTCGTCCACCATCAGGACCTCGAAGTCACGGAAGGTCTGTGCCGCGAGCGAGTCCAGACAGGCGGGGAGGTAACGCTCCACGTCGTAGATGGGGACGATGACACTGAGCCGAGGGGCCATGGCTTGGTGATCTCCTTTCGGGGTCAGGCCCGCTCGACCAGTTCGAGAGCCTGGGCGGGGGTCGGGGCGTGGGGGCGTTCGTCGAACGGGACGAAGGGCAGCGTGGTCTCGTCACCGAGGAAGACGCGTCGCACGACGCGTTCGGCTGCGTGTCCGTCGTCGAATTCGCAGAAACGCCGGCGGAAGGCGTCCCGGCGCTCGGTCGTCTCCCGGCTGTCGTGGTCACCCGAGGCGAGCAGCCGCAGCAGCTCCGTCTGGGAGGTGGCCACCGCGCCGGGCGGTTCCTGGAGGAGGTCGAAGTAGGTGCCGCGCACGGCCGAGTAGACGTCCCAGTCGGGGACGTAGCTGATGATCGGGCGGTCCAGCACGGCGTAGTCGAACATCGCCGAGGAGTAGTCCGTGATCAGGGCGTCCGCGGCGAGGTACAGCTCCTCCACCTTGGCGTGCCCGGACACGTCGACGATCCGGCCGGTGCGGCGCAGCTCGGCGGTGTGCGGGGAGTTGCCGTAGAAGTAGTGACCGCGCACCAGCAGGGTCACGTCCGGGCCCAGCTCGTCGGCGAACCGGCCCAGGTCCAGCGGCGGGGTGAAGCCGGGCTGGTACTCGCGGTGCGTCGGCATGTACAGGAAGGCCCGGGAGCCGTCGGCCAGCCCGAGCGCCGCGCGTGCCGCGCGCACGTCCTCGGACGTGGCGTTCACCAGGACGTCGTTGCGCGGGTAGCCGGTCTCCAGCGTGGTGTACGAGCAGGGGTAGACCCGCTCCCAGATCACGGAGGAGAACCGGTTGGAGCTGACGCTGTAGTCCCAGCGGTCGCACCGCTCCAGGAGCTTCTCGAAGTCCATGTCGGTGGAGGCCGGGTACTTCTGCTGGTCCAGGCCCATGGTCTTCAGCGGGGTGCCGTGGTGGGTCTGCACGTGGATCTGGCCCTCGCGCTTGACCACGGAGTCGGCGAAGTTCACGTTGTTCACGAGGTACTTGGCGCGGGCGAGTGCCGCCCAGTACTCGCGCGAGCCCACGCGCACGACCCGCACGCCCTTGGGCACCTGGGCCGCGTTCTCCGCGCGGACCGCCCACACGCGGCGCATGTGCGGGGCCTGCCGGGCGAGTTCGGCGTCGATGGCGGCGGGGTTGCAGGAGACGCTGCGGCTCCAGTAGGCGGAGAACAGCACCAGGTTCTCGTCCAGCGGCAGCCTGAGCTGCGACTGGTAGAAGGCGCCCATCGCGCTGCGCTTGGAGCGGTTGAGCGCGGTGCGGGTGCGGGTCCTGACCCGCTGGCGGAGCTTCACAGCCGCGAGCGCGCTCACCATGGTGGTGTACGCGTCCCGCTCCAGCATCCCGTACTTGTGACCGCGGCCACCGCCCGGCCGGGTGAAGCCCTTGGGCACCCGGGCGCGGTAGTCGGCGGCGGCACGGTGGAAGAACTCGGCCCGCGCGTTCTGCGGCAGGCGGCCCGGGCGCTCCAGGACGGTCAGGTAGTGATCGACCATCTTGCGGAACAACGGGCCGCGCCACCGGGCGAGTTCCTCGTGCGCGTCGAGGAAGTCGAAGACGCGGCGGTACTGGTCGAAGACGTCGAAGTGCTTGCGGCTCACCGTCTTGAGGATGTTGCCGCCCTCGCGGCGCTGCCGGTAGCGCACGCAGACGCGGTCCAGCACGGCGATCCGCTCGGCGCTGATCAGCGAGCAGAACGTCCAGGGGGCGTCCTCGTAGTACCCGGGCGGGAAGGTGAGCCCGGTGCGGGTGATGAAGTCCCGCCGGTAGGCCTTGTTCCAGACGATCTGCAGCAGGTCGAGCAGTTCGGGCCGCTCGGCGAGGGAGAAGACGTCCGGTCCCTCCTCCTTGAGCAGCTCGGCCCGGAGGTTCGGGCGCACCCTGCCGTCCCAGTAGGTGCGGGTGTAGTCGAAGACGAGGATCTCGGGACGGTCCGTGGCCTCGAGCCGGTCGCGAATGGCCGACAACGCGCCGTCGGACAACGTGTCGTCACTGTCCAGGAACAACACGTAATCGCCCGTGGCCTTTTCCAGCCCGGCGTTGCGCGCGCGACCCAGACCCACGTTTTCCGTGAGGTGAATCACATGAATCCGGGAGTCGCGTTTCGCGTACTCGTCGAGAATGGCCCCAGACTCGTCCGGCGAACAGTCGTCGACCGCGATGATCTCGAAGTCCGTGCAGTCCTGTCCGAGTACGGAGTCGAGGCACTCGGGCAGATAGCCCTGCACCTTGTACACGGGGACGACGAGAGAGAGTTTGGGCATCCTTACAACCTGTTCCGAGAACTGACCAGGGGACCGCGAGCCGGGGCCGGGGCCGGAACACGTTCCCGGCGCCGTGGGGGCCTGGAGCGCGCCGCCGCATCAGCGTAAAGGATTCACGCGAAGTTTCCGCTGGCACGGTAGTCGGACAGTCCGTGCCCGGCCACCACGGGAATTGCCCGGTGGTGGGCGCCGGAAACGCTCGCTTCACGGCGGCTGGAGAACTTCCTCACATTCGGCCCCCCTGTCCTCTTTATCGACTTCCGTCGGCTTCCGTCCCTTGTGCCCGACTCGATTTTCGGAGGCGCACGGACGAGTCTGCATCCAGGGACGAAGACCTGGGAGGCATGAGGATGAGCTGGCTGGTCACGGGTGGCGCCGGGTACATCGGCGCGCATGTGGTGCGCGCTCTGGTCGACGGCGGTGAACGCGTGGCCGTCTACGACGACCTGTCCACCGGCAGCGCGGACCGGGTGCCCGAAGGGGTGCCGCTGGTGGTCGGCAGCGTGCTCGACCGGGCCGCCCTGGAGGGCGCGTTTCGTGACCATGCTGTGACAGGCGTGGTGCACATCGCGGCCAAGAAGCAGGTGGGTGAGTCGGTGGAGCGGCCGCTCCACTACTACCGGGAGAACGTGACGGGTCTGCAGACCCTCCTGGAGGCCATGACGTCGACCGGCGTCGACCGCCTCGTCTTCTCCTCCTCCGCCGCCGTCTACGGCATGCCCGACGTGGAGCTCGTCACGGAGGACACCCCCTGCCTGCCGATGAGCCCCTACGGCGAGACCAAGCTGATCGGTGAGTGGCTGATCGGCGCCGCCGCCCGGGCGCACGGCATCCGCGCGGCGTCGCTGCGCTACTTCAACGTCGCGGGCGCCGCCGCCCCCGAGCTGTCCGACTCCGGCGTCTTCAACCTCATCCCCATGGTCTTCGAGCGGCTGGAGGCGGGCGAGGCCCCGCGCGTCTTCGGCGACGACTACGCCACGCCCGACGGCACCTGCGTGCGGGACTACATCCACGTACGGGACATCGCCGCCGCCCACCTGGCGGCGGCCCGGCGCCTCGGTGACGCTCCGGAGGGCACCTCGCTCGTCCTGAACATCGGCCGGGGCGAGGGCAGTTCGGTCCGGGAGATGGTGGACCGCATCCTCAAGGTCACCGGCCGGGAGGACCTCGCCCCGCGGGTGACCGAGCGCCGCCCCGGCGACCCGGCCCGCGTCGTCGCCTCCGCCGCCCGCGCCCACGCGGAACTCGGCTGGTCGGCGCGGTACGGCCTGGACGACATGATCGACTCGGCCTGGCAGGGCTGGTGCCACCGGCACGGCTGACGTGGGCGTCCGGCGGCCGCCGGACCGTGCCGGCGGCGTGCTGGGCGTCGGCCCGGTCGTGTCCCACCCGGATGCGCGGCCCCGGGTCCGGCTGACCCGCGACGGCCGCGATGACGCACGACGACGTGCCCCGCCCCGTTCGCGGGGCGGGGCACGTCGCCGTAGGGCTCCGTCCGCCGGGCGGGTGTCAGGGGCGGCGGCCCCGCGGGTCCGGTGCGACGGAGGTGGAGAGGGCTCCGGCGTGCCGCCGCGGGGCGGGGAGCGGCAGCTCCGCGGACGTCCGCTCCGCCATCCGCGCCCGGTGCTCCCCGGCCGTCGCGCACAGCGCCCGTACGGCCCCGGCGAAGCGCTCCTGGGACGGCGGCTCGGCCGGCCCCAGCAGCCGCAGGGCCAACTCGGCCCGCGCCCCGGCCAGTTCGTCCAGCTCCGGATGCCGGACCGCCTCCAGCAGCGCCGGCACCCCGGACGCGTCCGGGGTCAGCACGGTCGCCGCCGCCACCGTCGGGAACGACTTGCGGAACACGTCCTCGGCCAGCCCGCTGGTGTTGGCCACGGCGTACGGCTTGCCGCTCGCGAGGAAGTCGCTGATCACGCTGGACACGTCGCTGATCAGCAGATCGGCCTGGTTGAAGCAGACGTACAGCGGCGGCCGGGCGTCCGTGACGACCTGGTGCTCCCAGGCCGGCAGCGAGGCCCGGTACGCCTCCTCCCAGGCGGCCGTCGCCCGCGCCACCGCCCCCGCCCGCCCCGGCTCCGGCGCCGGCCGGGGCAGCATCCGCTCCGCCTGGTCGGCGGCCGACCGGAAGCCGGCCGCGACGAGCCCGTCCAGCTCCGCCGTCCGCCGGGTCAGCTCGGCCGCCGCCGACGCGTCCGGCCGGGGCCCGCCCCGCTCCCGGCCGGCCGCCCGCACCAGCTCCCGGATGCGCAGATCGGCGGCGCGCGCCCGCGGATCGACCGACCCCGTCAGCGGATGCGGCTTGTACAGCAGCCGCACCCCCGGGTCCGCGAGCAGCGCCCGTACGAGGTTCTCGCCGGCCTCGACGACCGACGTGTTGCCGGGGTTGCCGTCCCAGCCCTCCCAGGTCGGCGCGTACAGGACCGTCGTGTACGCGCCGGGCGCGGGCGGCCCCGCGTACGGCGCCACGGCGTCCAGCTGCGGGCGGCCGATCTCCACCACGTCCTTGTCCTCCACGCCGACCTCCGCCAGCGCGTACCGCTCGCGCGCCGCCGGGCCGGCCACCCACACCTCGTCGTACGCCTTCGCGTACGGGTTGCACGAGGACAGCTTGTCGCTCTCCCCGTGGTTGACGAAGGCGTGCTTGATCGTGGGGATGCGCAGGACCTGCGAGGTCTTCCCGGAGTTGGAGGGGTGCAGCAGGACCCGGAGCGTGGAGTGCTCCAGGCGCATCAGCGTGGACACCCGGGGCAGGCACACGACCGGGATGTCGGTCGCCGCGATCCGCTGCACCATGTGCCGTTCCCGCAGCACGATCAGCGGCCGCCCGTCCAGCCGGGCCAGCGGCTCCAGCCACATGTTCGCCTGGTACGCGGAGGAGGCCCCGCCCGAGAAGTACAGGCCGACGGTGGGCCGGTACGCCGCGAGCCACGCCTCGAACCAGTCGAGCACCTCCTGCTCGCCCGCCGGCCGACGCCCCGGCAGCAACCGCAGCAGCAGCGCGCCCAGGCCCGCCAGCGCCGCCGTCAGGGACAGCGCGAGACCGGCCGCGCCGCAGACCGGGGCATCGGTGGCCGTCGTGGCGAGCAGACCGGCCGTCGCGGGCAGCCCGAAGGCCGCCAGGCGGTGCCCGGGACGGCGCAGCAGCAGCGGGGGAGCCGGCGTCAGGCGCAGTGCGGAGGTGTCGATGTTCCGGGTGACCACGGGCAGCGTGCGGGTGCGCCGTACCAGGACCGACACCGCCTGGATCGCCCAGTGCAGCCCGTAGAAGGCGAGCAGACCGGCGACCAGCGGGGCGTACACCGTCTCCCGGTGCTGCTCGCCGAGTCGCAGCAGTCCCACCACGAGCAGCAGGTCCCGCAGCACGTGCCGCACGGTGACGTCCACGTGCGACTTGGCGAACAGGGACACCATGCCCCGCTGCCACCGGTACAGCACGCCCTCGGCGGCCAGGGAACCGGCGGTCGCGGCGAGCAGCAGGGGCACGTGCGGCAGCAGCGCGCCCACGGCCTGCGCGACGAAGGCGGCCGCCGGCACGCACAGGACGAGCCCCTTCACCACGGTCCGCCGCCCCGGCAGGCCGAAGCGGAGACCGCGGGCCGGGCGGAGACCGCGGGCCAGGCCGAGACCGCGGGGCACGCGGGGGCCGCGGGGCGGGCGGGGGAGACGGCGGCGGGGCAGGGAAAGGGGCACTGCGGTCGCTCCAGGCTCGTCGCACATCGGACGACCGGGTTAACGCCCGGTGGCCGTCCGACGACACGCGCGTGTTGACCGCCCCCTCGACGCGGCGGATCCCGCACCGGGCGTCCACGGCCTGAACCGTGGTGCGGCGCGCGTCGCCCTTCGCGTAGATTGCCTGGCGAGCGCAGGGATCGGCGCGCGTCGACGGGAGAGGCGGACGGGGCCGTGGCAGGGGCAAGGCAGGCCGTGGGCGAGGCCCGCAGGATCGTCGTCAAGGTCGGCTCCTCCTCGCTGACCACCGCGGCGGGCGGCCTGGACGCCGACCGGGTCGACGCGCTCGTCGACGTCCTCGCCAAGGTGCGCGGGGGAGGGGACCGGGAGATCGTCCTCGTCTCCTCCGGCGCCATCGCCGCCGGCCTCGCCCCCCTGGGCCTGCGCCGCCGCCCGAGGGACCTGGCCCGCCAGCAGGCCGCCGCCAGCGTCGGCCAGGGACTCCTGGTCGCCCGCTACACCGCCTCCTTCGCCCGCTACGGCGTACGCGTCGGTCAGGTGCTGCTGACCAGCGACGACATGAGCCGCCGCGCCCACCACCGCAACGCCTCCCGCACCCTCGACAAACTGCTGGCGATGGGCGCCTTCCCGATCGTCAACGAGAACGACACCGTCGCCACCGACGAGATCCGCTTCGGCGACAACGACCGGCTCGCCGCCCTCGTCGCCCACCTGGTCCGCGCCGACCTGCTGGTGCTGCTGTCCGACGTGGACGGCGTGTACGACGGCGACCCGAGCAGGCCGGGCACCTCGCGGATCGCCGAGGTGCGTGCGCCGGCCGACCTCGCGGACGTCGAGATCGGCAGCACGGGCAAGGCCGGCGTCGGCACCGGCGGCATGGTCACCAAGGTCGAGGCGGCCCGCATCGCCGCCGCCGCCGGCATCCCCGTGGTGCTGACCAGCGCGGTGCACGCGGCCGACGCCCTGGTCGGCGGTGACACCGGCACCTGGTTCCACGCCACCGGCAAGCGCTCCGCCGACCGGCTGCTGTGGCTCCAGCACGCCTCCACCCCGCAGGGGGCGCTGGTCCTGGACGACGGTGCGGTGCGCGCGGTCGTCGAGGGCCGCAAGTCGCTGCTGCCGGCCGGGATCGCCGCCGTCGAGGGCGAGTTCGCCGCCGGGGACCCCGTCGAGCTGCGCGACGGCGCGGGGCACGCGGTGGCCCGCGGGCTCGTCAACTTCGACGCCAGGGAGATGCCCCGCCTGATCGGCCGCTCCACCCGCGAACTGGCGCGCGAACTCGGTCCGGCGTACGAACGTGAGGTCGTACACAGGGACGACCTGGTGATCCTGCACCCGTAATGGGTCGAAACGTCCCCGAATCGGCGGTGTACGTTCCGCAAAACCGCCCCGCGATCCTGCGCGGCCTGCTCAACTTTCCTCAGGGACAAGCCCGGCCGACCACCGGGCTGAGCGGTGTGCGTGAAGGAGGCCGTCGTGAGCGGAGTGCGCCCGGGGACGGCGGCGTCCCGCGGTGGTACGGGGTACCGCGGTGGCACCGGCTCCCGCGGTGGGAACACGGCCTCCCGCGGCGGCACCGGCGCCCGTGGGAGCCGCGGCGGACCACGCGCGGCCGGTGAGGAGCGCCCGCTGACCAGCGTCGCGGCCGGCGACCGCCACCGGGGCGAGGAGCCCGAGCACACCCCCCGCCTGTGGCACGTCACCCTCAGCGTCTCCGGCGCCCGCGCCCCGCTCACCGAGGTGCGCCGCGCCCTGGAGCAGCTCGCCCACGACCACCCCTTCCTGCTGACCAGCCGGTACGCCGACGACCACGCGGAGATCCGGTACTGGGAGGAGGCCCGCGACCTGCACGACGCGGCCGCCGTCGCCCTGCGCCTGTGGGGCGAGCACCGGCAGACCGCGGGACTGCCGCCCTGGGAGATCGTCGGCCTGGAGGTCATCGACCGGGCCACCTACCACCAGCGCATCGCCGCCGGGTACGGACCCGCCCCGGCCACCCCGGTCGGGGTGCACCCCTTTTGACGCCGTCCGGGGCATGTCTCGGGGTTTGGGACAGCCGGTGAACGCCCCTGCCCGGCGCACTACGCTTCCCCCATGACCACGCTCTCGCCGTACGACTCGATGTCCCCGGTCACCCGGGCCGCCTACCGGGCCAAGGCCGCCGCGGCCGACCTCGCGCCGCTGCCGCGGGCCGCCAAGGACGACGCGCTGCTCGCCGTCGCGGACGCGCTGGAGGTCCGTACGAGCGAGATCGTCGAGGCCAACGCCCAGGACGTGGCCAAGGCCCGCGCCGCCGGGACCAGCGAGGCCATCATCGACCGGCTGACCCTGACCCCGGAGCGGGTCCGCGCCATCGCCTCCGACGTGCGCGACGTCGCCGCGCTGCCCGACCCGGTCGGCGAGGTCGTGCGCGGCTCCACGCTCCCCAACGGCATCGACCTGCGCCAGGTCCGGGTGCCGCTCGGCGTGGTCGGCATCATCTACGAGGGCCGGCCCAACGTGACGGTCGACGCCGCCGCCCTGTGCCTGAAGTCCGGCAACGCGGTCCTGCTGCGCGGTTCCTCCTCGGCCTACCAGTCCAACACCGCCCTCGTCCGGGTGGTGCGCGACGCCGTGGGCGGGGCCGGACTGCCCGCCGACGCCGTGCAGCTCGTGCCCGGCGAGAGCCGCGACAGCGTGCGCGAGCTGATGCGGGCCCGCGGCCTGGTCGACGTGCTCATCCCGCGCGGCGGCGCCTCGCTGATCAACACGGTCGTCCAGGAGTCCACCGTCCCGGTCATCGAGACCGGCACCGGCAACTGCCACGTCTACGTCGACGCCCAGGCCGACCTCGACATGGCCGTCGACATCCTGATCAACTCCAAGGCGCAGCGCGTCGGCGTCTGCAACGCGGCCGAGACCCTCCTGGTCCACCAGGACATCGCCGCCGACTTCCTCCCCCGCGCGCTGGACGCCCTCGCCGAGGCCGGCGTCACCGTGCACGCCGACGAACGCGTGCTGGCCCACGCCAAGGACTCCAAGGCGACCGTCGTGGAGGCCACGCCGGAGGACTGGGAGACGGAGTACCTGTCGTACGACATCGCCGCGGCGGTCGTCGACTCCCTCGACCGGGCCGTGGAGCACATCCGGCTGTGGACCTCCGGTCACACCGAGGCCATCGTGACGACCTCCCAGCAGGCCGCCCGCCGCTTCACCCAGCTGGTCGATTCCACCACCGTCGCGGTGAACACCTCCACCCGCTTCACCGACGGCGGCCAGTTCGGCTTCGGGGCCGAGATCGGCATCTCCACGCAGAAGCTGCACGCGCGGGGGCCGATGGGGCTGCCGGAACTGACCAGCACCAAGTACATCGTCACCGGTGACGGGCACGTACGGCGCTGAGGGGCCCCCGCCCCACCGACGGGGGCTGCCACGCCGGCCCGGCGTGCGTCGGGCGCGAGCCGCGCCGGGGCGCACGCCGGGGCACGGACGACCGGCGCACGCCCTCGGTGACGTCCTTGCCCCGATCGGGGCATCTCACCCACCGGATGAATTTCCCCGCGGTCTGCCCAAAACGACCCCCCCGGTCTACTCTGGTCCCGTGCCGGAGGACGTGGGGGGTAGGCCGTTCCCTGACGGCTGGGAGCCCGACGACGATCACGACCGCGGGGTGTCGGACGAAGAGTTCGCCTCCGTGGTCTTCGACGAGGACTTCGTGCGGGCGGCCGTGGTGCACGAGCCGACCGCCGTCGAACGCCTCCTGGCCGCCGCGGAGGCCCGGGCCGAGGCCACCGAGGCGGAGGCGGCCCGCCGCGGCCGCAGCAGAGCCGAACGCTACGATGACGGGTACGGCGATTTCGGCCACGACCCCGACCTCGACGACCCGGACGACGACCGGGACCTCCTCGACCGCCCCTACGGCGCTCCTCCCGCCTCCGGGAAACAGGTCCGCTGGCACCGGCCGGTGGCCTGGATGCTCGCCCTGGTGATGGGGATCGGCATGGTCGCGCTGGCCTTCGTGGCCGTCTACCGGGGCGCGTCCTCGGGGGGCGGCACGCGGCAGGTGCCCCCACCCGCCTCCACCGGCCCCGAGCAGGGCGGCACCGCGACGCCCTCGGCCTCCGCCGACTACTCGCAGCCGGCCGTCTCGGTCATTCCGCGCAGCCCCTGACCCACCGCCCGGGGGGACGGGGAACCTGTCCCGTCCTGACCCGTGCCGACGCGTTTACCGGGCGTCCCGGCGACCCACCCTGAAGGTATGGCAGGGCTTGGCGACCCGCCCGGAGGGACGCCCGAGGGCTCCCCCGGAGGCGGAGAGGACGAGTACCGATCCGTCGTCTTCGACGAGTCGTTCGTCCGCGCTGCCCGCCTCCAGGAGTTCTCCGCGCAGGAGCGCATCGCCGACCACACGCCCGCCGTGCGTCGCCGTGCGCCGCTGCGCCGGGCCGGCCTCTCCCGGCAGGCGCTGATCCTCGTCGTGCTGATCGCCGTGGCCTTCGGCACCGCCCTCTACATGGGCGTACGGCACCCCTATCAGAACCCCGGCGACCAGCGGTCCGCCGAGCCGGTGCGGATGACCGTCGTCCCGCTCGCCCCCCAGGGACCGGTGCCGGGCGCGCGGGACCCCGGCCACCTGTACGAGCACAGCCCCGCCGCGCACTTCCGGTCCGCCGCCGAGGGCGTCCCGCTGCCCGGCGCCCGGCGCACCGCGCACTTCTCCGACGACCAGGTGCTCAACGCGCTGACCACCGCCAAGAACTACATCGTCCGCTCGGCGCTCGACCCGGACGTGCTCGCTCGCGGGGAGGTGCGTTCCGTGCGGGTGCTGCTGGACCCGGACCAGCTCGACCAGTTCGACGAGAGCTTCGAGCGGCCCACCGCGGACGGCCGGCACGCGCCCACCGGCTGGCTGGTGCGCTTCGACCCGGGGCGCGCCCGGCTCACCGACGCCGAGATCAGGGTGAAGGGCAGCATACGGATCGCGGAGACGGAGGCGTCCACGCTGGAGGTCACCGCCGACCACACGATGGTCTACCCCCTGCGGCCCGCCGGCGACGACCGGGCCGAGGCATCGCTGTTCACCGTCCGGCGCGAGCTGCAGTTCCGCTTCGACCGGGAGGACCTGCGCCTGCACCAGACGCAGCTCGTCGCCTCCTACGTCCAGGCCGGCCCGCTGTCCTGCGCCGAGGACTCGGCGAACCACCTCCGGCCGCTGCTCGCCGGCCAGAGCGTCAGGACCAGCGCCCCGGCGGGCACCGATCCCTACACCACCGACAACGCCACGGCCCTGTGCGGCACCCTCGCGGCCGGCGCGCAGCCGAAGGTCTGAGGGGTCGGCCGGAGGGTGAGCCGCCCTCTCAGACGCCGTCGCGAGGCGGGCGGCCGTCCGGGCCGCCGTCCGTGCCGCCGGCCCCCTCCGGCCCCTCGGACGGACGGTCGGCGTCCTGGGGCGGCCTCGGCCGGGAGGCCGTGAAGCCGCCGAAGCCCCGCCGCACCCGGTCCCCGAGGTCACCGGCACCGCCGGCGATGTCGCCCACCAGCTTCATCAGGGGGTCCTTCGAGTCGCGCACGTCCGAGGCATAGCTGGACGCCGACTGGCGGAAGGAGTCCCGGACCGAGGTGTCCTTGTCCTCCTCGCGCCGCGCGTAGTGGCCGTCCATGATCCGCTGGTGGTCACGGGACTCGGCCCACTTCTTCAGCTCGGCGGCCCGCACCGTGGTGAACGGGTGGGAACGGGGCAGCACGTTCAGGATCTTCAGCACGGAGTCGCGCAGGTCGCCCCCGGCCTCGTACTCGTCGGCCTGCTCCAGGAACGCGTCCACGTTCATCTCGTGCAGGTGGTTGCCGCCCGCGATCTTCATCAGGCCCCGCATGGAGGCCTGGAGGTCCTGACCGACCAGCAGGCCCGCGCGGTCGGCGGACAGCTCCGACTTGCGGAACCACTCGCGCAGCCCGGTCACGATCGCCATGATCGCCAGGTTCCCCAGCGGGATCCAGGCGACGCGGACCGCGAGGGAGGTCAGGAAGAGCAGGACGGTCCGGTAGACCGAGTGCCCGGACAGCGCGTGCCCGACCTCGTGCCCGACGACCGCCCGCATCTCCTCCTCGTCCAGCAGTTCGACGAGACCCGTGGTGACGACGATGACCGGCTCGTCCAGACCGATGCACATCGCGTTCGGCGTCGGGTCCTGGTTGACGTACATCGGGGGGACCTTCTCCAGGTCCAGGATGTAGCAGGCGTCGCGCAGCATGACGTTCAGATGGGCGAACTGCCGGTCCGAGACCCGGACCGAGTCGGACAGGAACAGCAGCCTCAGGCTCCGCTCGGGCAGCAGCCCGCTGAGCGCCTTGAAGACCGTGTCGAAGCCGCTCAGCTTGCGCAGCGCCACCAGGGCGCTGCGGTCGGCGGGGTGCTCGTACGCGCGCGAGGAGATCCCGGGGAAGCGCCTGCGCTGCCTGCTCGGCACGTGCTCGTGCCCGTTGTGCTGGTGGCCGTCGGACATGTCATCCCCCATGTGCGTGTGTAGCGGCCGGTGCTGCTGGCCGGCCCTTACGAACCCTTGTGCGGCCCTTTGCGCCCCCGGAGCCGAGCCCACCTTAGGCGGAGATACCGTGGACGGGCAGAGCAACGAAGGAGTCCACGTCATGGCGCACACCCCCCACACCGACTGGCTCGCCACGGCGGCGACCGCGGCCGAACAGCAAGGGGCGGGGAATCTGCTCCGGGTGGTGCTGATCGTGATGGTGGTGGGCTGCGTGCTGACCGCGTGGTTCCTGCTGCGGGGGTACAAGCGGAAGGACGACTGAGGGGATCCGAAGGTTCCCCGGACCTCCCCGACCGGTCCCCAACGGCGGAGTCGGCGTGATCGCCCGTGAGACGCCCGCATACGATGAGCCGACGTCTTTATTCCGCCCACACCGGATAGGTCCTGCCGAAGATGAGCTTCCACAGCACCGCTGCCCAGATCGTCACCCTCGCCTCCGAGGGCGGCGAGGAGCACGGCGGCAACCACCAGAGTCTCAGCCCTTACGTCACCGGCATCGGCGCGTTCGTCATCCTGATGCTGCTGCTGTGGATCACCACCCGGTTCAACCGCGACCGCTGAGTGCGGCCGCGGGTCCGGGGACCGTGGGCCCGGCAGGAGCCCTCAGGCCGGGCCGGTAGGGTCTGCACGCATGGGAGAGCAGGACATGCCTACCGGTCCGGCGCACGACACGGCGCACGCTCCGGCGCGTGGCACGCAGAACCGCGCGGCGCCCGCGCGCGCCACCGGCCCGGGCAACGGTCCGTCGCCGTCGGGCAAGCGACGCCTCGGCGTCATGGGCGGCACCTTCGACCCGATCCACCACGGACACCTCGTGGCGGCCAGTGAGGTCGCCGCGCAGTTCCACCTCGACGAGGTGGTGTTCGTGCCCACCGGGCAGCCCTGGCAGAAGAGCCACCGCACGGTCTCCGCGGCCGAGGACCGCTACCTGATGACGGTCGTCGCCACCGTCGAGAACCCCCAGTTCTCGGTCAGCCGCATCGACATCGACCGCGGCGGCCCCACCTACACCGTGGACACCCTGCGCGACCTGGCCGCCCTCAACACGGACGCGGACCTGTTCTTCATCACCGGCGCCGACGCCCTCGCCCAGATCCTCACCTGGCGCGACAGCGAGGAGCTGTTCTCCCTGGCACACTTCATCGGCGTCACCCGGCCCGGCCACACGCTCACGGACGCCGGGCTTCCCAAGGGCGGAGTCTCGCTCGTCGAGGTCCCCGCCCTCGCCATCTCCTCCACGGACTGCCGTGCGAGAGTCGCCAAGGGCGATCCCGTCTGGTACCTGGTGCCGGACGGCGTGGTGCGCTATATCGACAAGCGCCAGCTGTACCGCGGCGAGTGAGCCGAGAGGGGCACCGGTGAACGACGGATACGACGCGGGGTACGGCGGCGACCAGTACGAACTCGTCGGCTACGACGAGTACGGCCGGCCGGTGTACCGCCAGGCCCAGGCGCAGGACCAGGTCCAGGGCGGCCCCGGCGGACAGCAGCCGTACGACCCGTACGCGCAGCAGCAGGCCGGTCAGTACGGTCACCAGCAGGGGCAGTACGGGCAGCAGGGCTACGGCTACGACCCGTACGCCCAGCAGCCCGCCCAGCAGCCGTACGACCCCTACGGCGCCCAGGGCGGCTGGGACACCGGGCAGCAGCCCCCCGCCCCCGGCCACGGCACCTACGACGGCTACGCCACCGGCCCGCGGGAGCAGCCCGCCCACGACCCGTACGGCCGCACCGCCACCAACGGCCCGCAGCCCCGCGTCGCCGAGCAGACCGCCCACATCCCGCAGCAGGCCGGCCCGCGCGGGGAGCCGGAGGCGGACGCCCTCGCCGAGGCCGCCGGGCCCGACCGGGAGTACCGGACCGAGCAGTTCGCCTTCGTCGAGGAGCCCACCGACGACTCCGAGGACGTCATCGACTGGATGAAGTTCACGGAGAACCGCACCGAACGCCGTGAGGAGGCCCGGCGGCGCGCACGCGCGCGGGTCGTCGCCCTGGTCGTCGTCCTGGCGCTGGTCGCGGTCGGCGGCGTCGGCTACCTCTGGTACGCCGGGAAGCTGCCCGGCGCGTCCTCCTCGGACGACCGGACGGGCGGCACGACGGCCGCCGGCGCCCAGAAGCGCGACGTGATCGCCGTCCACCTGCACGACACCAAGGGCGGCGGCACCTCCACCGCGCTGCTCGTCGACAACACCACGACCAAGCAGGGCACCGCCGTACTGGTGCCCAACGCGCTCGCCCTGACCGGCGACGACGGCACCACCACCACGCTCGCCAAGTCCGTCGACGACGACGGTCCCGACGCGACCCGGACCGCGCTCGACTCGGCCCTCGGCACCGACATCGGCGGCACCTGGCGCCTGGACACGCCGTACCTCCAGATCCTCGTCGACCTGGTCGGCAACATCGAGGTCGACACCGACACCGACGTCCCCGACCCGGCGGCCAAGGACAAGGGCGCCGCCCCGCTCGTCCACCAGGGCGAGAACCAGACCCTCAGCGGCAAGGCGGCCGTCGCCTACGCCACCCACCGCGGCTCCGGCGAGCGGGCCGACGCCCAGCTCCAGCGGTTCGGCCAGGTCATGCAGGGGGTGCTGCGCAAGCTCTCCTCCGACCCGCAGGCCGCGACGACCACCATCCAGACGCTCGGGCTGATCCTCGACCCGCCGCTGACCGACCAGGATCTCGGCGCCTTCCTCGCCGGGCTCTCCGATCTGGCCAAGGGCGGCGACTTCAGGACCGCGCTGCTGCCCGTGGGGAGCGACGGCAGGCTCAGCGCCGAGGCGAGCGACAGCATCGTCAAGGACGTCCTCGGCGGCACCGCCAAGAGCCCCGACAAGGACGCGGCCGTCAGCGTCTCCGTGCGCAACGCCACCGGCGTCGAGGACCGCACCGGCAAGGCCCGCGTCGTCCTCCTGAACGGCGGCTTCACCTTCCTGGAGGGCGGCACCGCCTCCGGCACCGAGGCCGCGTCGAAGGTGGTCTACGCGCAGGCCGCCGACAAGGAGAACGCCGTCCAGGTCGCCCAGACCCTGGGCCTGCCCACCGGCTCCGTCACCCAGGGCGAGGTCTCCGCGAACGCGAGGGTCTCGGTCGTCCTCGGGCAGGACTACGAACCGGCGTCCTAGCGGGCGGCGCGGTCGCCGCGTGGGCCACCGTCGGCGGTCGTGAGACCCTTGAGGTCAACCGACCGCCGACCCGAAAGCCAGGCAGTGACCGCGACCGACCGCTCCATCGAACTCATCAACGCCGCCGCCCAGGCGGCAGCCGACAAGCTCGCCCACGACGTCATCGCCTACGACGTCAGCGACGTGCTGTCGATCACGGACGCCTTCCTCCTGGCCTCCGCCCCCAACGACCGCCAGGTCAAGTCGATCGTCGACGAGATCGAGGAGCGGCTCAACAAGCAGCTCGGCGCCAAGCCGGTGCGCCGCGAGGGCGACCGCGAGGCCCGCTGGGTCCTGCTCGACTACGTCGACATCGTCGTCCACGTCCAGCACAGCGAGGAGCGCGTCTTCTACGCCCTGGAGCGGCTCTGGAAGGACTGCCCCGAGCTGGAGCTGCCCGCCGACGCCAAGGGGACCCGCGGCAAGGCGGCGGAGCACGCCGAGCTCAAGGCCGCCGAGGAGGCGACCGACACCGACGGGGACTGGCGGTGAGCGCCACCGGCGAGGTGACCGCCGGCCGGCCCGGCAAGGGCCGGCGCATCATCCTGTGGCGGCACGGCCAGACCTCGTGGAACGTGGAGCGCCGCTTCCAGGGCACCACGGACGTCGAGCTCACCGAGACCGGCGTCGCCCAGGCCCGCCGCGCCGCCCGGCTGCTCGTCGGCCTGCGCCCCGACGCGATCATCGCCTCCGACCTCAAGCGGGCCGCGCACACCGCGGCCGAACTCGCCGCCCTCACCGGCCTGGACGTGACCTTGGAGGAGGGCCTGCGGGAGACCTACGCGGGCGTCTGGCAGGGGCTGACCCACGAGGAGATCATCGCCCGGCACGGTGAGCAGTACGCGGCGTGGAAGCGCGGCGAGCCGGTCCGCCGCGGCGGTGGCGAGCTGGAGACCGAGGTCGCCGACCGCGCCGCGCCCGTGGTGCTCCGCCACGCGGAGAAGCTCACCGAGGACGGCACCCTCGTCGTGGTCAGCCACGGCGGCACGATCCGCACCACCATCGGCCGCCTGCTCGGTCTGGAACCGCACAGCTGGGAGAGCCTCGGAGGGCTGACCAACTGCTGCTGGTCCGTCCTCGGCGAGGGCGCCCGGGGCTGGCGCCTGCTGGAGCACAACGCCGGCACGCTGCCGGAACCGGTGCTCGGCGACGACGACTGAGCCGCCGCGGGCGGGGTCCGGTACCCGGATTTCACTTTCCGGCAGGTCGCAGGCTAAAGTTCTTCTTGTTCGCCCCGCCGAGCGGAGCGAAGGACCACACGGCCGAGCCGGGTGGCAGCAAGGGGCTATAGCTCAGTTGGTAGAGCGCCTGCATGGCATGCAGGAGGTCAGGAGTTCAATTCTCCTTAGCTCCACAGCCCACGGACGAATCCCGTCCCCCTCGGGGGGCGGGATTTTTCGTTCGAGCCCAGCTGAGCACCAGGCGTCCCGCAGGCGTATACCCCTCCGGGACTCCGTGTCCGGACCGGTACTGAGGCGTCGCTGACCGTATTGGCCCGGTCGTGGCAGAATCAAACGGCCGGAAGGGACCGCGGCCCGACGGGAGGGAGTGGCGATGCCTGCGAGCATCCTCGAGGAGGTCGGTCATCTCCTCGGCGGAGCGGTGACACGGAACACGATCACCCGTCTCAGCTGCCCTTCCTGCGGTTCCGGACACGTGGCCCAAGTCCTCGGCGACAACGGCGGGATCTCTTACGTGTGCACGGCCTGCGGCCACAGCTGGAGCTGATCGATGGGTGCACACAGGCGGAAGTGCGACTGGTGCGGCAGCGGCACCCCGATCGTGCGGGACATGGAGCCGGTGAATCCGGACTACCAGTACTGGTGCGAGGAGTGCGCGCGGGCGCTGATCATAAAAGGCGACCCGATCGAGACGTACCGCGAGCTCGAGGGCGAGCCGATCTACGGCCGGCTCCTGGAGGAGCACTGCACACTCAAGCGGTTCTACTCGTTCGTGACGGCCTAGCCGCACACACCAGTGCGGAGCATCTAGTACCAAATCGGACGGAACGGAAACGATTTGGTGTTGGGCCCGGTGGACCGTGTAATGTTGGCGTCGCCGCCGGGGAGACCGGGCGGAGGAAGAAGCAAGGGGCTATAGCTCAGTTGGTAGAGCGCCTGCATGGCATGCAGGAGGTCAGGAGTTCAATTCTCCTTAGCTCCACAGGAAAACCCCCCGGATCATGATCCGGGGGGTTTGTTCGTGTGGCCCGGCCTCAGCGGCCGAGCGCCCGGCGACCCCGGCCCGGGGAGAGGACCGGCAGGTTGGTCCGCGAGGGCGCGGGGAGCTGCCCCCGGGTGTCCTCCTCGATGCGCAGGGCGAGCGCCGGGCAGCGGCGCACCGCGCGGACCGCCTTGGCCTCCGCGAAGCGCGGCACCTCGGCCTGCGCGACCGTCGGGAAGCCGTCGGCGCCGAGCTGGAAGACCTCCGGCAGGATGTCCGCGCACAGGCCGTGGCCCCGGCACAGCGTCCAGTCGACGTAGATCTTCTGACGGCTGGGGCCGTTCTCCGCACCGCCGCCCGGGACGCCCGTAGGGGTCGTCCCGCCCTCGAAGAGCGGCAGGACGCCCTCCACGGGCCGTCCGCAGCCGTTGCCGAGGACATGGGCGGCGAGGTCGTCGGTGAAGGCACTGAGGGTCGACTCCAGGAACATCGCCGAGCCGTCCGGGTGGGAGCAGGCGCCGCGCCGCTTCACGTTCCGCGCGACCTGCTTGACCGCCTCCAGGGCGGCCGGGCCACCGCCGTTCAGGATGTCCTCCAGACCGCGGGCGGCGGCCGGCAGCCCCAGGTAGCAGGGGCCGCACTGGCCCGCGCTCTCCTGCGCCAGCCACTGCGCCACGCGCAGCGACTCGCCCAGCGGGCAGGTGCCCTGACCGATCGGCAGGATCGCGCCCGCGCCGAGCGTGCCGCCCGCCTGTTGCAGGGAGTTGCGGGAGACGATCGCCTCGTCGACGGTCGCCGCGTCGATCCACTTGCCGTGGTAGCCGCCGGTCAGCACGCCCTGCGGCACCGGCGGGGCGCCGGCGAGCTGGAGGACGTAGCGCAACGGCACGCCCGTCGGCACCTCGATCACCATCGGGCGGGCGACCGCGCCGGAGACGGTGAGCATGACGGTGCCCGGCTCGTCGTACAGGCCGGTGTTGCCGTAGCGCTCCGGGCCGATGCGGGCGGCGATCGCCAGCTGGGCGAAGGTCTCGGCGTTGGACAGCAGGGTCGGGGCGCCGCCGACCCCGCTCCTGGAGGCGCTGACCTTGCGGCCGGGCGGCATCGCGGGGCCGCCGTCGATGGAGCGGATCAGGGAGGCGGCCGCGCCGGTGACCATGCGGACCGGGTTGCGCTGTACCCGCGCGCGGAGGGCGGAGCGGCGCCCGTTGTTCAGGCCGCGCTCGGCGAGGGCGGCCTCCATGGAGCGCTGGGTGGACTCCCGGGTGACCCCGATGACCAGCGTGCGCGCGCCCATGGCCTCGGCGCACAGCAGCGCGCCGTCCAGGATCAGGTGCGGGGCGCGGTTGATGAGCACCGTGTCCTTGCGGCAGGCGGGCTCGTCCTCGCTGCCGTTGACGACCACGACCGGCCGCACACCGCGCTTGATCGCCGCCTCGGCGACCGAGCGCAGCTTCTTGTGGAAGGGGAAGCCCGCGCCGCCGCGGCCCAGCAGGTTGATGCGTTCGGACAGCTGGGCGAGCTGTTCGCCGCCCAGCGGTTCGAGCGGCCCGTGCACCTTGAGGTGCATCGGCAGGTCCAGCCGCTCGACAAGGTCGAAGCCCGACGTGAGCTGGGGAAGGCCGACGACGCGGACTTCGGGGACGTCGGGCAGGGCCTCGTTCACTTCAAGCCTCCGGAAGGCGTGTTCCAAGGTTCGCCCGAACCCGGTGCGTCGAAATCGTAGGACGGGTCGTACGGCGTGCCGAAGGCCGTGGGGCCGGAGGGCACGCCGGGGGTCGGTTCAGTGGCGGGACCGCTGTTGTAGGTGTCGTCCGGGTAGTACGTGTCATAGACGGCGTTCGTCTCAGCGGTGTCGTACACGTCACTCGAGCCGTAGCCGGACGCGTCCGGATTGCCGTAGACCGGGATGGTGTGTCCCGTGTCGTTGAGCGGGTCGTAGGCCGAGGGGGGCGCCTCGCCGACCGGCGGGGGCGACGGTATCGGCCAGCTTCCCGAGGTGCTGCCGCCGCCGTCCGCGACCGGCATCGTCTCGGTGGGGCGCATGTCCGGCGGCAGCAGGTCGGGCGTGACCGCGTCGGCCGGCAGCGGCTGCCGCCGGGTGCCGCCGGGGCTGGACACGGCGCGGTAGGCCGCCGCGAAGCCGCCTGCGGGCTCCGGGGACGTGAGCCGCTCCGCGGACGCGTACACCGGCGCGGACCGGGGCCCGGAGGACGCCGGGCCCGCGTACCCCGGCCGTGCGGAGGCGTCGGCCGTGCGGGCCCGGCTCTCCTCCAGCTCCTCCTGGCGCCTGCGCTCGGCGGTCCCGAAGAAGCCGGCGATCCGGTCGGCGACCCGGCGCTTGACCGGGCCGGGCGCCGCGCGCAGGGCCAGCGCCGCCATGACGCCGAGCACGGACAGGCCGTACAGCACCGTGAAGACCGGCTTCGCCGCGCGACCCGCGTAGAGCCCGTGCAGCAGGGCCAGGCACCACGCCGGGTAGGCCAGCATGTGCATGGCGCGCCAGCGGGAGGCCACGGGGGCCGGGGACGCGAAGCGGTTGCGCAGGGCGCCGGTCACGCCCACGAAGATCATGAGCATGCTGGCGAGGGTGCCGAAGCCGATGAGGACGGACCTTCCCCCGAAGGCCTCGTCCTCCGTGGCCAGCAGCCCGAAGGGGATCACCGCGGCGACCCAGGTGGTGTGGGCCAGGGTCAGCTTGACCCCGATGTGCACCAGCAGGAACACGACCGAGGCGACCGCGGTGGTCCGGTGCACCGCCTGCGCCAGGATGCGCTGGCGGGTGTCGAGGACCACCCGGTCCTGGGCGACGAGTCCCCAGATCACGGAACAGCTGAGGAAGACGAGGGAGAGGACGCCGGCGCCGAAGTCGAGGAACTGGGCGAAGGTGTCGTCCATCGTGCTGTCGTTCGTCACCACGACCGGCCTCCCCACGTCAGGGACGTGAGGGGAGGGGGTGAGCTGTCACTGCTGGGGTGGAACGGGGGAGGGTTCATGGGGGCGACTCCGGAGCGGTTCGGGAAAGCGGTCCCGCTGCCGCAC
The DNA here is from genome assembly GCF_043204535.1 of Streptomyces sp. NPDC047853. Lineage (NCBI taxonomy): Bacteria > Bacillati > Actinomycetota > Actinomycetes > Kitasatosporales > Streptomycetaceae > Streptomyces > Streptomyces sp. NPDC047853. The sequence continues at coordinate 351,372 of NZ_JBIDCI010000005.1, read as the reverse complement.
TCTAAGTGGCGCCATACCCGCGAGTACGAGGTTTGAGTTATTGCGTTGTTATCAAATGACAATGCGGTCGTTGTGATGTCCCGTTAGTGGTCGTTACGCGAAGTAACCTTTGACCTTGGTTCAGGTTCGCCCGGTGTGCGGGGGCGTGCGCGGGGCGTCCACAGGGCCGTCGCGGCCCGTGCGGCGACTGCGGTACCCTGACGCCATGCGTGCCGTACGCCTTCTGCTTAGCGAGCCGCGCTGATCAGTCCCGACCCCGGCCACAGTCCGGCGGCCGGAATCGGCGCGGCGTCCCCTCCTGTGCGAGGGGATTTTTCATTTCCCGGCCTTCGCCGCCGTAGGTCATGAAGGTCGCAGCCGCTGGCAGAGACGATCGATGGAGCTTTGAGGATCATGAGCGAGACGAACCCCGCGGCGACCGCCCCCGTGTCGGCGGACGCCGCGCCGCACCGCTACACGGCCGCCATGGCCGCCGACATCGAGGCACGCTGGCAGGACTTCTGGGACGCCGAGGGGACGTACGCCGCACCGAACCCCGAGGGCGATCTGGCGGGCGACCCGGAGCTGGTCGCCAAGCCCAAGAAGTTCATCATGGACATGTTCCCGTACCCCTCCGGCGCGGGCCTGCACGTCGGCCACCCCCTGGGCTACATCGCCACCGACGTCTTCGCCCGCTTCCAGCGGATGACCGGCCACAACGTCCTGCACACCCTGGGCTTCGACGCCTTCGGACTGCCCGCCGAGCAGTACGCCGTGCAGACCGGCACGCACCCGCGCGTGTCGACCGAGGCCAACATGAAGAACATGCAGAGCCAGCTGCGCCGGCTGGGTCTGGGCCACGACAAGCGCCGGTCGTTCGCCACGATCGACCCGGAGTACTACAAGTGGACCCAGTGGATCTTCCTGCAGATCTTCAACTCCTGGTACGACGAGGAGGCGCGCAGGGCCCGGCCGATCGCCGAGCTGGTCGCCCTGTTCGAGTCCGGTGAGCGCGCGGTCCCGGGCCACTCCGGCCGGGCGTGGAGCGAGCTGACCGAGGCCGAGCGCGCCGACGTGCTGGGCGGGTTCCGCCTGGCCTACGCCTCCGACGCGCCGGTCAACTGGTGCCCGGGCCTGGGCACCGTGCTGGCCAACGAGGAGGTCACCGCCGACGGTCGCTCCGAGCGCGGCAACTTCCCCGTCTTCAAGTCCAAGCTGCGCCAGTGGAACATGCGCATCACCGCCTACGCCGACCGGCTGCTGGACGACCTGGACGAGCTGGACTGGCCCGAGGCCATCAAGCTGCAGCAGCGCAACTGGATCGGCCGCTCCGAGGGCGCCCGCGTCGACTTCCCCGTCGACGGGGAGCGCATCACCGTCTTCACCACGCGCCCGGACACCCTGTTCGGCGCCACCTACATGGTGCTGGCGCCCGAGCACCCGCTGGTCGAGAAGTTCACCCCGGCCGCCTGGCCCGAGGGCACGCACGACGTGTGGACCGGCGGTCACGCGACCCCGACCGAGGCCGTCGCGGCGTACCGCGCGCAGGCCGCCTCGAAGTCCGACGTGGAGCGGCAGGCCGAGGCCAAGGACAAGACCGGTGTCTTCATCGGCGCGTACGCGACGAACCCGGTCAACGGCGAGCAGGTGCCGGTCTTCATCGCCGACTACGTTCTGATGGGGTACGGAACCGGCGCGATCATGGCCGTCCCGGCGCACGACACCCGCGACTTCGAGTTCGCGCGCGCCTTCGAGCTGCCCATCCGCTGCGTCGTCGAACCGACCGACGGCCGCGGTACGGACACCGCGACGTGGGACGAGGCCTTCGCCTCCTACGACGCGAAGATCGTGAACTCCTCCGGTGCGGACGTCTCCCTGGACGGCCTGGGCGTCGTCGAGGCCAAGGAGCGCGTCACCGAGTGGCTGGAGCGGTCCGGCGCCGGCGAGGGCACCGTCAACTTCCGCCTGCGCGACTGGCTGTTCAGCCGCCAGCGCTACTGGGGCGAGCCCTTCCCGATCGTCTACGACGAGGACGGCATCGCGCACGCCCTGCCCGAGTCGATGCTGCCGCTGGAGCTGCCCGAGGTGGAGGACTACTCCCCGCGGACCTTCGACCCGGACGACGCCGACACCCGGCCCGAGACGCCGCTGTCGCGCAACGACGACTGGGTCCACGTCACCCTGGACCTGGGCGACGGCCGCGGGCCGCGGAAGTACCGGCGCGAGACCAACACCATGCCCAACTGGGCCGGCTCCTGCTGGTACGAGATGCGGTACCTGGACCCGCACAACAGCGAGAAGCTGGTCGACCCGGAGATCGAGAAGTACTGGATGGGCCCCCGTGAGGGTCTGCCGCACGGCGGCGTCGACCTGTACGTCGGCGGTGCCGAACACGCCGTGCTGCACCTGCTGTACGCGCGCTTCTGGTCCAAGGTCCTGTTCGACCTGGGGCACGTCTCCTCGGCGGAGCCGTTCCACAAGCTGTTCAACCAGGGCATGATCCAGGCCTACGTGTACCGGGACAGCCGCGGCATCGCGGTGCCGGCCGCCGAGGTGGAGGAGCGCGACGGCGCCTACTACTACCAGGGCGAGCAGGTCTCCAGGCTGCTGGGCAAGATGGGCAAGTCCCTGAAGAACGCCGTCACCCCGGACGAGATCTGCGCCGAGTACGGCGCCGACACCCTGCGCCTGTACGAGATGGCGATGGGCCCGCTGGACGTCTCCCGTCCGTGGGACACGCGCGCGGTGGTGGGCCAGTTCCGGCTGCTGCAGCGGCTGTGGCGCAACGTCGTCGACGAGAACACCGGCGAGGTGACGGTCGCGGACGTCGCCGAGACCGACGTCGACACGGACACCCTGCGCGCCCTGCACAAGGCCGTTGACGGCGTACGGCAGGACCTGGAGGGCATGCGCTTCAACACCGCCATCGCCAAGGTCACCGAGCTGAACAACCACCTGACGAAGGTGGGCGGCCCGGTCCCGCGCACGGTCGCCGAGCGCCTGGTGCTGCTGGTCGCGCCGCTGGCCCCGCACGTCGCCGAGGAGCTGTGGCGCAGGCTGGGGCACTCCGACTCGGTCGTCCACCAGGACTTCCCGGTCGCCGACCCGGCCTACGTCGTCGACGAGACCGTGACCTGCGTCGTGCAGATCAAGGGCAAGGTCAAGGCGCGGCTGGAGGTCGCTCCGTCGATCTCCGAGGAGGACCTGGAGAAGGCCGCGCTGGCCGACGACAAGGTCGTGGCCGCGCTGGGCGGGGCCGGGATCCGCAAGGTGATCGTGCGGGCGCCGAAGTTGGTGAACATCGTTCCTGCATAGGTGGGAGGGACGGGCGTCCGGGGGGGGATGGACGGCCCCCGGAGCACGGTCGTCCTCCAGGGCACGCGGTTGTCTCCGGGAGGGCACGGGCGTCCCCTAGGGGGCGGTGCGGGCCGGTTCAGGGTCGTGTGCGGGCAGGTTCGGGGTTCCGTCGGAACCCTGGGCCTGCCCCCTGCGTTTACCGTGGAAGAGCGGCGCGGAGAATGCCGCGGCCTGCCGGTGCGCGGGTCGGACGCTCGGAGGAGGAGCTTCGTGGAAGCAGTGATCACGGTATTCGCCCTGCTTTTCGTGCTCGCCCTCGTGCTGGGCGCCTACGCCACGGTGAAGGCCGTCGGCGCGGCCAAGCGCAGCGTGGACCGGGGCATCACCCAGGCCCGGCGCACGGTCGAGGACCACACGCTGCGGGCCAAGTCCCTCGTCCAGACGGGCCCGGCGGGCGAGCTGGCGCAGCTGCGGCTGACACTGCGCACCTCGATGCGGGCCACCCAGGACGCGCTGCACGCGGGCGTGGCCGAGGACGAGTCCCTCAAGGAGTCCCTCGCCCTCTTCGACCGGCTCAGCGCGCACGGGTTCGAACTGGACGGCGAGCTCAGGCGGCTGGAGTCCGATCCGGACCGGGCCACGCTCGCCGAGCGCCTTCCCTCGCTGCGCGAGCGCACCGAGCGCATCGCGCGCTCGGCGGAGTCCCTGCGCTGGGCGGCCCGTGACCGGGCCCGCCGTTTCGCGGACGACGACCTGGACTCACTGAGCGCGCAGATCGACGTCGAGGCCGGAGCCCTGCGGCACTGGACGGAGACGGAGCCCGCCGCCGCGCCGCCCTGGCCCGAGGCCCCGGCCGCCGACGCCCCCGGCGCCCGGCAGAGTTGGCCGCGGACCCCGCAGCCGGAGCCGGCGGAGGAACCCGCGCGGCCCGCCATCGACCCGCCCGGCCCGAGCGCCGTGTACCCCTGGCAGAAGAAGGCCCGTCCGGAGAACACGACCTGATCACAGCCGTGTGGATGCCCGGCCGACGGGCCGGGCTGCCGTACGGGCGCTACGCCAGGTAACCTCCAGCTCATGTCCCGCCATGTCGCGATCGTCACGGATTCAACGGCCTACCTCCCGGCCCGGACGATGGAGCGGCACGGCATCACCGCGGTACCCCTGACCGTCGTCCTGGGCGACCGGGCGCTGGAAGAGGGCACCGAGATCTCGACCCGCTCGCTGGCCCAGGCCCTGCAGAAGCGGCGCCCGGTCACCACCTCCCGCCCCAGCCCCGAACTCTTCGCCGAGACCTACCGACGGATCGCCGAGTCCGGCGTCGACGGCATCGTCTCCCTCCATCTCTCCGCCGAACTCTCCGGTACGCACGACGCGGCCGTCGTCGCCGCGCGCGAGGCGGCGGTACCGGTGCGGGTCGTGGACACCGGGATGATCGCGATGGCCCTCGGATTCTGCGCGCTGGCCGCGGCCGAGGCCGCGGAGGCGGGCGGCACGGTGGACGAGGCGGTCACGGCCGCGGAGAAGCGGGCCGCGGCGACCTCCGCCTACTTCTACGTCGACACCCTCGACTACCTGCGCCGCGGCGGCCGGATCGGTGCGGCCCAGGCCCTGTTCGGCTCCGCGCTCGCGGTGAAACCGCTGTTGCAGCTGGCCGAGGGCCGCATCGAACCTCTGGAGAAGGTACGGACGGCGTCCAGGGCCATCGCCCGGCTGGAGGAGATCGTCGCCGACCGGGCGGGTACCGCGCCCGTCGACATCGCCGTCCACCATCTCGCCGCCCCCGACCGGGCCTCGGCCCTGGCGGACCGCCTGCGCAAGCGGGTGCCGGGGCTGGCCGACCTGCATGTGAGCGAGGTCGGGGCGGTGATCGGGGCGCACACGGGCCCCGGGCTGCTGGGGGTCGTGGTCTCGTCGCGCTGAACGGGCGCCGCGTCACCCGTACGGGTGGCGGAGTTGTCCACAACGCGGTGGTCGTCCCCGGGAATTGACCAAGATCAACGCGGTGGTGCCGGGGTGCCCGATCCTCGTCGCATGGCTCTCCGATCATCACGCTCACGCACGGCGACCGCGGCCAGTGGCCCGGGCCGTGGCCCCGCATCCGACGGCCGGCAGCGCGACCGCCGCTCCTCCGGCCGCCTGCGCGACCGCCGTCCGTCCGGCTCCGACGTCCACACCCGTTCCGAATCCGGGTCCCTCTCCGGCGGCCGGGGAGGACAGATGCGCCGGCACGCGCAGGCGGAGGAGGTGCGCCTGCGCGCCGAGGCACTCTTCGCCGAACGCCCCGTGCGGCGGGGCGAGTCGGGGAAGGGGCCGCCCTCGTCCCGGGGCCGTGATCTCGGACACCCGCGGGTGGACGCAGACAGTGAAGGGCCGCGGAGGGAAGCCGCCGGGAGCGAGGAGGAGGCGGCACATCGCGCCGCCGACACCCCTGCGGTGACCTGGCGGGACCGGGCGGGGCAGGCACTGCGGGAGCGCATGCCGGTGTGGTTGCAGACCCGGTGCGCGCTGGAGCGGCGCAGCGTGGCCGCGCTCACGGTGCTGCTCGTCATCGCGTCGGTCTTCGCCGTGCAGCACTTCTGGACGGGCCGCACCCAGCCGGTCCCGGCGCCCGAGACCGTGCGCGAGGCCGCGGTGTACGGCGCTTCGGCGGGGGGCGGGGTGGCGGGGAGCGGGACGGCCGAGGGCGAGGCGGGCGGGGACGGCTCCACGGCCGGTACGCACCGGGGCTCCGCCGTGGCCGGGGCCACCGTCGGCGCCGAGATCGTGGTGGACGTCGGGGGGAAGGTCCGCAAGCCCGGGGTCCACCGCCTGCCGGCCGGCTCACGGGTGGCGGACGCCCTCCGTGCCGCCGGAGGGGTCCGGCCCGGCGCCGGGACCGACGGGCTGAACCGGGCCCGCTTCCTCGTGGACGGCGAGCAGGTGGTCGTCGGCGCTCCCGCGACCGGGACGGTCCCGGGTGGATCAGGCGGGGCGGGCGGGTCGGCCGCGGCGGGCGGGCTCGCGGGAGCGGGCCCCGTCGCACCGATCTCCCTCAACATGGCGACCGCCGACCAGCTCGACACCCTGCCCGGTGTCGGCCCCGTGCTGGCCCAACACATCATCGACTACCGCACCCGGCACGGCGGTTTCCGCTCGGTGGACGAACTGCGCGAGGTCAACGGCATCGGTGAGCGTCGCTTCGCCGACCTGCGAAACCTCGTGCGGCCATGAGGACGGAGGCGACGACCCCTGGCAGCGCCGAGGTGCCCGGCGAACGGACGGCACCGCCGCGCGCGGCCGTGCACGCCGCTTCCGGGCATCGGCTCGGTGCCGCCCACCCCCGCCAGGAAGGGCCCACGGACCTGCGGCTGGTGCCGCCCGCGCTGGGGGCCTGGGCGACGGCGGCGGTGATGCTCGACGCACCGCCCGGGTGGGCCGTCGCGGTCGTGACCGGTGCGCTTCTCCTGGCCGGGGTACTGCTGCTGAGGTCGCGCAGGCACCGCCCGGCGCGCGGACGGCCGTACGCGTCGCTCGCCGCCCTGCTCCTGTGCGTCACCGCTGCCGCCGCCTCGGCCGCACTGCACGGCGCGGATCTGCGCCGGGGGCCGGTACCGGCGCTGGCACGGCAGTACGCCACCGTCACCGCCGAGGTGGAGGTCACCGCGGATCCCCGCCTCACCCGGCCCCGCGTCCGGGGAAACCGGGCCGTGCCGCCCACCGTGCTGATCGAGGGCGAGGTACGCCGGCTGACGCAGGCGGGCGGAGCGGAGGTCGTGACCCGGACACCGGTTCTGGTGCTCGTCGACGTGGGGGAGGCAGCGGGTGCACCTGGAGCACCTGCGGTGTCCGGTAGGCCGGACGCACCCGGAGCACCGGTGGCGTCCGGAGAGCCGGAGACACCCGGAGGGACTTCGAGCCGCCCCCTCCCGGGCGTCCCGGACGACTCGCCTGCCTCCCGTGCCGGGCCCGGCGCCGCACACTGGCTGGGGCTGCTGCCCACCACGCGGCTCCGCGTCACCGCCCGGGCGGCACCCCCGAGGGCGGCCGGCGACCGCATCGCCGCCGTGCTGCGGGTACGGGGCGGGCGGGAGGCCCCGGAGGTCGTGGCCGAGCCGTCGGGAGCGCAGCGGCTGGCCGGACGGCTGCGGGCGGGACTGCGGGAGGCCACCGACGGCCTGCCGGAGGACGCCCGGGCCCTGCTGCCCGGCCTGGTCGTCGGGGACACCTCGCGTATCACGCCGGAGCTGGAGGAGGCGTTCAAGGAGACCGACCTCGCGCACACGCTGGCGGTGTCGGGGGCCAACTTCACGATCGTGCTCGCCCTGCTGCTCGGCCCGCCCGGACTGGCCCAGCGCAGCGAGCGCCGAGGCCTGGCGCCCCGGCTCGGGATCTCCCTGCGAACCACCGCGCTGCTCGGCGGGGCCCTCGCACTCGGCTTCGTCGTCGTCTGCCGGCCCGACCCGAGCGTGCTGCGGGCCGCGGCCTGCGGGGCCGTCGCCCTGCTCGCGCTGGCCACCGGGCGCCGCAGGTCGCTGCTCCCCGCGCTGGCGACGGCCGTGCTGCTGCTCGTGTTGTACGACCCGTGGCTCGCCCGCAGCTACGGATTCCTGCTCTCCGTGCTGGCCACCGGGGCGCTGCTCACGCTCGCCCCCCGGTGGAGCGCGGCGCTGCGCCGGCGCCGGGTCCCCCCTCGGCTCGCCGAGGCGCTGGCCGCCGCGGGTGCGGCACAGGCCCTGTGCGCGCCGGTCGTCGCCGTGCTGTCGGCGCGGGTGAGTCTGGTGGCGGTCCCCTGCAACCTGCTCGTGGAGTTCGCGGTCGCGCCGGCCACGGTGCTGGGTTTCGCGGCGCTGGCGACGGCCCCGGTGGCGATGCCGGTGGCCCGCGGTCTGGCCTGGTGCGGGAGCTGGCCCGCCGAGTGGATCGCGGGGATCGCCCGTACGGGGGCCGCGCTGCCCGGCGCGGGAGTCGACTGGCCGGGTAGTTGGACCGGGGCGGCGCTGCTCGCCCTCGCCACGGTGGGCGTGCTCCTGGTCGGCCGGCGACTGCTCAGGCACCCCTGGTGGTGCGGCGTCTGCGCGGTGCTCCTGATGCTGGTGGTGGTCAGGCCGCCCCCGCTGGCCCGGGTGATCACGGGGTGGCCTCCGCCGGACTGGCGGATGGTGATGTGCGACGTGGGGCAGGGCGACGCCATGGTGCTCGCGGCGGGCGAGGGCACGGGCGTGGTCGTGGACGCCGGACCGGACCCGGCGCTGGTCGACCACTGCCTGCGCTCGCTCGGCATCACCCGCGTCCCGCTCGTGGTGCTGACCCACTTCCACGCCGACCACGTCGCGGGACTGGCCGGGGTGTTGCGGGGGCGTGCCGTGGGCGCCATCGAGACCACCGCGCTCGAGGAGCCCGCGGAGCAGGCCGAGTCCGTCCGCAGACAGGCGGCGGCACGACGGATCCCGATGCGGCACGCCGCCGCCGGGCAGCAGCGAAGGGCGGGCCCGTTGTCCTGGCAGGTGGTGTGGCCGCCACCGCCCCCCTCGCCGAGCGCCGGGCCGGGTGCCGCGACGAGCGCGGTGGAGCCCAACGACGCCAGTGTCACCCTCCTGGTGCGGACGGCGGGGCTGCGTCTGCTGCTGCTCGGCGACCTGGAGCCGCCGGCCCAGCAGGAGCTGGCGAACTCACCGGTGGCAGCGGCGCTGGCAGGCGTCGACGTGCTCAAGGTGGCGCACCACGGCTCGGCCCACCAGGATCCCGGCCTCATGAGAAGGGTCGCCCCACGGCTGGCGCTCATCAGCTGCGGCGCGGACAACACCTACGGGCACCCGGCCCCCGCCACCGTCGCGGCGCTGCACGCCCGGGGCACGATGGTGCTGCGCACGGACCGGGACGGGGCGCTGGCGGTCACCGGCACAGGTGACGCCCTGCGGGTGGCGGGAGACTGAGGGCATGGATTCAGCACAGGTCGATGCCTACCTCCGCCGACTCGGAGTCGCGTACCCGGCGTGGCCCACCGCCGACGCCCTGCGTGAGCTGCAGGCGCGCCATCTGCGGACGGTGCCCTTCGAGAACCTCTCCGTCCACCTCGGTGAGGAGATCGTGCTGGAGGAGGAGCGGCTCCTGGACAAGGTGGTGGGCGCGCGCCGGGGCGGGTTCTGCTACGAACTCAACGGCCTCTTCGGCGCGCTGCTGACGGCGCTCGGGTACGAGGTCACCCTGCTCGCGGCGAGGGTGTACGGGGACGGCGGCCGGCTCGGCGTCCCCTACGACCATCTGGCGCTGCTGGTGCGGTCGGTGGACGCCGGCGACTGGCTGGCCGACGTCGGGTTCGGGGCGCACAGCCACGGCCCGCTGGCCTTCGCGGAGCGGGGCGAGCAGGAGGACCCCGGCGGCACGTTCCGGGTGGCCGAGGCGGGGCCGGACGCCGCGGGGGTGCGCGGCGACCACGACTCGGCCCGGGCGGCCGACCTGGACGTGTCGCAGGACGGGAAGCCCGTGTACCGCCTGGAGCTGCGCCCTCGGGTGCTCGGCGACTTCGTGTCCGGTGCGTGGTGGCACAGCACTTCGCCGCAGTCGCACTTCCTCCAGGCGCCGGTCTGCTCGATGCTCACGGAGGACGGAGGGAGGATCACGATCAGTGGCCGCAGGTTCGTGTCGACGACCGTCGACGGGCGCCGGGAGGAGACCGGGCTGACGACGGACGAGGAGGTGCTCGCCGCGTACCGGGACCGGTTCGGCATCGAACTGGACCGGGTGCCCACCGCGCGCCGACCGTGAGCAGCGGTCATCACGTCCTCCACGGAACCGCGTCCGACCGTTCGAACCGCTCCAACCGCCCCATTCGACCCACGGCGTACACACGGGCCACACAGGGTCCACTCGGGCGTAGTCAGGCGTACTCGTGCCTACTGCCTGCACATACGCCGGTTTCCCGTGATGTGGGTCCGTGTTGCCTCGAAAGCCCCATCAGTGATCGAATGTTGCTTCGTCAACGAATTTTCGCACGTCGCGCAGAGGGTGTCGCAGATGATCGGCCGCTGGCTGGAGAGCCGAACGAGGCGGATGGAACGGACGGGTCCTCTGGCGGCGGTGCGGATCCCGCCGAGCGCGGGAGTGCTGAGCTGCCGGGTGCTCGACCCCGTCGACGAACCGGTGCCGCACGCGGAGTTCACGGTGAGCGACACCATGGGGCGCAAGGTGGTCGGTGGCGGCACGGACCCCTTCGGGTCGTTCGTGGCGACGGTGCCGGCGGGGGAGTACCGGCTCGCGGTGTCCGCCGAGGGCTACACGCCGTACCGGGCGTCCGCGACGGTCACCGAGGACACGCTGGCCACCATCGGCGACGTGACCCTGCAGGTGGCCCAGCCGCCGGAGCTGCCCGCGCCGGGCGACTGGGAGATCGAGCCGGCGCACTCCTCGATAGCCTTCACGGCCCGGCACATCGGGCTGGCCCGGATCCACGGCCGGTTCAACTCCTTCGCGGGCGCGGTGCGGATCGCGGACGACATGGCGCAGTCGGCGATGCACGTGGTGATCGACGCGGCGTCCATCGACACCAACGTGAAGATGCGCGACGACCATCTGAGGTCGGCGGACTTCCTGGATGTGCAGCGCTTCCCGACCCTGGAGTTCTACGGCGACCGCTTCACGCACCGGGGCGGCAACCGGTGGGCCGTTACGGGGGCGCTGTCGCTGCACGGCGTGACGCGCACGGTCACGCTGGACTCGGAGTACCTGGGTCTCGGCCACGGGATGGAGGGCGAGGTGCGGGCGGCCTGCCGTGCCACGACCGAGCTGCACCGCGACGACTTCACGGTGAGCTGGCAGACGATGCTGGCGCGCGGCATCGCCGTGGTCGGGCCCAGCATCCGGATCGACCTCGACGTGCAGATCGTGCCCAAGGGCTGACCGGGCGGTCGGCGTGGAGCGGGGTGCCGGACAATGGCTCCCGTGAGCGATGTGAGACATGTGCTGGTGCTGCCGGACCGCGACGCCGCGGAGGAGGCGGCCCAGGCGCTGGGGGAGCGTTTCGGGCTCGACGAGGAACCCCAGCTGGTCCGGGACGCCCTGGCCGGCGAGGACGACGCCGAGGACGCCCAGTGGCTCGTGGTCCTGCGCGACGAGAGGGAGCGGCTGGACCCCGCGGTGCTCGACGAGTTCGCGGGGGAGTGGGAGGGCTGGCGCGAGGAGCCCTGACCCGGCCCTGACCCCGGACCCGGACCCGGACCCGGGAGGGGCGCCGCCCGGGGACCGTTGTCAGTGGTGCGTGCGATGCTTGTCGCGATGGCCAGGAAGACTGCGAACGACGACCCTCTCGCCCCGGTGACCCTTGCCGTGGGCCAGGAGGACCTCCTGCTCGACCGTGCCCTGCAGGAGGTGGTGGCCGCCGCGAAGGCCGCCGACGCAGACACGGACGTACGCGACCTGACGCCCGACCAGCTGCAGCCCGGCACTCTCGCCGAGCTGACCAGCCCCTCGCTCTTCGCCGAGCGCAAGGTCGTGGCCGTACGCAACGCGCAGGACCTGTCCGCCGACACGGTCAAGGACGTCAAGGCCTACCTCGGCGCACCGGCCGAGGAGATCACCCTCGTCCTGTTGCACGCGGGCGGAGCCAAGGGCAAGGGCCTGCTGGACGCCGCACGCAAGGCGGGCGCGCGTGAGGTGGCGTGCGCCAAGATGACGAAGCCGGCGGACCGGCTGGCCTTCGTGCGGGCGGAGTTCCGCACCGCCGGGCGGTCGGCCACCCCCGAGGCGTGCCAGGCGCTGGTCGACGCGATCGGCAGCGACCTGCGGGAACTGGCCTCGGCGGTCTCCCAGCTGACCGCCGACATGGAGGGGACGATCGACGAGGCGGTCGTCGGGCGGTACTACACCGGGCGGGCCGAGGCCTCCAGCTTCACGGTCGCCGACCGGGCGGTCGAGGGACGGGCGGCGGAGGCCCTGGAGGCGCTGCGCTGGTCGCTCGCGACCGGGGTGGCGCCGGTGTTGATCACCAGCGCGCTGGCCCAGGGAGTGCGGGCGATCGGCAAGCTGTCCTCCGCCCGCGGCGGACGCCCCGCCGACCTCGCCCGCGAGCTGGGGATGCCGCCGTGGAAGATCGACCGGGTCCGGCAGCAGATGCGCGGCTGGACACCGGACGGTGTCTCCGTGGCCCTGCGCGCGGTGGCCGAGGCGGACGCGGGAGTCAAGGGCAGCGGGGACGACCCCGAGTACGCCCTGGAGAAGTGCGTGGTGATCATCGCCCGGGCAGCGCGTTCCCGGGGACGGTCGTAGAGCGCGGTCCCAGGTCCGTACCCCGGGTCTGTTCCTGGGTCTGTCCCGTCGGTGACCGCGGGTTTCTGTGGTCGGTGACCCCCCCGGGTCTGTCCCGTCGGTGACCCCGGGTCTCTGCCGTCCGTGCCCCGGGGCTGTCCCCCCCCGAGCCGGAGCAGACCGAAGGCCCCGGTCTCCGTCCTGGGGAAGGACGGCCACCGGGGCCTCGGGATCAAGCTCGGGGGTCCATGCCCGCGTGGCGAACGCAGGCCGCGCATGGACCCTGGGTGCCGGACGGGAGCGGATGAGAGAGGGCCCGCTCTGGGTCCTTCCGGCGATCAGACCAGATAAGGGGTTCAGCCCTTGAGGGCGCCGACCTTCTGCGCCAGCGCCGACTTCTTGTTGGCGGCCTGGTTCTTGTGGATGACGCCCTTGGAGACGGCCTTGTCGAGCTGGCGCGCAGCGACGCGCTGGTACTCGGTGGCCTTCTCGACGTCACCCGCGGCAGCGGCCTCACGGGCCTTGCGGACCGCGGTCTTCAGAGAGGACTTGACGGCCTTGTTGCGCAGCCGGGCCTTCTCGTTGGTCTTGTTCCGCTTGATCTGGGACTTGATGTTCGCCACGAATGAGCCTTTGCAGGTTCAGGCACGAGGCCGCGAAGGGCCCGTACCGGTGATTTCTTGAAGGAGTGCCTCGTGCTGAGAGGGCAAGAGACACAGCCCCTCACACTACCAGCGGCCGGCAGGCCGACCCAAACCCGCCCGCCGCCCGCCCGCCGCCCGCCCCCGGACCGGGCCGCGGCCGTCTCCCGCCACCGTCCCCACCGCCGCCGGACCCGCTCCCAGACCCACCCCGGCTCCCCACCCGTGGGACGATGGAGGCTACGTATAGATCCGACCCGAGACCGCAGACACTGCGGACGCCTCAAGAATCAGGACCCTGCGTGCCCGCGATCCCTAGCCATGTGCCCGAGCCGAGCCGTACCGACCCGTCGCTGATCCGCAACTTCTGCATCATCGCGCACATCGACCACGGCAAGTCCACGCTCGCCGACCGGATGCTCCAGCTGACCGGTGTCGTCGAGCAGCGGCAGATGCGCGCCCAGTACCTCGACCGCATGGACATCGAGCGCGAGCGCGGCATCACGATCAAGTCCCAGGCGGTGCGTCTGCCGTGGGCTCCCACCCACGACAAGACCGACACGCACATCCTCAACATGATCGACACCCCGGGGCACGTCGACTTCACCTACGAGGTCTCGCGGTCGCTGGCCGCGTGCGAGGGCACCATCCTCCTCGTCGACGCCGCCCAGGGCATCGAGGCCCAGACCCTCGCCAACCTCTACCTGGCGATGGAGAACGACCTCACGATCATCCCCGTGCTGAACAAGATCGACCTGCCGGCCGCGCAGCCCGAGAAGTTCGCCGAGGAACTCGCCAACCTGGTCGGCTGCGACCCCGCCGACGTGCTCAAGGTCTCCGCGAAGACCGGGCTCGGCGTCGACGTGCTGCTGGACAAGGTCGTCGCCGAGGTCCCGGCCCCGGTCGGCGTCAAGGACGCCCCGGCCCGCGCGATGATCTTCGACTCCGTCTACGACTCGTACCGCGGTGTCGTGACGTACGTCCGTGTCATCGACGGCCAGCTCAACAAGCGCGAGCGGATCCGGATGATGTCCACCGGCGCCACGCACGAGCTGCTGGAGATCGGCACGAACTCGCCGGAGATGCTCGCCGCCGACGGTCTCGGCGTCGGCGAGGTGGGCTACCTGATCACCGGCGTGAAGGACGTCCGCCAGTCCAAGGTCGGTGACACCGTCACCAGCCAGCACAAGGGTGCCGAGCAGGCACTCGGCGGCTACAAGGACCCGCGGCCGATGGTCTTCTCCGGCCTGTATCCGCTGGACGGCTCGGACTACCCCGAGCTGCGCGAGGCGCTGGACAAGCTCCAGCTCAACGACGCGGCCCTGGTCTACGAGCCCGAGACCTCCGCGGCCCTCGGCTTCGGTTTCCGCGTCGGCTTCCTCGGCCTGCTGCACCTCGACGTGATCCGCGAGCGGCTGGAGCGCGAGTTCGGGCTCGACCTGATCGCCACCGCGCCCAACGTGGTCTACCGCGTGATCATGGAGGACGGCACCGAGCACACCGTCACCAACCCGAGCGAGTTCCCCGAAGGCAAGATCAACGAGGTGTACGAGCCGGTCGTGCGCGCCACGATCCTGGCGCCGACCGAGTTCATCGGCTCGATCATGGAGCTGTGCCAGACCCGGCGCGGCACCCTGCTCGGCATGGACTATCTCTCCGAGGACCGGGTGGAGATCCGCTACACCCTGCCCCTCGCCGAGATCGTCTTCGACTTCTTCGACCAGCTCAAGTCGAAGACGCGGGGCTACGCCTCGCTGGACTACGAGCCCACCGGCGAGCAGACCTCCAGCCTGGTCAAGGTCGACATCCTGCTGCACGGCGACAAGGTGGACGCCTTCTCGGCGATCACCCACAAGGACGCCGCGTACGCGTACGGGGTGCGGCTCGTGGCCAAGCTGCGCGAGCTGATCCCGCGGCAGGCCTTCGAGGTGCCCATCCAGGCCGCCATCGGCTCCCGCGTGATCGCCCGCGAGACCATCCGCGCCATCCGCAAGGACGTCCTCGCCAAGTGCTACGGCGGTGACATCTCGCGTAAGCGGAAGCTGCTGGAGAAGCAGAAGGAAGGCAAGAAGCGGATGAAGATGGTGGGTTCCGTGGAGGTTCCGCAGGAGGCCTTCATCGCGGTCCTGTCCAGTGATGACAGCGCGGGATCGGGCAAGGGCAAGAAGTAACCGCGCCATACCGCGGCGCCGTACGCCGAGTCCGGGCAAAACGGCCGTGGAGGGGCCCGTCGTGCGAAAGTGCGGCGGGTCCCTTCGCATGTCACGGGCGGGCATCTGTAGGAAGTGACAGGGTGCGGAGTCTTACGCCGGGGCCGGTCGCCCCTTAATGTGATGCCTGCCCCTTAGTTACTCGTGAGTTAAACAAGTGATCGGGCACCTGCCCGAGCCGCTGCCCAGCACCGCCCGAGAGTGAAAATCCAGCCGCACCTGAGCAAGCCGCACCGACGCGGGCCCACGGAGGATGTCGTGAGCGACACACAGACACTGATCGAGAACCGTCCGCCCTCCGTGGCGGGACTCTTCCTGGAGCGGGTGGCGGCCACGCCGGACGCCGAGGCGTACCGCTATCCGGTGCCGTCGTCCTCGGGTGAGGGGCCGGACGACTGGAAGTCGCTGACCTGGGGCGAGGCCGCCGAGCGGGTCTATGCGATCGCGGCCGGACTGATCGAACTCGGTGTGCAGCCCGAGCAGCGCGTGGCCCTCGCCTCCTCCACCCGGCTGGAGTGGATCCTCGCCGACCTCGGCATCATGTGCGCGGGCGCCGCGACGACCACCGTCTATCCGCAGACCAACGCCGAGGAGTCGGCGTACATCCTCTCCGACTCCGAGAGCCGGGTCCTGATCGCGGAGGACGCCTCCCAGCTCGCCAAGGCGAGGGACAAGCGCGGCGAGCTGCCCGAGCTGACCCACGTCGTGGTGGTCGACGCGACCGGCGCCGACACCGCCGAGGACTGGGTGCTGACCCTCGACGACCTGGAGCGCCGGGGCGCCGCCCGCCTGGAGGCGGACCCGGAGCTGGTCAAGAAGCGGGTGGGCGCGCTCACCAAGGACCAGCTCGCCACCCTCATCTACACCTCCGGCACGACCGGCCGGCCCAAGGGAGTGCGCCTCCCGCACGACAACTGGTCGTACATGGCGAAGGCGATCGCCGCGACCGGCCTGGTCAGCCCGGACGACGTGCAGTACCTGTGGCTGCCGCTCGCGCACGTCTTCGGCAAGGTGCTCACCTCCGGCCAGATCGAGGCCGGTCACGTCACGGCCGTCGACGGCCGCGTCGACAAGATCATCGAGAATCTGCCGGTCGTGCAGCCGACCTACATGGCGGCCGTCCCGCGCATCTTCGAGAAGGTCTACAACGGCGTGGCCGCCAAGGCCCGGGCCGGCGGCGGAGCCAAGTACAAGATCTTCCAGTGGGCCGCCGGGGTCGCCCGCGAGTACGCGAAGGTCACGCAGGACAACTTCAAGCGCACCGGCACCGCGAGCGCTCCGGCCGGGCTGCGTGCCAAGCACGCCGTCGCCGACAAGCTCGTCTACGCCAAGATCCGCGAGGCCTTCGGCGGCCGCCTGCGCGCCTGCGTCTCCGGCTCGGCCGCCCTCGCCCCGGAGATCGGCTTCTTCTTCGCCGGCGCCGGCATCCACATCCTGGAGGGGTACGGCCTCACCGAGTCCTCCGCCGCGTCCTTCGTCAACCCCGGTGAGGCCTACCGCACCGGCACGGTCGGCAAGCCGCTGCCCGGCACCGAGGTGCGCATCGCGGACGACGGCGAGATCCTGCTGCGCGGCCCCGGCATCATGGAGGGCTACCACCAGCTGCCCGAGAAGACCGCCGAGGTGCTGGAGAGCGACGGCTGGTTCCACACCGGGGACATCGGCGAACTCTCGCCCGACGGCTACCTGCGCATCACCGACCGCAAGAAGGACCTGATCAAGACCTCCGGCGGCAAGTACATCGCGCCGGCCGAGGTCGAGGGCCAGTTCAAGGCGGTCTGCCCCTACGTCTCCAACATCCTGGTCCACGGCGCCGACCGGAACTTCTGCACCGCGCTCATCGCCCTCGACGAGATCGCGATCACGCAGTGGGCCAAGGAGAACGGCCTGGAGGGCAAGGCCTACGCCGAGATCGTCGCCGCGCCCGTGACCGTGGAGATGGTCGACGGGTACGTCAAGCAGCTCAACGAGGGCCTGCAGCGCTGGCAGACCGTCAAGAAGTTCCGTCTGCTGCCCCGCGACCTCGACGTCGAGCACGGGGAGATCACCCCCAGCCTGAAGCTGAAGCGGCCGGTCGTGGAGCGGGAGTACAAGCACCTGATCGAGGAGATGTACGAGGGCTCCCGGGAGGCGTAGCGGGGGCGTGGCGAGGGCGCAGCGGGGGGCGGTCGCCGAGATCCGCCCGGCCGCTGCCCGCACCTCTCCGTCTTCGGGCCGCCCCCGGGCCGCCCCCGGGCCGCCCCCGGGCCGTCTTCTGGTCGTCTTCTGGTCGTCTTCGGGCCATTTTCGGGCGTTCGCCTAGCACGGTTCTCACTCGCGGCGGCCCACTTCGGTAACTCGGCGCTTATGGACGGGTCCGGTCTGTCACTCTGTCGGCATCGACTGCGAAGTACTCGCACGAACTGCCCGGGGAGCCGTCCATGGGGGCCATTCCGACGCAACGGGAGACCGTCTCCCACGCCGGCGGGGTGCCGGCGCACACCGCCGAGGCATCGGACCGGGGGTGCGCGCTGGCGCACGTGACCCTGCTCGGAAGCTCCCTGGCGCCGGGCGCGGCCCGCGCGATGGTGCGGGACGCGCTGGCCGACTGGTCCGCGCTCGGCCTGCCCGGGACGGGCCGGCTGACGGAGCACCTCGTCGCCGACGCCCTGGTGGCGGTCAGCGAGCTGGTCACCAACGCCGTCGTCCACGCCGGCACCGACGTCGAGGTGGTCTGCCGGCTGGAGGAGACGGGCACCCTCGTCGTCGAGGCCACGGACCACCACCCCTCCCGCGCGCCCAGGGGCGGCAACCACGAGACACCGCAGGAGATCGCGGAGTACGGGCGCGGCCTGCGGCTCGTCGCCGCGCTCTCCGAGGCCTGGGGCATCACGTACCGGCCGGGGACCAAGACGGTGTGGGCACGGCTGCCGGCGGCCGGCACCGACGTCACCGAGCAGACCGAGGCGTACGCCGGGGGCCGGCGGTGGCGGCGCGGCGGGTCGCCGGTCGCGGAAGCGGCGGGGGAGAGGCCCGGGGGCGCGGAGGGCGGGACGGCCCCGGAAGGCGCAGCGACCGGGGACGGAGCCGACGGCACGCTCTCTCCGCACGGCACACACGCCCCGTACCCCCCGCACAACGGGAACGGCTCCGGCGGTGCGGACGGCTGGGACCTCTCGGTCGTCGCGAGCGGTCCGGGCGTCGCGAGCGGTCCGGTCGTCCCGCCCGGTCCGAACGTCCCGCCCGGTCCGAACGTCCCGAGCGGCCCGGGCGGTCCGGGCGGCCCGGGCGGTTCCGGCGGTCCGGCCGGTCCTGGGACCCCGGACGATCCGGAATGCCCGGGTGATCTCCCGCCGGATCCGGGGTCGGGCCCGTCCCGTCCGCGATCCTCACCGGGTGAGCCGATCCGGATCGGTCCGTCCGGCACAGAAGGTGCCGCGCCCGACCCGAAGGACGTCCTGCCCGGCCCGGCTCCGACGGCACCGGAGGAAGGACCGGAGCACCCGGGACGCGAGGAGGACGCCGACCGGGCGGAGGCCCCGCAGTGGCCGTTCTGGTGGGACGTGGAGGCGGCCACCGGACCGCGTGGCCTGCGCGACCGGGAGTGGCTGGGACACGGCGCCCTGTCCTTCCTCGCCGAGGCCTCCGACCTCCTGGCCGGTCAGCTCGACGAGGACCTCGTCGCCTCCCTCACCGGCCAGCTGATCGTGCCGCGGCTCGCCGACTGGTGCGCCGTGTGGCTGGAGGACGAGTCCCTGGGCCGGGGAGCGTGGAGCGACGACCCCGGCTCGGCCGTCGGAGCGCGGCTGGCCCGCGTCTGGCACGGCAGCGAGAGCCACATCGAGGAGCTGCGCCGGGTCCTGGAGAAGGACCCGCCCCGCCCGCGCGACCCCTGGCGCTCCGGACCCGTCGACCACCCCTGGCCCGCGGAGGGGCTCGGCCCGGACGGCACGCAGGGCGCCGCGCTCGCCTACCGGCTGGTCGCGGGCGGCCGGCCGCTGGGCACCCTCGTCATCGGGCGGTCCGGCACCTCCCGCTTCCCCGACGAGATCAGCGGCCTCGTCGAGGATCTCAGCCGCCGCGTGGCGCTCGCCATCGGCGCCGCCCGCCAGTACGCCCGGCAGGCCACCATCAGCGCCGTCCTGCAGCGCGGCCTGCTGCCCGGTGCCGTCGCCGAGATCCCCGGCGTGCGCAGCGCCCTGGTCTACGAACCGTGCGACAAGGGCGGCCCCAGCGGCGACTTCTACGACCTCTTCCCGGCGGGCGACGGCCGCTGGTGCTTCGCCGTAGGCGACGTCCAGGGCAAGGGCCCCGAGGCCGCCGTCGTCATCGGGCTCGCCCGGCCCTGGCTACGGCTGCTGGCCCGCGAGGGGTACGGCGTCCCCGACGTCCTCGACCGCCTCAACCAGCTGCTCCTCGACGACGCCACCGAGGCCGCCGAAGCCGCCGCGCGCGCCCTGGTCGCCGTCGGCGGCCGTCCGGTTGCCCCGGGCGACGGACCGCAGACCCGCTTCCTGTCCCTCCTCTACGGCGAGCTGGTTCCGTTCGAGGGCGGCGTGCGCTGCACCCTGGCCTCCGCCGGGCACCCGCTGCCCCTGCTCCTCGGGCCCGACGGCACCGTCCGCGCGGTGGCACAGCCGCAGACGCTGCTCGGGGTCGTCGAGGACGCGACGTACACCAGCGAGACCTTCGACCTGGGCTCCGGGGACACCCTGCTGTGCGTCACGGACGGGGTCACCGAGCGGCGCAGCGGCTCCCGCCAGTTCGACGACGGGGACGGTCTTGCGGCGGCGCTCGCCGGGTGCGCGGGGCTCGACGCGGGCCTGGTCGCGGAGCGCATCAGGCGGCTGGTGCACGAGTTCGGGGCCCGGCCCCCGGAGGACGATCTGGCGCTGCTGGTGCTCCAGGCGGAGTGACGGCCCGGGGCACGAGGCGGGGTGCGGGACAATGGAACGCATGCCCTCCGCACTGCCCGACGGCGAACCCGTCCCCTCCGACGGCGCCCTCCCGGCGTCCGCGCTCGCCGCCGCCGCCGACCGCCCCCTCGGTTTCTACCTGCACGTCCCGTACTGCGCGACCCGCTGCGGATACTGCGACTTCAACACCTACACCGCCACCGAGCTGCGCGGCACCGGCGGCGTCCTCGCCTCCCGGGACAACTACGCCGAGACACTCGTCGACGAGGTCCGCCTCGCCCGCAAGGTGCTCGGCGACGACCCCCGCGAGGTCCGCACGGTCTTCGTCGGCGGCGGTACGCCCACCCTGCTGGCCGCCGACGACCTGGTCCGGATGCTGGGGGCGATCCGCGACGAGTTCGGTCTCGCCGCGGACGCGGAGGTGACGACGGAGGCCAACCCCGAGTCGGTCGACCCGGCCTACCTCACCACCCTGCGGGAGGGCGGCTTCAACCGGGTCTCCTTCGGCATGCAGAGCGCCCGGCAGCACGTCCTGAAGGTGCTGGACCGCACCCACACCCCGGGCCGCCCGGAGGCGTGCGTCGCCGAGGCCCGCGCGGCCGGCTTCGACCACGTCAACCTGGACCTGATCTACGGCACGCCCGGCGAGTCCGACGACGACTGGCGCGCGACCCTCGACGCCGCGCTCGGCGCCGGACCCGACCACGTCTCCGCGTACGCCCTGATCGTCGAGGAGGGCACCCAGCTGGCCCGCCGCATCCGGCGCGGCGAGGTCCCGATGACCGACGACGACGTGCACGCCGACCGGTACCTGATCGCGGAGGAGCGGCTGTCGGCGGCGGGCTTCGACTGGTACGAGGTGTCGAACTGGGCCGCCTCGGACGCGGGGCGCTGCCTCCACAACGAGCTGTACTGGCGGGGCGCCGACTGGTGGGGCGCCGGCCCGGGCGCGCACTCGCACGTGGGCGGCGTGCGCTGGTGGAACGTGAAGCACCCGGGGGCGTACGCGGCCGCGCTGGCGGAGGGGCGGTCGCCGGGAGCCGGACGGGAGATCCTCACGGACGAGGACCGGCGCGTCGAGCGCATCCTGCTGGAGCTGCGGCTGCGGGAAGGCGTCCCGCTGTCGCTGCTGCGCGAGGCGGGGCTCGCGGCGTCGCGGCGGGCACTGTCCGACGGACTGCTCCAGGCGGCGCCGTACGAAGCGGGGAGCGCGGTGCTCACGCTGCGGGGCCGGCTGCTGGCGGACGCGGTGGTGCGGGACCTGGTGGACTGACGGGGCTCTCCTCGCCCCCGCCGCGGGAGTGCCGAGTCCGCCGGCTGGGCGAGGGCGTCACGCCGTCACGAAGTCGATCAACTCCTCGACCCGCCCCAGCAACTCCGGCTCCAGGTCCTTGTAGGAGCCCACCCGCGCCAGGATCGCCTGCCACACCGCCCCGGTGTTCTCCGACGGCCACCCCAGCGCCCGGCACACCCCCGTCTTCCAGTCCTGTCCGCGCGGCACCCGGGGCCAGGCGTCGATGCCGACCGACGCCGGCTTCACCGCCTCCCAGATGTCGATGTACGGGTGGCCCACCACCAGCGCGTGCTCGCTCGTCACGTCCTGCGCGATCCGCCACTCCTTCGACCCGGGCACCAGGTGGTCCACCAGGACCCCCAGCCGCGCGTCCGGCCCCGGAGCGAACTCGGCGACGATCGACGGCAGGTCGTCCACGCCCCCCAGGTACTCGACCACGACGCCCTCGACGCGCAGGTCGTCGCCCCACACCTTCTCGACCAGCTCGGCGTCGTGCCGCCCCTCGACGTAGATCCGCCCCGCGCGGGCCACCCGGGCGCGCGCCCCGGGGACGGCGACCGAACCGGACGCCGTGCGGGCGGGCCGTACCGGACCGGACGACGGGCGCACCAGGGTCACCACGCGCCCCTCCAGCAGGAAGCCGCGCGGCTCCATCGGGAAGGCCCGGCGCTTGCCGAAGCGGTCCTCCAGGGTCACCGTGCCCGCCTCGCAGCCGGTCACCGCACCGCAGAATCCGGTGCCGGGCTCCTCGACCACCAGGCCGGGGTCGGCCGGGACCTCCGGTACCGGCTGCGACTTCTTCCACGGAGGGGTCAGGTCGGCGGAGTACTGGCGCATTCTCAGGACGATACGAGGAATCCGCCGTCCGTGATCAGCGCGACACGCCGAAGCGCGCGGCCAGCGCGTCCCGTTGGGACCGGACGAACGCCGCGTCCACCACCGCTCCGTGGCCGGGCACGTACAGCGCGTCCGGACCGCCCAGGGCGAGCAGCCGGTCCAGGGCGGCCGGCCAGCGCGAGGGCACGGCGTCCGGGCCCGCCTGCGGTTCGCCGGACTCCTCGACCAGGTCGCCGCAGAACACGACCGGCGGATCACCCGGCACCAGCACCGCGAGGTCCTGGCCGGTGTGCCCCGGCCCCACGTCGGCCAGCAGCACCCGCCGGCCGTCGCCCAGGTCGAGCGGGTACACGCCGTCGACCTCGCGGTGGACGCGGACGAGCGCGTCGACCGCGTCCTCGGCCGCCCCCGCGTCCAGCCCCTCCGCCACCGCGTCCGCGCGCAGCGCCTCCCGCCCCTGTCCGCCCCGCGCGAACACCGCGCCGACGCCCGCCGCGCCGTGGACCTCCGCGCCCGCGAACGCCGCCGCGCCGAAGACGTGGTCGAAGTGCGGGTGGGTCAGCGCGAGATGCGTCACACGGTGGCCGGCGAGCCGCCGTGCCTGCGCACGCACCCGGGCGCCCTCCCCGAGGCTCGAGCCGGTGTCCACGACCAGCGCCGCGCCCGCGCCGACGACCAGCCCCGCCGTGCAGTCCCACACCGGCAGCCGGCACCGGCCCACCCCCTCGGCCAGCCGCTCCCATCCCAGGTCTTCCCAAGTCACCGTCACGACGGCGACGCTAGCGGTGCGGCACCCGCGCGCACGGCGGCGCGGCCCCGGCCTTGCCGGGGGCGTACCCCACGGCCGTACACTGGGCCGGGGAAGTCTGGCACTCGTCCACGGTGAGTGCCAGGAGGAACACCGGGCGGACGACTTCTGGAGGTGTGCGCGATGCTCAGTGAACGCAGGCTGAAGGTGCTGCGCGCCATCGTCCAGGACTACGTCGGCACCGAGGAGCCGGTCGGCTCCAAGGCCCTCACCGAACGGCACAACCTCGGCGTCTCCCCGGCCACCGTGCGCAATGACATGGCGGCCCTGGAGGACGAGGGGTTCATCGCCCAGCCGCACACCAGCGCCGGGCGCATCCCCACCGACAAGGGCTACCGGCTCTTCGTCGACAAGCTGGCCGGCGTCAAGCCGATGACCGCGCCCGAGCGGCGTGCCATCCAGAACTTCCTGGAGGGTGCCGTCGACCTCGACGACGTGGTGGCCCGTACGGTGCGGCTGCTCGCGCAGCTGACCCGGCAGGTCGCCGTCGTGCAGTACCCCTCGCTGACCCGCTCGACCGTGCGGCACGTGGAGCTGCTGGCGCTGGCGCCCGCGCGGCTGATGCTGGTGCTGATCACGGACACCGGGCGGGTCGAGCAGCGGATGGTCGACTGCCCGGCGCCGTTCGGGGAGTCGTCCCTGGCGGACCTGCGCGCGCGGCTCAACAGCCGGGTCGCGGGCCGCCGTTTCACGGACGTGCCGAGCCTGGTCGAGGATCTCCCCGAGGCCTTCGAGGCCGAGGATCGCGGTACGGTCTCCACCGTGCTCTCCACCCTGCTGGAGACGCTGGTCGAGGAGAACGAGGAGCGGCTCATGATCGGCGGCACCGCCAATCTGACCCGCTTCGGGCACGACTTCCCCTTGGTGATCCGACCCGTCCTCGAGGCGCTGGAGGAGCAGGTCGTGCTCCTCAAGCTGCTCGGCGAGGCGAAGGATCCGGGCGTGACCGTCCGTATCGGTCACGAGAACGCCCACGAGGGACTCAACTCCACGTCCGTCGTGTCGGTGGGCTACGGTTCGGGCGGCGAGGCGGTTGCCAAGCTCGGCGTGGTCGGACCGACCCGCATGGACTACCCGGGAACGATGGGAGCGGTACGCGCAGTGGCACGGTACGTCGGACAGATCCTGGCGGAGTCTTAGGTGGCCACGGACTACTACGCCGTACTCGGCGTGCGCCGCGACGCTTCCCAGGACGAGATCAAGAAGGCGTTCCGGAGGCTCGCCCGCGAGCTGCACCCGGACGTCAACCCCGATCCGAAGACCCAGGAGCGGTTCAAGGAGATCAACGCCGCCTACGAGGTGCTCTCGGACCCGCAGAAGAAGCAGGTCTACGACCTCGGGGGCGACCCCCTCTCGCAGGCCGCCGGCGGTGGCGCGGGCGGCTTCGGCGCGGGTGGCTTCGGGAACTTCTCGGACATCATGGACGCGTTCTTCGGTACGGCATCGCAGCGCGGACCGCGCTCGCGCACCCGCCGGGGCCAGGACGCGATGATCCGCATCGAGATCGAGCTGGACGAGGCCGCCTTCGGCACGACCAAGGACATCCAGGTCGACACGGCCGTCGTCTGCAACACCTGCAACGGCGAGGGCGCGGCCCCCGGCACCTCGGCCCAGACCTGTGACATGTGCCGCGGCCGCGGTGAGGTCTCGCAGGTCACCCGGTCCTTCCTGGGCCAGGTCATGACCTCCCGGCCCTGCCCCCAGTGCCAGGGCTTCGGCACCGTGGTCCCGACCCCGTGCCCGGAGTGCGCGGGCGACGGCCGGGTGCGCTCCCGGCGCACGCTGACCGTGAAGATCCCGGCCGGCGTCGACAACGGCACGCGGATCCAGCTCGCGGGCGAGGGCGAGGTCGGCCCCGGCGGCGGCCCCGCCGGCGACCTGTACGTCGAGATCCACGAGCTGCCGCACTCGACCTTCCAGCGCCGCGGCGACGACCTGCACTGCACGGTCACCATCCCGATGACGGCGGCGGCCCTCGGCACCAAGGTGCCGCTGGAGACCCTCGACGGCATGGAGGAGGTCGACATCCGCCCGGGCACCCAGTCCGGCCAGTCGATCCCGCTGCACGGCCGAGGCGTCACCCACCTGCGCGGCGGCGGCCGGGGCGACCTCATCGTCCACGTCGAGGTCACCACGCCCACCAAGCTCGACGCCGAGCAGGAGCGCGTCCTGCGCGAGCTGGCCCAGCTGCGGGGCGAGGAGCGCCCGCTGGGGCAGTTCCAGCCGGGTCAGCAGGGGCTGTTCTCCCGTCTGAAGGACGCCTTCAACGGGCGCTGACGCGAGGGTCGCCAGGGGCTCCGCGGTGCGGATGCTCCTGGCGTATGCCGACGGAAGCCCGGATTCGGACTTGTTCAAAGGACGTGACAACATGCCGTCATGTCCTCCGCACTGACCGATCTCTTCCCCTACCCGATCGTGCAGGCGCCCATGGCGGGCGGCGTCTCCGTGCCGCAGCTCGCCGCCGCGGTCTGCGAGGCGGGAGGGCTGGGCTTCCTGGCCGCCGGGTACAAGACCGCGGACGGGATGTACGAGGAGATCAAGCAGCTGCGGGGACTGACGGGCCGCCCCTTCGGCGTCAACCTCTTCATGCCGCAGCCGGAGACGGCCGACCCCGCCGCCGTCGGCGTCTACGCCCACCAGCTCGCCGGTGAGGCCGCCTGGTACGAGACGGAGCTGGGCGACCCCGACAGCGGCCGCGACGACGGCTACGACACCAAGCTCGCGGTGCTGCTGGACAACCCGGTGCCGGTGGTGTCGTTCCACTTCGGCGTCCCGAGCCGCGAGGTCGTCGACTCCCTGCACCGTGTCGGCACCTTCGCCCTGGTCGCGGCGACCACCGCGGAGGAGGCCAGGGCCGTCGAGCGGTCCGGCGCCGACGCGGTGATCGCGCAGGGCGCCGAAGCCGGCGGACACCAGGGCACCCACCGCGACCACGTGGAGACGGGCGGCACCGGCACCGGGCTGCTGTCCCTGGTCGCCCAGGTCCGGGAGGCGGTGAGCCTGCCCGTCGTCGCCGCCGGCGGCATCATGCGCGGCGGTCAGATCGCCGCGGTCCTCGCCGCGGGCGCGAGCGCCGCCCAGCTGGGCACCGCCTTCCTCGCCACCCCCGAGTCCGGCGCGCACGCCCTGCACAAGCAGGCCCTGACCAACCCCCTGTTCGTCCGCACCGAACTGACCCGGGCCTTCTCCGGCCGCCCCGCCCGCGGCCTGGTCAACCGCTTCCTGCGCGAGCACGGCGCCTACGCCCCCGCCGCCTACCCGGACGTCCACCACCTCACCGCGCCGCTGCGCAAGGCCGCGGCGAAGGCGGGCGACGCGCAGGGCATGGCGCTGTGGGCCGGACAGGGCCACCGGATGGCCCGGGAACTGCCCGCCGGGCAGCTGGTGGAGGTGCTGGTGGCCGAACTCGCCGCCGCCGGGACAGCGTTGTCAGGCTGGTCGGGCTTCATGTCGGGAGGTACGGGCCGATGACGGCACCGGTGTTCGTGGTCGACTCGCTCGGGCCGGGGGACCTGCCGGGCGGGGAGTACGTCCTGGGCGGCCCCGAGGGACGGCACGCCGTCTCCGTGAAGCGGCTGCGGACCGGCGAGGACGTCGTCCTCACCGACGGACGCGGACGCTGGGCCGAGGGCGTGGTGCGGGCCGCCGAGGGCAAGGACCGCCTCGTCGTCGGCGGACTGGAACCCGTCCACGAGGAGCCCGAGGAGCGGCCCCGCCTCACCGTCGTGCAGGCCCTGCCCAAGGGCGACCGCGGTGAGCTGGCCGTCGAGACGATGACGGAGGTCGGTGTCGACGCGATCGTGCCGTGGGCGGCGTCCCGCTGCATCACCCAGTGGAAGGGCGAGCGCGGCCTGAAGGCGCTCGGCAAGTGGCGGGCGACGGCCCGGGAGGCCGGCAAGCAGTCCCGCCGGGTCCGCTTCCCCGAGGTCGCGGACGCGGCGACGAGCAAGCAGGTTGCCTCACTTCTGGCCGACGCCGACTTCGCCGCCGTACTCCACGAGAGCGGCGACGAGCCCCTGGCGGTAGCCGAACTCCCCGCCTCCGGCGACATCGTGCTGGTCGTCGGCCCCGAAGGGGGCGTGTCCCCCGAGGAGTTGGCACTCTTCGCCGAAGCGGGCGCCAAGCCCTACCGCCTGGGCCGCAGCGTCCTGCGCACCTCCACCGCCGGTACCGCGGCGACCGCCGTCCTGCTGGCCCGCACCGGCCGCTGGTCCTGACGGCCGCCGGTCTCCCTCAGTCGCCGCGCGATCCCCGTCAGCCGTCCGCCGCGCGGGCGGCGGCGACCGCCGGGAACAGGTCCCAGCCGTCCAGGTCCGCGGAGCGGCCGAGCAGCCCGCGCCGGGCCGCCTCGTCGACGAAGGCCCGTACGACCCCGGGTTCGTGCAGGTTGAGCGCCTCGTCGCCCAGGGCCACGCAACCCGAGGGCAGGAACCCGTCGGGGACGAACCGGTCCGCGCCGCCCCGGAACAGCAGGCGGGTGCACGTCCCGCCGCGGGAGAGGGTGAGCACCTCCTGGCAGGGGCCCGCGACGCTGTGCCGGTGACGCACCGACCACACGTAGGGGGCCGTCCCGTCCACGACGAGTCTCCTGATCCGACCACCACCGCCCATCCGCCCCACGGTAGTGCCGAGTGGCCGTATGCGCCCTACCGTTCGGGCCCGCCGCGGTGGCACCCTGCCTTCCATGGGGGCATCGAGGCGAATCCGGCGCGTGGCTCCGGTGGTCGTCGGCGCGGTCGTCGCCGTCGCCGGCGTGGGCGCGTGCGACCCGGGCGGGCTCAGTTCCGCGTCCGTGGCGTACACCACCGACCAGACCGTGACACGCGAACTGCAGCGGCAGAAGGCACAGGTGCGGTGGCTCACCTGCACCGCCTCCTACGGGGACGACGGCTCCACCGCGTCGGCGGGCGAGGACACCGTCGCCTCGGTCGACTGCAAGGGCAAGACCGACGACGGGAAGGACATCACCGTCGACGGCGAGGTCACCCGGGTCGTCAACGGCGCCTGCGTGCGCGGCGACCTGACCGCGAAGGTGGGCGGCAAGAAGTGGTTCCGGGTCGAAGGGCTCGGCAACTGCGACGCCACCAGCGCCCCGCCCGCGGGCCGGCCCGACCCGCAGGGGCCCGGGCCCACGGTCACCGTCACCCGGACCATCTGGTGCCCGGACGACCCGCACTGCCGTCCGGTGCAGGGCAAGTAGTCCCCGGCCGGCGGCGCCCGGCAAGTGATCCGAACCTCTGTCGGCGGACGGCACCCCTGCATAGGGTGAGGGGGTGACACAGCCCGCAGCGTCTGCCTACCTCCGTTTTCCGCACCCGCACGGCGAGTTGGTCGCCTTCACCGCCGAGGACGACGTGTGGCTCGCGCCGCTCGACGGCGGCCGGGCCTGGCGGGTCAGCGCCGACAACGTGCCGGTGAACCACCCGCGCGTCTCGCCCGACGGCACCACGGTCGCCTGGACCTCCACCCGGGACGGCGCCCCCGAGGTGCACATCGCCCCCGTCGACGGCGGCCCCGCCCGGCGCATCACCCACTGGGGCAGCGTCAGGACCCAGGTCCGCGGCTGGACCCCGGACGGGGAGGTCCTCGCCCTCAGCAGCCACGGGCAGGCCAGCCTGCGCCGCTCCTGGGCCCGCGCCGTCCCGCTCGACGGCGGACCGGCCACCGTCCTGCCCTACGGGCCCGTCGGCGACGTCGCACACGGCCCGCACACCGTGCTGCTGTCCGCGTCGATGGGCCGCGAGGCCGCCTGGTGGAAGCGCTACCGGGGCGGCACGGCGGGCAAGCTGTGGATCGACGCCGAGGACGACGGCGAGTTCGTACGGCTCCACAGCGACCTCGACGGAAACATCGAGTACCCCTTCTGGGTCGGCGAGCGCATCGCGTTCCTCTCCGACCACGAGGGCACCGGCGCCCTCTACTCCTCCCTCGCCGACGGCTCCGACCTGCGCCGCCACACCCCGCTCGGGGGCTTCTACGCCCGGCACGCGGCCACCGACGGCACCCGTGTCGTCTGGTCCAGCGCCGGCGAGCTGTGGACGCTGGACGACCTGGACGGGGCCGAGCCGCGCCGGCTGGAGATCCGGCTCGGCGGTGCGCGCGTCGACCTCCAGGCCCACCCGGTGAACGCGGCCCGCTGGTTCGGCTCCGCGTCCCCCGACCACACCGCGCGCGGCAGCGCCGTCGCCGTCCGCGGGGGAGTGCACTGGGTCACCCACCGCTCGGGACCCGCCCGCGCGCTGGCCGCGCAGCCCGGCGTACGGACCCGGCTGCCGCGCGCCTTCCGCGCCGACGGCGAGGAGTGGGTGGTGTGGGTGACGGACGCCGAGGGCGACGACGCCCTGGAGTTCGCGCCCGCCACCGGGCTCGCGCCGGGCGCCACCGCGCGGCGCATCGCCGCCGGGCAGCTCGGCCGGGTGCTCGCCCTCGCCATGGCGCCCGACGGCAGCCGGGCCGCCGTCGCCTCGCACGACGGACGGGTCCTGCTCGTCGAACGGGAGACCGGCGAGGTCCGCGAGGTCGACCGCAGCGACGACGGCGACGCCTCGGGGCTGGTCTTCTCGCCCGACTCCGCCTGGCTCGCCTGGTCCCACCCCGGCCCCGACCCGCTGCGCCGGCTCAAGCTCGCCAACACCACCGACCTGTCGGTCTCCGAGGCGACCCCGCTGCGCTTCAAGGACTACGCGCCGGCCTTCACCCTGGACGGCAAGCACCTCGCCTTCCTCTCCACCCGTTCCTTCGACCCGGTCTACGACGAGCACGTCTTCGACCTGGCCTTCGTCGAGGGCGCCCGCCCGTACCTGATCACCCTCGCCGCGACCACCCCCTCGCCCTTCGGCCCGCAGCGCCACGGCCGCGCCTTCGAGACCCCGGACCGGGACGAGACCCCCGACAGCGAGGGCATCCCGACCACCCGGATCGACATCGAGGGCCTCGCCGACCGCATCGTGCCCTTCCCGGTCGAGGCCGCCCGCTACTCCGGGCTGCGCGCCGCCAAGGACGGCGTGCTGTGGCTGCGCCACCCGGTCACCGGCGTCCTCGGCGCCTCCCGCGCCACCCCGGACGACCCCGGCCCGCACACCGAGCTGGAGCGCTACGACCTGGTCCAGCAGCGCGTCGAGCACCTGGCCGGGGACGCCGACCACTTCGAGGTGAGCGGCGACGGCAAGCGGGTGCTGCTGTGGACCGACGGACGCCTCAAGGTCGTGCCGAGCGACCGGCGGGCCTCCGGCGACGAGGACAGCGACACCAACATCACCGTCGACCTCGGCCGCGTCCGGCAGACCGTCGACCCGGCCGCCGAGTGGCGGCAGATGTTCGACGAGACCGGCCGCATCATGCGGGACCACTTCTGGCGGCCCGACATGAACGGCGTCGACTGGGACGGCGTCCTGGACCGCTACCGGCCCGTCCTGGACCGCCTCGCCACCCACGACGACCTGGTCGACCTCCTGTGGGAGGTGCACGGCGAACTCGGCACCTCGCACGCCTACGTCACCCCGCGCGGCGGCCACGGCTCCGGCGCCCGGCAGGGCCTGCTCGGCGCCGACCTCTCCCGCCACGAGGACGGCACCTGGCGCATCGACCGCGTGCTGCCCTCGGAGACCTCCGACCCCGAGGCCCGCTCCCCGCTCGCCGCGCCCGGTGTCGCCGTGCGCGCGGGGGACGCGATCGTCGCGGTCGCCGGACAGCCCGTGGACCCGGTCACCGGGCCGAACCCGCTGCTCGTCGGCACCGCGGGCAAGCCGGTCGAGCTGACCCTCTCCCCCTCCGGTGGCGGCGAACCGCGGCACGCCGTCGTCGTCCCCCTCGCCGACGAGGAGCCCCTGCGCTACCACGCCTGGGTCGCCGACCGCCGCGCCTACGTCCACGAGCGCTCCGACGGCCGGCTCGGCTACCTCCACGTGCCCGACATGGTCGGCGCCGGCTGGGCCCAGCTCCACCGCGACCTGCGCGTCGAGGTGGTCCGGGAGGGCCTGGTCGTCGACGTCCGGGAGAACCGCGGCGGGCACACCTCCCAGCTCGTCGTCGAGAAGCTGGCCCGGCGGATCGTCGGCTGGGACCTGCCGCGCGGCATGCGTCCGTCGAGCTACCCGCTGGACGCGCCCCGCGGACCGGTCGTCGCCGTCGCCAACGAGTTCTCCGGCTCCGACGGCGACATCGTCAACGCCGCGATCAAGGCCCTCGGCATCGGCCCGGTCGTCGGCACCCGCACGTGGGGCGGCGTCATCGGCATCGACAGCCGCTACCGGCTGGTCGACGGCACGCTGATCACCCAGCCCAAGTACGCCTTCTGGCTGGAGGGCTACGGCTGGGGCGTGGAGAACCACGGCGTCGACCCCGACGTCGAGGTCCCGCAGCGCCCCCAGGACCACGCGGCGGGCCGCGACCCCCAGCTGGACGAGGCGATCAGGCTGGCGCTGGAGGCACTGGAGTCGGCACCGGCGAAGACGCCGCCGGACCTGCCGACCTGAGCCGACCCGAGGGGCGCGGGGAACCGCGCCCCTCGGCCCCGACGGAGCCGCACCCGAGCGACTAGCATGCCCCGTACCATCCCACCAGCGAAAAGGAGCGCATGCGCATGGCGGGCGAACCACAGGACGACTGCCTGTTCTGCAAGATCGTCGCAGGCCAGATCCCCGCGACGATCGTCCGCGAGACGGACACGACCGTCGCCTTCCGGGACATCAACCCCCAGGCGCCCACGCACGTCCTGGTGATCCCCAAGGCCCACTACCGGGACGCGGGCGCGCTCGCCGCCGGCGCTCCGGAACTGGCGGCGGACGTCCTGCGCGAGACCCAGGCGGTCGCGGACCAGGAGAAGCTCGACAGCCACCGCACCATCTTCAACACCGGCAGCGGTGCCGGCCAGACCGTCTGGCACGCCCACGCCCACGTCCTCGGCGGCCGCGGCCTCGAATGGCCCCCCGGATAGGCAGCCGTGTCCGTACGTGAACTGGTGGTCCTCGGCACCGCCAGCCAGGTCCCCACCCGCCACCGCAACCACAACGGCTACCTGCTGCGCTGGGACGGCGAGGGCATCCTGTTCGACCCCGGCGAGGGCACGCAGCGCCAGATGCTGCGCGCCGGGGTCGCCGCCCACGACCTGAACCGGATCTGCGTCACGCACTTCCACGGCGACCACAGCCTCGGCCTCGCCGGCGTCATCCAGCGCGTCAACCTCGACCGGGTGCCGCACGAGGTCACCGCCCACTACCCGCGCTCCGGGCAGCGCTTCTTCGACCGCCTGCGGTACGCCACCGCCTACCGCGAGACGGTCGCGCTCACCGAGTCCCCGGTCGACACCGACGGGCCCCTGGCGGTCACCCCCGCCTACACCCTGGACGCCCGCAGGCTCTCCCACCCCGTCGAGTCGTACGGCTACCGCCTCACCGAGCCCGACGGCCTGCGCATGCTGCCGGACCGCCTGGCCGCGCACGGCATCAAGGGCCCCGACGTCGGCCGCATCCAGCGCGAGGGCTCACTGAACGGCGTGCCGCTCGACGAGGTCAGCGAGGTCCGCCGGGGCCAGCGGTTCGCGTTCGTCATGGACACCCGGCTCTGCGCGGGCGTGCACGCGCTCGCCGAGGACTGCGACCTGCTGGTCATCGAGTCGACCTTCCTCGACGAGGACGAGACCCTCGCCGGCGACCACGGCCACCTGACCGCCGGCCAGGCGGCCCGGGCCGCCCGGGACGCGGGCGTACGGCACCTGGTGCTCACCCACTTCAGCCAGCGCTACGCGGACCCCGGGGAGTTCGAGCGGCAGGCGCGGGCGGCCGGCTACGAGGGCGAGCTGACCGTGGCCCACGACCTGCTCCGCGTCCCGGTTCCGAAACGTCGGTGAAACCGCCGTACGATGCTCTGATGCCCCTGCCCAAAGCTGAACTGCACCTCCACATCGAAGGCACCCTGGAGCCCGAGCTGGCTTTCGAGCTGGCCGCCCGCAACGGCGTCTCCCTGTCGTACGCGGACACGGACGCCCTGCGCGAGGCGTACCGCTTCGAGGACCTCCAGTCCTTCCTGAACCTGTACTACGAACTCATGGCCGTCCTGCGCACCGAACGGGACTTCGAGGACCTCGCCGACGCCTACCTCGCCCGCGCCGCCGCGCAGGGCGTGCGGCACGCGGAGATCTTCTTCGACCCGCAGGCGCACCTGGTCCGGGGCGTGGAGATGGGCACGGTCGTGGAGGGGCTGTGGCGGGCACTGGGCCGCAGCCGGGAGCGGCACGGCGTCTCCACCCGGCTGATCATGTGCTTCCTGCGCGACGAGTCCGCCGAGTCGGCCCTGCGGACCCTCGACGCCGCGAAGCCGTACCTCGACCGGATCACCGGCGTCGGCCTGGACTCGGCCGAGGTGGGCCACCCGCCGGTGAAGTTCCGCGAGGTGTACGAGGCCGCCGCCGCCCTCGGGCTGCGCCGGGTCGCGCACGCGGGTGAGGAGGGGCCGCCGGAGTACGTCACCGAGGCCCTGGACGTCCTCGGCGTCGAGCGGATCGACCACGGCCTGCGCTGCGTGGAGGACCCGGCGCTGGTCGAGCGGCTGGTGCGCGACCGCGTCCCGCTGACCCTGTGCCCGCTGTCCAACGTGCGGCTGCGGACGGTCGACACCCTCGCCGACCACCCGCTGCCCGCCCTGCTGGACGCCGGGCTGATGTGCACCGTCAACTCCGACGACCCGGCCTACTTCGGCGGCTACGCGGGCGACAACTTCGACGCCGTGCGGCAGGCGCTCGGCCTCACCGAGGACCGGCTGCGGGAGCTGGCCCGCAACTCCTTCCTCGCCTCCTTCCTGGAGGACGACGAGGAGCTGCGGGCGAGCTACCTCGCCGAGGTCGAGGCCTACGCGTTCCCGGCGGCGTAGGGCTCAGCCCGCCCCGGGCCCCGGTGCGGCCGCCGCCTGCCGGGGTCCCGCCGTGTCGTAGGCACCCCGGACCGGGACGGCCGGTGCGTCGACGGTGATCTCCACGACCGGCTGCTCCGGGGCACCGACCTCGGGCACGGCCCCGCTCGGCGTGCCGGTGGCGGCGGCGACCAGGGCGGCCGGGGTGCCACCGCGACGGCGGATCGCGCCGGGCAGCAGCGGGCGCCCGCCGGTGTGCAGGGCGACGGCGGTCATCGGCGCGGCCACCACGAGCAGCAGGGCGGCGAGGACCAGGCCCATCCCCGGGTATCCGGCCTGCGCGGACAGCACACTGCCGGTCAGCGGACCGGCCGCCGTGCCCAGCGAGGACGCCGACCCGACGAGCACCGCCCAGCGGCCCCGCGGATCGAGCGAGGCGGCCAGGCCGATCAGGTACGACAGCACGACCGGGTACAGCGTGTTCCAGGCGATCTCCCCGGCCGCGAAGGTCGTGGGAGTGGTCGCGGACGCGGTCAGGGCGATGCACCCGGCGATGACCACCGTCCCCGCCCCGACGGGCATCGCGCGTCCCAGCCGCGGCCCGAGCGCGCCGGCCGCCAGCACGCCGAGCAGCCCCGCGCCGAGGGCGACGGCGAACACGACGCCGAGGGCGGCGTCACCGAGCCCGGCCTGCGTGAGGCCGATCCGGCCGCTGACGCCCCACAGGGAGTTCTGCGCCAGGGACCAGCACAGCACGGCCGTGGCGAGGACCGGCCCCGAGCGGCGACCCGGGAGCGGGGAGGTGGTCCCGGTGCCGTGGGCGGCCGGGGCCGCGGCCTCCGGTCCCGGCAGTCGGCCGGTCAGCGGCCACACCGCGAGCGCGGTCAGGGCGATCGCGGCCAGCGGCAGGCCGTGCGCCCGGCCGAGGTGGGGAACCGTCAGGTACACCGCGCCGGCCAGCGCGGAGACGGTCAGCAGGCCCAGCGTGGAGGCCCGGTGCGGGTCCCTCTCCGCCGCGATCCGGGTCGCGGCGACGGTCATGGCCGTACCGGAGCCGAGGCCGCCCAGCACCGCGCCGGCCACGACGGCGGGGACGGCCGTGGTGAGCGAGGCGGCGCCGTAGCCGAGGAAGGCCAGGGCGAGCCCGAGACGGGCCGGTGTCCGGGCGCCGAGCCGCTGCATCCGGGAGGCGAGCAGGAAGCCGGCGGTCGCCGAACTCAGCAGCAGGGCACTGCCGACGGCACCCGCCTGCGTGGCGGTCAGCGGCAGTCCGGTGTCGAGTCTGCCGACGGTGGTGGGCAGCAGATACGGAGGAAGGTACCCGGCCGTGAAGAGGGCGACGAGGGGCCAGGGGGCAGTGCGGGGGGCGAACACGGGCGTTCCCAGGGCGTGCGAAAGGGACTCGGGAGAGGAGGGGGGCGACGCCCGTCGACGGACAGTGCGCGCGGGCAATTTGTATCAAGCGCGAGGAGGCGTGAAACAGGCGAGGGGGTGTGTTCTGGATCACATGCGCGTTTACGGCCATCAGAGCCGGGTAGGAGAGATCGCCGCCGTCGGTGCACCGCCTGGTCGTCGAGCGGATCCACCGCCTCCGTACCGGGCCTGACCACGCGTCACCGCGAGGGCCCGGCCCCTCGTGACCCGCCGTCAGCCGTGCCTCCCGCGGCACCGGCCCGGACGCCGCGGGGTTGTCGGTGGTGTGGTGCACACTGGCGGGGTCCGCACCATGCCAGGGAGCGCACCGTGACAGCGTCCACCGTGTCCACCGTGTCCACCGCGTCCACCGCGTCCACCGCGTCCGACGTACCCGCCATGCCCACCGTGCCCGCCGTGCCCGTCATGCCGACCGACGGGAGAACGCACCGCCACGTCCCCGCCGAGGGGCACCACCACCCCCAGGTCGATCCCCTCGCCGCCCTGCGCACCCCGCAGGACCCGCCCTGGGACGTGTACCTGACCGGCACCGTCTTCCTCGACGTCGTGTTCACGGGGCTCGACTCCGCCCCGGTGCGCGGCACCGAGTCCTGGGCGCGGGGGATGGGATCGAG
The DNA here is from genome assembly GCF_043204535.1 of Streptomyces sp. NPDC047853. Classification (NCBI taxonomy): domain Bacteria; kingdom Bacillati; phylum Actinomycetota; class Actinomycetes; order Kitasatosporales; family Streptomycetaceae; genus Streptomyces; species Streptomyces sp. NPDC047853. Next base: position 315,299 of record NZ_JBIDCI010000005.1, on the reverse strand, counting down.
CCCGGGCGGCATCGCCAACATGGCGACCGCGCTGGCCCGCCTGGGCCTGCGCACCTCGCTGGCCGCGGCCTTCGGCGACGACCACTACGGCGACTACTGCTGGGACGCCCTCGCCCAGGGCGAGGGCATCGACCTGAGCCCCTCGCGCACCGTGCCCGGCTGGCACTCGCCGGTGACGGTCTCGATGGCCTACGAGGGGGAACGCACGATGGTCTCCCACGGCCACGAGCCGCCCCCCGAGGAGCCGTCCCCCGAGTGCCCGCCCCGCGCGCGTGCCGCCGTCGCCTCCCTGACGCCCGGTGTCCGCGCCCCCTGGATCGCCCAGGCCGCCGCGCGCGGCACCCGCGTCTTCGCCGACGTCGGCTGGGACGACACCGGCGCCTGGGACCTGGCCAGGCTGCCGGACCTCGCGCACTGCGAGGCCTTCCTGCCGAACGCGGAGGAGGCCATGCGCTACACCCGCACCGACTGCCCCCGCGAGGCCGCGCACGCCCTGACCGAGCACGTGCCGCTCGCCGTGGTCACCCTCGGCGCGGACGGCGCCTACGCGGTGGACCGGCGGACGGGGGAGAGCGCCGAGGTCCCGGCCATCGAGGTGGAGGCCCTGGACCCCACCGGCGCGGGGGACGTCTTCGTCGCCGGGTTCGTCACCGGGACGCTGGCCGGCTGGCCACTGGCCGACCGGCTGGCCTTCGCCGGCCTCACCGCCGCCCTCTCCGTCCAGGAGTTCGGCGGCTCCCTGTCGGCGCCCGGCTGGTGCGAGATCGCGACCTGGTGGCGCAAGGTCCAGTCCGTGGCGGGCCAGGACCCGGCGGCCCTGCGCCGCTACGCGTTCCTCGCGGACCTGGTCCCGGACGACCTGGTGGCGCCCTGGCCCCTGCGCCGCGCCGTACCGACCATCGGCTTCCGCCGCCCGGCCTGACCGAACGGGCGGCGGGACCGGTTCAGAAGCCGAGGCGGCGCAGTTGCTTCGGGTCGCGCTGCCAGTCCTTGGCGACCTTGACGTGCAGGTCCAGGAAGACGGGCGTGCCGAGCAGCGCCTCGATCTGCTGGCGGGACTTGATGCCGACGTCCTTCAGGCGCTTGCCCTTGGGGCCGATGATGATGCCCTTCTGGCTGGGGCGCTCGATGTAGACGTTGGCGTGGATGTCCAGGAGCGGCTTGTCGGCGGGCCGGTCCTCGCGCGGGAGCATCTCCTCGACGACCACCGCGATGGAGTGCGGCAGCTCGTCCCGGACGCCCTCCAGCGCGGCCTCCCGGATCAGCTCGGCGACCATGACCTGCTCGGGCTCGTCGGTCAGGTCGCCCTCGGGGTAGAGCGCGGGGCCCTCGGGCATCAGCGGGGTCAGCAGGTCCGCGAGCAGGTCCACCTGCTGGTTCGCGGTGGCCGACACCGGGACGATCTCCGCCCAGGTGATGCCCAGCTCCTGGCCCAGCTGATCGATGGCGATCAGCTGCTCGGCCAGGGTCTTGGAGTCCACCAGGTCCGTCTTCGTGACGATCGCGACCTTCGGGGTCTTCCTGATCGCCGCCAGCTCCTTGGCGATGAAGCGGTCACCGGGACCCAGCTTCTCGTTCGCCGGCAGGCAGAAACCGATGACGTCCACCTCGGCCCACGTCGTCCGCACGACGTCGTTGAGCCGCTCGCCCAGCAGCGTGCGCGGCTTGTGCAGGCCCGGGGTGTCCACCAGGATGAGCTGGGCGTCCTCCCGGTGCACGATGCCCCGCACGGTGTGCCGGGTGGTCTGCGGACGGTTCGAGGTGATCGCCACCTTCTGCCCGACCAGAGCGTTCGTGAGGGTGGACTTGCCCGCGTTGGGGCGGCCCACGAAGCAGGCGAAGCCGGCCCGGTGAACAGCCTCGGCCGGTTCTTCGGATGACTGGGTACGAACGCTCATGGCGCCCATTGTCCCTGATCCCCGGAGCCCCGCCGCACCACGGTCGCCCGTCGGGCCGGCGACGGTCAGCCCGCGCTCACCGTGTCACGGACCGTGCCGTCCGGCGCGGCGACCAGGACCGGCGTCCCGGGGCCGCCCAGGTCCGAGACGGCCGCCCGGTCCTCGTCCGACACCGACTCCGCCGCGGTCACCACGGCCGCCGCCTCCAGCGACTTCGCGCCGGACGCCACCGCCATCGCCACCGCCGTGCGCAGCGCGCTGAGCCGCAGCGAGTCGAGCGCGACGGTGCCGGCGACGTACGTACGGCCGGTCTCGTCCCGTACGGCGGCCCCCTCGGGCACACCGTTGCGGGCCCGCGCGGAACGGGCCAGGGTGACGATCTTGCGGTCCTCGGGGTCGAGGGCGGGAGTCTCGGTCATGGGGTGAGCATACGGAGCGCCGCCGGCCACCGCGCCGGTCACCCCGCCCCCCGCGGACACCACCGCGCGGCGGACGGCGCTCAGGGACGGTCGAGGCGGAGCCGGTCCGCGCGCGGCAGTCCGGCGACGACCAGGTCGTACGAGTCCTCCACCAGTTCCCGGACGAGCCGGTCCGGGAGGCCGCCGTCCGCGGTCACCGTGTTCCAGTGCCGCTTGTTCATGTGCCAGCCCGGGACGACCAGCCCCGGGTGGTCGGCGCGCAGCCGCAGCGCGTCGTCCGGGTCGCACTTGAGATTGACCGTGAGCGGGCGCGCGTCCAGCGAGGACAGCGCGAACATCTTGCCCTGCACCTTGAAGACCGAGGTCTCCGCGCCGAAGGGGAAGTCCTCCACCGCCGCGTCGAAGGACAGGCACAGCGCGCGCAGCCGGCCGGGGGTCATTCCGACGCACCCTCCGCGACGGGCCTCGCCGCGTTCACCGGCTCCACCAGCACCGTCACGATCTTGTTCCGGCGGCCCGCCGCGGCCTCCGCCGTCAGCCGCAGCTCACGGCCGTCGGGCAGCTCCACCATCGACGAGGCGCCGGCGATCGGCACCCGGCCGAGCGCCTTCGCCAGCAGACCGCCCACCGTCTCCACGTCCTCGTCGTCGAACTCCTCCAGGCCGTACAGCTCGCCCAGGTCGCCGATGTCGAGGCGGGCGGTGACCCGGAAGCGGTCCTCGCCCAGCTCCTCGACGGGCGGCAGCTCCCGGTCGTACTCGTCGGTGATCTCGCCGACGATCTCCTCCAGGATGTCCTCGATGGTGACGATGCCGGCCGTGCCGCCGTACTCGTCGATCACCACGGCGACGTGGTTGCGCTCCTTCTGCATCTCGCGCAGCAGGTCACCGGCGTTCTTGGTGTCGGGCACGAAGAACGCCGGCCGCATCGCCGTGGACACCAGGTCGCTCTCCGCGTCCCGGCTGATGTGCGTCCGGCGGACCAGGTCCTTCAGGTACACGATGCCGACGATGTCGTCCTCGCTGTCCCCGGTCACCGGTATCCGCGAGAAACCCGAGCGCAGGGCGAGGGTGAGGGCCTGGCGGATGGTCTTGTAGCGCTCGATGACGACGAGGTCGGTCCGCGGGACCATGACCTCCCGCACCAGGGTGTCGCCCAGCTCGAACACCGAGTGCACCATGCGGCGCTCCTCGGCCTCGATCAGCGACTCCTTCTCGGCGTAGTCGACCAGCGCGCGCAGCTCCGCCTCGGAGGCGAAGGGGCCGCGGCGGAAGCCCTTGCCCGGGGTGAGCGCGTTGCCGATGAGGATGAGCAGCGACGGGATCGGGCCCATGATCCGGGCCAGCGGCACCAGGACGTACGCCGCCGCCGTCGCCGTGTTCATGGGGTGCTGCCGGCCGATGGTGCGCGGGGAGACCCCGACGGCGACGTACGAGACGAGCACCATCACCGCGATGGCGATCACCAGCGCCTCGCCGGTGCCGTCGAACTGCTTCAGGCAGGCGTACGTGACCAGCGCCGCGGCCGCCATCTCGCAGGCGACCCGGACCAGCAGGGCCACGTTCAGATAGCGCGTCGGGTCGGCGGCGACCTTGGCGAGCTTCGCGCTGCCGCGCCGCCCGGACCGTACCGCCTCCTCGGCGCGGAAGCTGGAGACCCGGGCGAGCCCCGCCTCCGCGCACGCGGCGAGCCAGGCGACCACGACCAGGGCGACCGCGCCCGCGATCAGGGGGAGGCTCATGAGACGGTCGGGGCCGGGGACGGGCCGGTCAGACCCTTCTCCGCACGCCAGCCGTCCACGATGGCCGCCTGGAGACCGAACATCTCGGCCTTCTCGTCCGGCTCCTCGTGGTCGTAGCCGAGCAGGTGTAGCACCCCGTGGACGGTGAGGAGCTGGAGCTCCTCGTCCATGGAGTGCTGCGTCGCCGCCTCGGTGCCCTGCTTCTCGGCGACCTCGGGGCAGAGCACGATGTCACCGAGCAGCCCCTGCGGCGGCTCGTCCTCGTCCTTGGCCGGCGGACGCAGCTCGTCCATCGGGAAGGACATGACATCCGTCGGCCCCGGCAGGTCCATCCACTGGATGTGGAGCTGCTCCATGGCGTCGGCGTCCACGACGATCACCGAAAGCTCGGAGAGCGGGTGGATGCGCATCCGCGCGAGCGCGTAGCGGGCGATGTCGAGGATCGCCTGCTCGTCGACCTCGGTTCCGGACTCGTTGTTGACGTCGATCGACATGGTCGTGCTGGTCTACTTCCCCTTGGCCTCGGCACCGCTTCTCGGTGTCCGGCCGCCGTTGTGGCCGCCGTTCTCGGTGCCGTTCCTGCTGTCGTACTGCTCGTACGCGTCGACGATACGGCCCACCAGCTTGTGCCGGACGACGTCCTGGGACGACAGCCGGGAGAAGTGGACGTCGTCCACGCCCTCCAGGATGTCCTGCACCTGCTTGAGACCCGACTTCGTCCCGCCGGGCAGGTCGACCTGCGTCACGTCACCCGTGATCACGATCTTCGACTCGAAGCCGAGCCGGGTGAGGAACATCTTCATCTGCTCGGGGCTGGTGTTCTGCGCCTCGTCCAGGATGATGAAGGCGTCATTGAGCGTTCTGCCCCTCATGTACGCCAGCGGCGCGACCTCGATCGTGCCCGCGGCCATCAGGCGCGGGATCGAGTCGGGGTCGAGCATGTCGTGCAGCGCGTCGTACAGCGGACGCAGGTACGGGTCGATCTTCTCGTAGAGCGTGCCCGGCAGGAAGCCGAGCCGCTCGCCGGCCTCGACCGCCGGGCGGGTCAGGATGATGCGGTTGACCTGCTTGGACTGCAGGGCCTGCACCGCCTTGGCCATCGCCAGGTAGGTCTTGCCGGTGCCCGCGGGGCCGATGCCGAAGACGATGGTGTGCTTGTCGATCGCGTCGACGTACCGCTTCTGGTTCAGCGTCTTGGGGCGGATCGTGCGGCCTCGCGAGGACAGGATGTTCTGCGTGAGCACCTCGGCCGGGGTCTCCTGGCCGTCGCTCTCCCCGTTCTCGCTCGCCTTGAGCATGGCGATCGAGCGTTCCACTGCGTCCTCCGTCATCGGCTGCCCCGTGCGGAGCACCAGCATCATCTCGTCGAAAACGCGCTGGACCAGGGCGACGTCATGGGTGTCGCCGACCGCGCTGATCTCGTTTCCCCGGACGTGGATGTCGGCCGCCGGGAAGGCCTTCTCGATCACGCGCAGGAGGGAGTCGCCGGACCCCAGCACGGTCACCATGGGGTGCTGGGCGGGGACGGTGAACTGTGCTCTCGCCTTCCCCTGCGCGGGAGAGTGAGCTGAGGGTGTCTGAGTCATGGGCCGGCGCTCTAGGCCTGCAAGTCCTCCTCTGCGGCGTACGCCGCGTGACGGGCGGGTCTGATGCTTCCAGCGTACGACTCCCCGCCGACAGCGCCGAGGTGTTTTATCCGACCGGCGCCCGCTGCGCCCGCAGCACCTCCCGGAACCAGGCGTACGAGGCCTTGGGCGTGCGCTCCAGCGTCGCGAAGTCCACGTGCACCAGGCCGAACCGGCGCGCGTACCCCTCCGCCCACTCGAAGTTGTCGAGCAGCGACCACACGAAGTAGCCGCGCACGTCCACGCCGGCCGCCACGGCCCGGTGCAGCGCGCGGACGTGCCCGTCCAGGTAGGCGATGCGGTCCTGGTCGTCGAGCCCCTCGTAGGAGCAGCCGTTCTCGGTGATCACGACCGGCGGGAGGCGGTCGCCGTAGCGCTCGCGGAGGCCGGTGAGCAGCTCCGTCAGCCCCTCGGGCACGACGGGCCAGCCGAAGTCGGTCACCGGCCTGCCCTCGATCGCGCGCACCGAGAAGGGCAGCTCCGCGGGGAGCGTCAGGCCACCGAACCCGGTCTGGGCACCCTGCGGGGCGCCCACCCGGGCGGGCGCGTAGTAGTTCACGCCGTACCGGTCCAGCGGCTCGGCGATGATCTCCAGGTCGGCGTCGACCCGGCGCGCGCCGCCCGGCATCAGCTCCGCGATGCCCTCCGGGTACCGCCCGGTCAGCAGCGGGTCGCTGAACAGGCGGTTCAGGAGGAGGTCGTAGAAGTCCGCCGCCTCCCGATCGGCCGGGTCGTCCGACGCCGGCCAGGTCGGCCCGTGCGAGTTGGCGACCCCGATCTCCGCGGCGCCCGCCGCGCGCAGGGCCCGTACCGCCAGGCCGTGCGCGAGCAGCTGGTGGTGGGCCGCCGGGAGGGCGTCGAACAGCAGCGTCCTGCCGGGGGCGTGGGTGCCCAGAGCATGGCCCAGCAGGGTGTGCTCGGCCGGTTCGTTCAGCGTGATCCACCTGCCGACGCGATCGCCGAGCCGGTCCGCGACCCGCGTCACGTACTGGGCGAACCGCGACGCCGTGTCCCGCTCCAGCCAGTCCAGCCCCACCGGCAGGTCCCAGTGGAAGAGGGTCGGCACCGGCCGGACGCCCGCCGCGCACAGCTCGTCGACGAGGCGGTCGTAGAAGTCGAGGCCGCCCGGGGAGTTCACCCGCGGCCAGGAGACCGAGAAGCGGTACGCGTCCACGCCCAGGTCCGCCAGCAGCGCCACGTCCTCGCGGTAGCGGTGGTAGTGGTCGCAGGCCACGGCCGCGGTGGAGCCGTCCTTCACCCGTCCGGGCTCGGCGGTGAAGACGTCCCACACGGACGGCTCCCGCAGCCGGGCCGCGCCCTCGATCTGGTGCGCCGAGGTCGACACGCCCCACAGGAAACCGTCCGGGAACCGGGGTATCGGTTGCGTCGCCATGCGCGGATCATCCGCAGCGCCGGTGAGCGAAGTCAACGACCGTGCTCACGCCCCTTCCTTCAGCACCCGCGAGATCAGCCTGCGCTGCTCGTCCGTCAGCCGGGGATCGGCGGCGTACACCGTCCTGCCGTCCACGGTGATCTGGTAGCTGAACCCGTCCGGCACCCCGACGGGCGGCGTGCTCCGCCCGGCGGCCGCGGCCCGTTCCGCCAGGGCGTGCCACTCGTCCGCGTCGGCCCGTCCCGCGGTGTCGACCTCCGCGTGGCGTTCGATGCCCGCGAAGCCTCCTGTGCGCCTCACCTGAATCCGCATGGGTCCGTGTCTAGTACGGAACTACAGGGTGCGCACCCCGACCTGTTCCCAGCCCTTGCGGACCGCCTCCAGCTCCTCGGCGTCGCCGTAGCGCTCCCGGGCGGCCTTCACCGTCAGCGCCGCGAAGTCCGTGAACAGCGCGTCCTGCGCCAGTTCCCCGCCGGTCAGCACGTCGTACCAGACCTGCCCGGCCCGCTCCCAGGCGTGCCCGCCGAGCGTGGTGGCCGCCAGGTAGAAGGCGTGGTTGGGGATGCCGGAGTTGATGTGGACGCCGCCGTTGTCGCGGCCGGTGCGCACGAAGTCGTCCATCGTCGCGGGCTGCGGGTCCTTGCCGAGCACGTCGTCGTCGTACGCGGTGCCCGGCGCCTTCATGGAGCGCAGCGCCACCCCCGTCACGCGCGGGGCGAGCAGCCCGGCGCCGATCAGCCAGTCGGCCTCGGCGGCGGTCTGGCCGAGCGAGTACTGCTTGACGAGGGAGCCGAAGACGTCGGACACCGACTCGTTGAGGGCGCCGGGCTGCCCGTAGTAGGTCAGGTTGGCGGTGTGCTGGGTGACGCCGTGGGCCAGCTCGTGGCCGATGATGTCCAGGGAGATGGTGAAGTCGAGGAAGATCTCCCCGTCCCCGTCGCCGAAGACCATCTGCTCGCCGTTCCAGAAGGCGTTGTTGTACTCGCGGTCGTAGTGCACCGTCGCGTCCAGCGGCAGTCCGCCGCCGTCGACGGAGTCGCGCCCGTAGGCCTTCAGGAAGTGCTCGAAGGTGGCGCCGAGGCCCGCGTAGGCGCGGTTGACGGTGGCGTCCTTGCCGGGCTCCTCGCCCTCGCCGCGCACCTTCCTGCCGGGCAGGTCGGTGCCGTGCCGGGCGTCGAAGACCGTCCGGTGCGGCTTCCCGGGTTCGGCGCCGGCGCGCGCGGTGACCGTGGGGGCGCCGATGACCGTGGTCAGCCGGCGGTGGGTGCGCTCGAAGGCGTCGCGCTGGAGCGTCCTGCGAGCGGGTCCGGCGAGCACCGGGTCCTCGTGCTGGGCGAGCTTGTCGAGGACGTGGGGCGGCACGATGGTGCAGAAGACGGGCTCGAAGCCCCCGTGGGTCGTCATGACCGGCACCCTCGCACTGAGTGACCCACCTGTCACCACCCGCAACCATGATTGGTGAAAACCGGGACCAATGCGCCCCTTCGGTCGCCGGTGAGTGGTATACGGCACTTTTTGTCCCTATTCCCTCACCGTTCCCCTCCGTGGTCCCGCATACTGATACGCACCCGCGTGACCGGCGTGGCTCGGCTAAGGTGCTGGGCATCATGCGTTTCGGGCTGCTTCTCCTTAGCTGCCGCGGCGAGGGCCTGTAGAGGCCGACTCCCTCCCCGCGGAGCTTGGTGGTGCGCGTCGGCCGTCTCTCTGGACACGCGGACACCGCGGACATCACGAGGAGCCCACGCCAACATGGCCAACCGCCAGCAGCCCAGTTCCATGCCGATCACCAAGTACCGCGGCTACGAGCAGGTCGACCTCCCCGACCGCACCTGGCCCCGGCAGCGCGTCACCACCGCCCCCCGCTGGCTCTCCACCGACCTGCGCGACGGCAACCAGGCGCTGATCGACCCGATGTCGCCCTCCCGCAAGCGCGCGATGTTCGACCTGCTGGTCAAGATGGGCTACAAGGAGATCGAGGTCGGCTTCCCCGCCTCCGGCCAGACCGACTTCGACTTCGTGCGCTCGATCATCGAGGACCCGGGCGCCATCCCGGACGACGTGACGATCTCCGTGCTGACGCAGGCCCGTGAGGACCTGATCGAGCGCACGGTGGAGTCCCTGAAGGGCGCCAGGCGGGCCACCGTCCACCTGTACAACGCGACCGCCCCGGTCTTCCGCAGGGTCGTCTTCCGCGGCTCCCGGGACGACATCAAGCAGATCGCCGTCGACGGCACCCGGCTGGTCATGGAGTACGCCGAGAAGCTGCTGGGCCCCGAGACGGAGTTCGGCTACCAGTACAGCCCCGAGATCTTCACCGACACCGAGCTGGACTTCGCCCTGGAGGTCTGCGAGGCGGTGATGGACACCTACCAGCCCGGCCCCGGCCGCGAGATCATCCTCAACCTGCCCGCCACCGTGGAGCGTTCCACGCCGTCCACGCACGCGGACCGCTTCGAGTGGATGGGCCGCAAGCTCTCCCGCCGCGAGTACGTCTGCCTGTCCGTCCACCCGCACAACGACCGCGGCACGGCGGTGGCGGCGGCCGAACTGGCGCTGATGGCCGGCGCCGACCGCGTCGAGGGCTGCCTGTTCGGGCAGGGCGAGCGCACCGGCAACGTCGACCTGGTCACCCTGGGCATGAACCTGTTCTCGCAGGGCGTCGACCCGCAGATCGACTTCTCCGACATCGACGAGATCCGTCGTACGTGGGAGTACTGCAACCAGATGGAGGTCCACCCGCGCCACCCGTACGTGGGCGACCTGGTCTACACGTCCTTCTCCGGCTCCCACCAGGACGCCATCAAGAAGGGCTTCGACGCCATGGAGGCCGACGCGGCCGCGAAGGGCGTCACCGTCGACGACATCGAGTGGGCCGTGCCCTACCTGCCGATCGACCCCAAGGACGTCGGCCGCTCCTACGAGGCCGTCATCCGCGTCAACTCGCAGTCCGGCAAGGGCGGCATCGCGTACGTCCTGAAGAACGACCACAAGCTGGACCTGCCCCGCCGGATGCAGATCGAGTTCTCCAAGCTGATCCAGGCCAAGACGGACGCCGAGGGCGGCGAGATCACGCCCACCGCCATCTGGGACGTCTTCCAGGACGAGTACCTGCCCAACCCGGACAACCCCTGGGGCCGCGTCCAGGTCGCCAACGGCCAGACCACCACCGACCGCGACGGCGTCGACACCCTCACCGTCGAGGCCACGGTCGACGGTCAGGAGACCACGCTGGTCGGCACCGGCAACGGCCCGATCTCGGCGTTCTTCCACGCCCTGCAGGGCGTCGGCATCGACGTACGCCTGCTGGACTACCAGGAGCACACGATGAGCGAGGGCGCCTCCGCGCAGGCCGCCTCCTACATCGAGTGCGCCATCGGCGACAAGGTGCTGTGGGGCATCGGAATCGACGCGAACACCACGCGCGCCTCGCTGAAGGCGGTCGTCTCCGCCGTCAACCGCGCCACCCGCTGACCAGCCGAATCGGTGATCACCGGTCCCGCCCGCCGTTCTCCGGCGGGCGGGACCGGGTCGGATACCGGCCAACTCCGTGTGCAGGTCACGGAAAGGTCTCCTCCGGGGTACTGACTCCACGACGGTGATGTGGCTAACATCACGCCAGCGCGACGATGCTGTCGCGCGGTTACGGAGGTGCGACGTGCTGCCTGGACGGGAACGAAACGGCCGAACTGTCCGGCTGCCGCGCATCCTGGGCACGCGCACCGCGTGGACGCCCGTCGGGGACGGCGAGTTCTTCTGCCCGGGCTGCGGTGGCGACCGCAACTACCAGCGGCTCACCGGCCGCCGCCGCTTCACCCTGCTCGGCGTGCCCGTGCTGCCGCGCGGCGAGTCCGCGCCCACCGTCGAGTGCGCGGCCTGCCGCCGCCACTACGGCACCGACGTCCTCGACCACCCGACCACCACCCGCTTCTCCGCGATGCTCCGCGACGCCGTGCACACCGTCGCCCTCGCCGTCCTGGCCGCGGGCGGCGCCTGCTCGCGCACGTCGCTGGAGACGGCCGCCGTCGCGGTGCGCGCGGCCGGCTTCGAGGACTGCACCGAGGACCAGCTGGGCGCGCTCGTCGAGGCGCTGGAGGCGGACACCGGCCGGGTCCACGGCGAGCCCTGCGTGCCCGGCCTCGCCATAGAACTCCACGAGGCCCTGGGCCCCCTCGCCCCCCACCTGGCCACCGTCGGCCGCGAGTCCATCCTCCTCCAGGGCGCCCGCATCGCCCTGGCCGACGGCCCCTACACCCCCGCCGAACGCGACGCGCTGGCCACGGTGGGCGCGGCGCTCACCCTCTGCTCGGACGACGTGACCCGCCTGCTGGAGTCGGCGGGCACGCCGTCCTGACCGCCCCCCGTCGGTGGGCCGGCGGCCCCGGTGCCGGAGCGGTCCGGAGCGAGAGGGGCTAGTCCGTCAGATCCAGGCGCATGATCTGGCGGTGCATGCCCGGGCCGAAGTAGTCCGGGCGCAGACCGCCGTCGGGCTCCTCCGGGCGGAAGCCGAGCCCCCGGTAGAGGAAGATGGCGGCGAGGTTGGCGGGCTCCACGGTCAGGCGCACCACCCGGATGCCGTCCCGGCGCAGCCGGTCCAGCACCTCCCTCATCAGCTCCCGGCCCAGCCCGTGGCGCCGGCGGTCCTGCGTCACGCACAGGCCGAGTATCCAGCTGTCCGCGCCCAGCGCCCGGGTGGCCGCGAGCACGTAGCCGCGCAGCCGGCCCGTGCCGTCGTCCAGCACCAGGAAGTGTTCCTCGTACATGTCGAAGAGCTGGCGCAGGAGGAAGCCGGGGTAGGCGAACTCCTGGAAGACCTCCTCGTCGAGCCGCCGCAGTTCGGGCAGGTCGGGCTCCCGGGCCGTGCGCAGGACCAGCGGCGGGTCGTCGCAGCGACGAGGGCTGGGATCCGTGAGCCGGTCGAGGCGGTCCAGGGAACGTTCCAGCGGTTCGGCGGTCATGCAACCCCCAGTCAGGACGTGCGAGGTCAACTCGACGGATGCGATGTTCATTCGCCAGGGGTACGCGGCTTCGTATGGCGGCCATCGATCCCTTCTGGCTAGAGTGAGCTTCCAACTGGGCTCGTGCAAGGGCGAGTTAGGGTGTGCGTCAGTGCGCCCGACGTGCGCCCGGCGGACGAGGTCTGGCGTGTTCCCGGCTGTCTCGACCTGTCCTGGTGGCCTACCGTGCACGGCACTGGGGCTTGTCCGGAATTCACATGGAACGCGGCAGGGTGACTATGGATCGCAACGCCGACGCACCTTGGTCGAAGTTCGATCCCGAGGTGTACGTCGACAACAACTACCGGACGCCGCTCGAAGTGGACCGGCTGATCGTCCGGTTGATGCGCGAGCACTTCGGCCGCTGCTTCTCCCGGGGCGTGCCCGATTCGGTGCGGGGCGTCGACGTCGGTGCCGGGGCGAATCTCTATCCCGCCCTCTCCATGCTCCCGTGGTGCGAGAAGATCCTCCTGCTGGAATTCGCGCGTCCGAATGTCGAATACCTGGAGCGGCAGGTCTCCTCCGGGGGTTTCGACACGGCGTGGGACGCGTTCTGGGACGTACTGAGCGAGGCCCCCGCCTACGCCGCCGTCGAGCCGAGGAGCCGGTTCGGCGAGATCGTCCGGGTGGAGCGGGGCAACCTGTTCGACCTCGACGGACACCGGCGCTGGGACATGGGGACCATGTTCTTCGTCGCCGACTCCATGTCCGAGTGCCCGGACGAGTTCAAGCGGGGTGTGCGCTGCTTCATGAACGCCCTCGGCGCGGGTGCGCCGTTCGCCGCCGCGTTCATGAAGGAGTCGGTCGGCTACCGCGTCGGCGAACACGACTATCCGGCCTACCGGGTGAACGAGGACCGGGCCAGGGAAAGCCTCGAACCCTTCACCACGGAGCTGGAGATCCACGATCTGCACCACGTGGTGCGGCCGGGACACGAGGGAATCCTTCTCGCCCTCGGGCGGCGCAATTCGGAGGTTGCCGTCCCCTAGGAAAGGGGACCATGCTGAACACAGGGCAACGGGGTCTGTACGAGGGGTGCGGGGAATGCAGATCAAGCCACGCCAGCACATGCTGGAGATCTGGCAGGCCATGGCCCGTCATTCGTTCGAGGACGGGAAACTCGTCCGGGGGGACACCGACGGGCTGAGCAGCGTCGCGGACGCCGAGCGCCTGCTCTGTCTGCTGTACCCGGCCACCGAGGTTCCCGCCTTCCGCCTGGACCAGCCCGACACCACCGAACGCGACGTGCTGCGCGCCCTCGACCGGATCGGCAGCCGGCTGGAGATCCCGCCCAACCTGATCACCGCGCTGACCCAGTTCATGCGCACGCACACCGGCACCGACGACAGCCCCACCTTCGCGGGCGGACACTACTTCCGGCCCGCCGAACCCGACGGCGAGATCACCCACGAGCAGAGCCAGTTGGGCGTGGTCGACTCCTACTCCATGTCCGTCACGCTCTGCCTCGCCACCCTCGGATTCCTCAAGGTCTACGAGGGCACCACGACCCGTCCCGAGGTGCTCCGGGCGATCGCCGAGCTGAGGGACGCCACCAACGCCCGGCTGACCGCCGCCATGGTCAGCCTCCTGCGCTCCTTCACCGTCAACGTCTTCGACGCGGAGTCCGAGCAGGGCAAGCGGCTCATCCAGGTCGTCGGACAGGGCAGACAGTCCGACCGGGCCGTCCTCCAGCAGTTCTCCCGCAAGTTACGCCCGCTGCGCGCCACCATCATCGAGAGCCTGACCCGGGGCATCCAGGTCGACGAGGGCATCCGCGACGAGAGCCAGCTCTTCGAGTGCGGCTGGGCCTGGGGCATCGTCAAGGACGCGCCGACCGTCACCGACCTCGACGTCCAGGTCCACGGGCAGCCCGACGGCATCGCCGACCGGCTGCCCTACGTGTACTTCACGGTCGTCGCCCTCGACGGCATCCAGGACCTGTTCTCCGACCGCACCCTCACCCTCGGGCTGCTCGACGCCGACCAGCAGAAGCTGGCCGAGGCGCTGCGCCTGCGCTGGGAACTCAGCCAGCAGTACTGGTCCGCGATCGCCCGCTTCGGCGCCGAGCGCTGGCCCCTGGAGGACCTGCCCTGGCAGACCACCGGCCTGCGCCTGGAGTCCGAGTACTTCTCCCTGACCGTCGCGGCGATCCTCGTCCACGACCTGATCCGCCGGAAGGCGACCGACGACGACCTCACCCGTACCGTCGCCGTCATGGAACGCCTCGCCGACCGGGGCCGGGTCACCAGCCGGATGACCAAGGACGACCCCACCATCAGGCTGCACACCCCCGGCGTCACCATGCCGCTCGCCGGGTCCGAGCACTCCGGCGGGGTCCTCCTGTGGCGGATGACCGACTACTCGGCCCAGCTCCTCAAGCGGATCATCCAACTGGCCACGCTCTCGCGGAACATCGGCGCGCAGGACCGGCTGCTGCGCCTGGCCGAGCAGGCCTTCGAGCACCTGTGGGCCCGGCGCATCGACGACGAGGACGGTGCCGGTCTCTGGGACGACGTCCGGTCCGTCTACCCCGACGCGCGCACCGCCGGCCTGCGCATGTCCTGGAGCATCACCGAGCGCGTCACCGAGTGCCTCGTCGCCGCCCGCAACCTCTACGAGCAGCAGCCCATCCGCAGTCCGGAACTGGCCGAGCTGGCCCGCGAACTGCTCAGCGAGGCCACCCACCTGTTCGGCAAGGAACAGCTGGAGGCGTCCGCCGCCCCCGACGGCAGCCGGGCCCGGGCCATGCGCAGCATCGAGAGCCGCCTCGACCACGCCCGCGGCCTGGTCGACGAACGCCCCGCCACCGCCTTCGCGCTGGCCCTCCCCGTCCTGCAGGAACTCGACACCCTGGCCCAGGCCAGGGGAGCCGCCGCGCAGGAGGTGTGAGCGTGCTCGTCTTCGCCGCCTCCGACAAAGGAGGCACCGGGCGTTCGGTGACCAGCGCCAACCTGGCCTACCAGCGCGCCCTCACCGGCGATCACGTGGCCTACGTGGACTTCGACTTCGGCTCGCCCACCGCCGCCGCCGTCTTCGACGTGCCCGGCGCCGTGCGCGGCACCGAGGAACGCGGCCTGCACTCCTACCTGGAGGGCGACACCGCCGAGCCGGCCAGGATCGACGTCTGGCGCCAGACCGAACACCCCCTGCTGCGGGCCCGGCCCAACCAGTCCGGCCGGCTCGTCCTGTTCCCCGGCGACGCCGGCGGCGGCGAGTTCGCCACCGGCGAGGAGACCCTGGAGCGGTGCGTCGACCTGCTGCTGCGGCTCAACGGCGAGTTCGACATCACCGTCGTCGACCTCAGCGCGGGCCGCAGCTACGCCGTCGACATGGCCCTCGCGGCCACCGCCCATCCCCGGATGCGCCACGTCCCCTTCCGCTGGCTCGTCTTCCACCGCTGGACGCGCCAGCACGTGATCGCCGCCTCCGGCCTCGTCCACGCGGCCCACGGCATCATCGGCGGCGGCGTCGACCGGGGCCACGACGAGGACGTCCTGCGCGCCGCGATCCGCTTCGTACGCGCGGCCGTACCCGACCCCGAGTCGCCGCTGTGGTCCCAGGGCTCGCCCGCCCAGGCCGCCTGGATGCAGGCCTGCGACGAGGCGCTGCGCCGGCTCGCCGCGGAGCACCGCATCGGCGACAGCGTGGTGCTCGGCGTCGTACCGCTGGAGCCGATACTCCAGTGGCGCGAACAGCTGATCACCGAGGAGGACGTGCTCTCCACCCAGATCGCCAACAAGGAGACCCTCGAAGCGCTGGAGGAGATCGCCCGGCGGCTCACCGACGACTCGCACTGGGGGCGGCCGTGACGGACGAGGTGTTCCGGGAGACCGCCGCCGAGCCGCGCACCCAGTCGGTGCCGCTCGCGCACCTCTCGCTGGAGCTGGGCCACCTGTACATGGAGGACTTCGAGGCCGGGCCCGCCCGCCTGCGCCGGCACTTCGCCGAGGTACGCCCCTGGGTGGAGGCGGCCCGCACCGCCGCCACCGCCCGGGCCGGCGGAAAACGCGCCCGAATCAGCACCTGCTTCCTCATCGACGACTACTTCACCCGCTTCTCCACCCCCGCCGACGTCGTGCCCATGCTGCTCGCGGAGGCCGAGCGGGCGGGGCTGGCCATCGACTACCTGGCCCGCGAGTCCGGCTGCGCCGTCACCGGCAAGGTGCCCGTCGCCGAGGCGGTGGCCGGGCGCATCGTCGAGTCGCCGCCCCCCGGCAGCCACGGCCTGCGTCCGCCCGCCGCGCAGACCGGCTGGCTGGCCAACGGCGAGCGCAGCCCCGTCGCCCGCGCCCCGCAGGCGATGAAGCGCGCCACCCCCTGGCAGCCGCCCCGGGAGACCGCCGCCCGCCACCACTCCGTCTTCCTCGACGTCGAGCTGTGGAGCGACGACGCCGACGGGCACCGCACCTGGTCCTGCCCCTTCCTCGCGGCCGTGTGGCAGCTCGCCCGCCTCGGACTGCTGCGCAACGAGGGCGACGCCGTCCTCGTCCCCCAGCCGCACACCGGCACCGGCTTCCCGGACGACTGGGACGACCTGCCCGCCCTGCTCCGGCTGGACGACCGCGCGGACCCCTTCGCCGCCTACCGGACCTGCTCGGTGCTGCCCACCCGGTTCCTCCCCGTCGAGCACGCGGTCCGCGTGATCCTCGACCAGATCGAGGTCGACCCCGGAGCGCTGGCCCAGGTCGCCGAACGCTCCGGCCGGGAGCGTGTGCCCGTCCCCGACTCGGTCGCCGACCGCGTCTCCTACGTCTACTACGCGGGGCCGTGACGTGGCGCCGCGGCAGCGCACTCCGGGCGGGGACCTCGTCTGCGGCGAGGTCCGCACCTGCCTGCTGCCCGCCCGGCAGGCCCTGGACATCCGGTCCGCCGCCCAGCTCCTGGCCCTGCGCGCCGACGAACGGGTCCTGCTCTCCGAGCGCCCGGGCCTCTACGCGCGTTCCCCCGACACCCTGACCGGCGTCGACTGCCCGCTGCCCAGCGCCAACGGCGCCCGCGTCCGCGCGGTCGGCACCGTCGCCGCACGCGCCGCGCTCACCGAGGGGCGCCTGCTGCAGACCTCCGCCCGCTTCCGGGCACCCGCCTCGGGCCCGGACCAGCGGCGGCCGTGGGGCGAGTACCTGGTGCGGCCCGGCGTGGTCGAACCGCTGGGGAAGCTCCCCCTGGAGGCGGTCGCGCAGGGCGTGCTCGACGGCGCACTCCACGGGGACCTGGACGTCGGGGTGATAGCCGACGGGCTGCTCACCCGGCTGCTGCGCCACCCGCTCCTCGACCAGCGTCCGCCCTTCCGGTCCCGCCCGACCCGGTTGCGCTGGGTGGCCCTGCCCGCCGGACCGGGCGAGGGCCCCACCATCGAGCGCTTCACCCTCGCCGAGGACGAACTGCGCACCGTACGGCTCCGGGTGCCCGAGGGCACCGACGGCGCCGACCTCGCCGTCCTCTGCGACGACCTCGCCCTGCACGACTGGCTCCTCACCACCGTGGTCCGCATGTTCGACGGCCTCCGGCTGGGCCAGGGAGCCGCCGAGGACGCGGGCGCCGTCGTCCGGGCGCTGCGCCCGGCCGTCGACCACCTGCTGCACCTGTGGATGCCCGCGGCCCGGGTGGCCGGGGACCTGGCCCCGCTGTGGGACCCGCTCGAGGAGCGGCCCGGCTTCAGCCGGCAGTGGCGGGCCCTGGTGCAGCGCATCCGCGACCAGCTCACCCTGCACGCCATTCCCTCAGCCCACCGGGAGGTGGAGTCGGTCCCCTGACCGGCGCCGGCGCCTCCCACGCACATCCCCGCCCCGATCCGACGCGCATCCCAACGGGGGGAGAAGCGAGATGAGCACGGCACAGTCACCCCGCCCCGACGACACGGCCCGCACACGGGACCCGGCGGACCCGAGAGGGGAGTCGCCCTGGGCCCGCATGCTGCTGGTCGCCCTGGTCGTCGGCGCCCTGTTCTGGAGTGTCACGGCGCTGCTGAGCCCCGAGGACGGCACGCTGCGGCAGTTCGCGGCCGCCGTGCTCTGCGCCGGCGCCGCCCTGGCCGTCCAGTACCTCCTCGGCCCGGCCCCCCTCCCGGACGGCGTGCGGCTGGAGGAGCACACCCGCCGGGTGGAGAGCGCCCTGGCCGAGAACACCGCCGCCGTCCGGGAGGGCCTGACCCGGTACGACGACGAGTTACGGACCGGCCTGACCCGGCACACCGAGGACGTGAAGCAGCTGGTCGAGCGCCACGTCACGCAGGCGGACCACCGGTCGGCGGACTCCTACCCGCCGCTGGACCGGGCCCGCATCGACAGCGTGCCCGACCTGGCCAAGGGCTTCGCCGACGTGCTGCTGCCCGACCCGTCGATCCTGCACACCTTCGTCCACCTGGAGATGACCCGGGTGGTCGGCCACATGGCGGACCTCACCAACCAGAGCGCCGAGTGCCCCGGCGAGAACCACGACTGGATGCTCACCCTCACCCGGGCCGCCGAGCACTCCATCTGTGCCACCAGCACCTCCGTCGACCGGGAGTTCTGGAACAGCGAACCCGCCGGACGCTACCTGGACGCGCAGCAGGAGGCCATCGACGAGCAGGGCGTCTCGGTGCGCCGGCTGTTCCTGCTGGAGAGCGCCCGGGAGCTGGACGACCGGCTGCTGAGACTGTGCGAGGAGCAGGAACTGCGGCGCATCGACGTCCGGGTGGCCGTCCTGCCCGAACTGCCCCCGCACCTCCAGCGCGGCACCACCAACGACTTCATCCTCTACGACGAGGAGGTGTCGTTCGAGATCGAGCAGGACCTGCGCGACGTCAACGTCCGGACCCGGCTCACCGCGCGCCAGGACTACGTGCGGGACCGGCTGAAGCGCTTCAAGGAGCTGTGGGACGCCGGCATGGGCCTGCGCGAGCTGGAGGTGCGGGTCGACGCCGAGGAGGACGGCAACTGGATGGTCGACCGGGCCTGACCGCCCGCCCCCCGTACTCCCCGGGGAGCAGAAGCGGCCGGGTGTCACCCCGGGCAGTAGCCGCGGACTCGCCCTCACGTCCGACGCGACACCGCCCCGCCGCCGGAAGTCTGGACAGCGAACCGGACATCCAGCGGAGGGAGCCCGTCAGATGGGGGCCGTCAGAACAAGCGGTGAGGCAGGGACGGCGGGTGGGGGGCGGCGCAGGCCGGCGGGCGGGAGGCGGCGCCGGGCCGTGCCCTGGCTGGTGCTCGGGCTGTGGATCGCCGTACTGGCCGTCGCCGCACCGTTCGCCTCGAAACTGTCGGACGTCCAGCGCGACCGGCCCGTCGACTACCTGCCGGCGAGCGCCGACTCGACGCAGGTCGCCGAGATCCAGGACCGGCTGCCGGGCGGCGGGGCCACCGAGATGGTCGTCGTCTACCACCGCGACGCCGGTCTGACCGCCGCCGACAAGGCCACCGCCGCCGGCCAGATCGACGAGATCGCGGGCGCGCACGAACTGACGGTCCGCCCCACCGGCATCCCGTCCGAGGACGGCACCACCCTCATGTACCCGGTGATCAGCACCGAACCCGGCCAGGACGAGGAGGCCCGCGACGCGCTGGTCGACGCCGTACGGGACGTCGCCCGGGGCGGCGACGGGCTGAGTGTCGAGGTCGGCGGTGAGGGGGCGCTGGCCACGGACGCCGCCGAGGTCTACAACTCGCTCGACGGCCCGCTGCTCTACACGACCGCCGCCGTCGTCGCCCTGCTGCTGATCCTCATCTACCGCAGCCCCTTCCTCTGGCTGGTCCCGCTCGCCGTCGCCGGGATCGCCGACTACCTGTCGATGGGCGTCGCCTACGGCCTCAACCAGTGGTTCGGCACCTCGGTCTCCGGCCAGAGCACCGGCATCATGACCATCCTCGTCTTCGGCGTCGGCACCGACTACGCGCTGCTGCTGGTCTCCCGCTACCGCGAGGAACTGCGCCGCGTCGAACGCCCCCACGACGCCATGCTCGCCGCCCTGCGCGGCTGCGGACCGGCCGTGCTCGCCTCCTCCGGCACCGTCGCCGCCGGACTGCTGTGCCTGCTCGCCGCCGACCTCAACTCCAGCCGGGGCATGGGCCCGCTCGGCACCGTCGGCGTGCTGTGCGCGCTGGCCGCGATGCTCACGCTGCTGCCCGCGCTCCTGGTCCTGCTGGGCCGCCGCGTCTTCTGGCCGCTCGTCCCCCGCTACGGCAGCACGCCCAGGGCCCGCAGGTCGCTGCTGGCCGCGGTGGGCGGCTTCGCCGAACGCCGGCCCCGTGCCGTGCTCGTGGGCGGCGCCGTCCTGCTCGGCGCGCTGGCGCTCGGCTCGTTCAACCTGCCCGGCTCCCTCAAGCAGGAGGACTCCTTCACCAGCAGGCCCGACGCCATCGCCGCGATGGAGACCCTCGCCGCCGCCTACCCGGAGCGCGGCACCCAGCCCATCGCCGTCATGGCCCCCACCGACCGCGCCGACGCCGCCCTCGCCGCCGCCCGCGACACCCCCGGCGTCGACAGCGCGGAGAAGGGCCGCGAGGGCGGCGGTTGGACGGAACTGACCGTACTGGCCTCCGCCCCGCCCCAGTCGGCGGCCGAGACCGCCACCATCGAGGCCCTGCGCGACCGGCTCGACGGCTCCTACGTCGGCGGCCCCAGCGCGCAGCAGATCGACCTGGAGGCCACCAACGCCCGGGACACCGCCCTCGTGGTGCCGCTCGTGCTGCTCTCGGTCCTGCTGATCCTCGTGGCCCTGCTGCGGTCCCTGGTCGCGCCGCTGATCCTGGTCGCCGCCGTCGTCGCCGTGTGGGGCGCGGCCCTCGGCATCGGCGGCCTCGTCTTCGGCCCGCTGTTCGGCTTCGAGGGCACCGACCCGGGCCTGGGCCTGCTGTCGTTCGTCTTCCTCGTCGCGCTCGGCGTGGACTACGGCATCTTCCTGATGCACCGCATGCGCGAGGAGTCCCTGCGCGGCGCCGAACCCACGCGGGCCGCGCTCACCGCGCTGCGCACCACGGGCGGGGTCATCGCCTCCGCCGGGCTGGTCCTCGCGGCGACCTTCGCGGTGCTCACCAACATGCCGATGGTGCAACTGGTCGAGCTGGGCTTCGTCATCGCGGTCGGCGTCCTCCTCGACACCTTCCTCGTCCGCACCTACCTGGTCACCAGCGCGAGCGTCCTCCTGCGGCGCCGGGTGTGGTGGCCCGGCCGGCTCTCCCGGGCCCCCGGCGACCCGGCGCCGGCCGGGGAGCGGGAGACCGTCGGCGTCTGAGGCGCACCACGACCGGAGCGCGCCCCTCCCCTCCCGGAGGGGCGCGCCCGTCGCGGAGGATGGACCCGTGCACGCACCCACCGCGAACGCGTCCGGGCCCCGCCTCGGCGAGCGGATCATGGCCGTGATCAACCGCGACCCCCGCACCGCCCCGCACGGCACCCGCAACGACGCCGTGCTCGCCGCGGTCCTGCTCGCCGCGGCGGCCTGCCTGGCCTTGTTCACGGACGAGGGCCGCCGCCCGGACGCGGCGGGCTGGGCGCTGCTGGTCGCCGCGCACGTCCCGATCGTGTGGCGGCGCCGGCACCCGCTGCTGGTGCTCGCGGCGGTGGTGGTCCTGGTCGGGCCGTACCACGCCCTGGACAACAACCACGCCGCGCCCGGCCCCGCCTCCTACGTCGCGCTCTACACGCTCGCCGTCACCGGCCGCCCCCTGCGCACGATCCTGACCGGTGTCGCGGTCCTCACCTTCTCCGTGAGCATCATGCTGACCGTCGACACCCACCAGGCCGTCGAACTGCTCCGGATCTCCGGCTGGGTGGTCGCCATCCTCTTCGCCGGCGTCGACGTCCGCTACTACCGCCAGTACGTCGCCGCCATCGTCGAACGTGCCGAGCGCGCCGAACGCACCCGCGAGGAGGAGGCCCGGCGCCGCGTCGCCGAGGAACGCCTGCGCGTCGCCCGGGACCTGCACGACCTGCTGGCCCACAGCATCACCCTCATCGGCGTGCAGACCTCGGTCGCCGCCCACGTGCTGACCGCCGACCCCGACCGCCTGGACCGGGCCACGGTCGCCAAGGCCCTCGACGACATCGCCGAGACCTGCCGCTCCGCGCGCGGTGAGCTGCGGACCACGCTGGAGGTCCTGCGGGAGCAGGACGCGCCCGACGCGCGCGGCCCCCTGCCCGGACTGCACGGACTGCCCGACCTCGTGGAGGCCGCCCGGCTCGCCGGAGCCCGGGCCGAGCTGTCGGTGGACGCCGGCACCGTCCCGCCCGCGGTCGGCGCCGCCGCCTACCGCATCGTGCAGGAGGCGCTGACCAACGCCGTACGCCACGCGGGCCCCGAACCGTCCGTCCGCGTCGAGGTGCGCGGCGAGCGGGGCGCCCTGCGCCTGTCCGTGACGGACGACGGCGCCGGCACCGACGACCCCGCAGCAGCCCCCGCCCTCGACGGCGCCCCCGGTTTCGGCCTCGTCGGCATGCGTGAACGGGCCCGCAGCGTGGGTGGCACACTCGACGCCGGGCCGAGGGCCGGGGGCGCCGGCGGCTTCGAGGTGACGGCGCTCCTGCCGACCCCCGCGACTCCCTCGGCGCCCGCCGCCCCCCTGATGCCCGCGACCCCGGAGAGAGACGGATGACCATACGCGTGCTGCTCGCGGACGACCAGAACCTCGTCCGCGCCGCGTTCGCCCTGCTCGTCGCGTCGGCCCCCGACATGGAGGTCGTCGGCGAGGCGGGCACCGGCCGCCAGGCCGTGGAACGGGCCCGCTCCGAACGCGCCGACCTTGTCGTCATGGACATCCGCATGCCCGACCTGGACGGCATCGAGGCGACCCGGCTCATCGCGGCGGACGAGGACCTCGCGGGCGTGAAGGTGCTGGTCCTCACCACCTACGACACCGACGACAACATCGTGGAGGCGCTCCGTGCGGGCGCCTCCGGCTTCCTGGTGAAGGACACGCGGCCCGCCGAACTCCTCGACGCCATCCGCACGGTGACGGCCGGCGACGCGCTGCTGTCACCGGGCCCGACGGCCCGGCTGATCGAACGCTTCCTGCGCAGCCCCGCCACGCCGGCGGCGGGCGGAGCGGGCCCCGACTGCCTGTCGGACCGCGAGCGCCAGGTGCTCACCCTGGTCGCCCGCGGCCTCACCAACACGGAGATCGCCGACTCCCTCGGACTGAGCCCACTGACCGCGAAGACCCACGTCAGCCGCATCATGGGCAAGCTGGGGGCGCGGGACCGGGCGCAACTGGTGATCGTGGGCTACGAGTCGGGGCTGGTGACGCCGGGTACCGGTCAGCGGCAGTAGGCGTCCGTGCCCGGCCGCTGCCCGGTCGCCAGGAAGCGGGAGGCGGTCTCGTCGCCGCAGGCGTTGCCGTTGGCGAGGTAGGGGTTGTGGCCGGTGGAGTCCACGGTGACCAGGACCGCGCGCCGGCCGAGCGCCTCCCGCATCTTCAGGGCGCCGGCGAGCGGGGTGGCGACGTCCCGCTCGTTGGAGAGCAGCATGATGTTGGACGGCCCCTCGTCGGTGATCCGCACCGGCGCCTCGCGCTGCGGGTACGGCCAGGCGGCGCACAGCATGGCGTTGCGGGGCATCCCGGCGGTGAGCGGGTACTTGGCGCGGCTCTCGGCGACGCCCTTCTCGTACACGGCCTGCGACGTGGGCCAGGCCACGTCGTTGCAGAGCGTCCCGGCCCCCACGGCGGTGACGTTCTGGAGCACGGCCTCGGGCGGTGCCTGGGGCGCGGACGGCAGCGTGCCCTCCTGGGCGGCCCGCATCAGCCGGGCGAGCGTCGGGTAGCGGCTGGGGGAGTAGAGGCTGTCCAGCATGGTCTGGCGCAGCACGTTACCGTTCAGCTCCTCGGGGTTGGCGCCGGGCCAGGGGATCGGTTCGCGGTCGAGCCGGGCGGCGAGCCGCAGCATCATCGGCCGCACGTCGGCGGCCCTGCGCGCCAGCCGGTCCGGGTTGCCCGGCTCGGCGGCCCAGGCCGCGAAGTGCGGGAAGCTGTCCTCGACGCCCTGCTCGTGCGCGGCCAGCCAGGCGCGGTTGACGCGGGCCGGGTCCGGGTCGTCGACGCTGTCCAGCAGGACGCGGTCGGTGCGGTGCGGGAACTTCTGCGCGTACACCGCCCCCACGTACGTCCCGTACGACGTCCCCCATGCGGAGATCCGCCGCTCGCCGAGCGCGGCCCGCAGGAGGTCGATGTCGCGGGCCTCGTTCGCCGTGCTGAGGTGCTTGATCAGCTCGCCGCCGTTGCGGGCGCAGGCGTCCGCCGTGCGGCGGGCGGTGGCCATGGCCTCGTCCACCGAGCCGTCGGGGGAGGGCCAGGGGCGGAGCCGGGAGGTGGCGAGGTCGGCGTGTTCCAGGCCGCAGTCGACGGAGGTGGACGGGGCGAGTCCGCGCGGCGCGAACCCGATGAGGTCGTAGGTGTCACGGACGTCCTGGGGCAGCTTCCGTCCCTTTCCCGAGGGGTCGTTCAGGCTGGAGCCGCCGGGGCCGCCCGCGATGAGCAGGAGCACTCCGCGCCGGGCGTCCGGGTTCTCGCTCGGGATGCGCGAGACGGCGATGTCGATGCGGGGGCCGTCCGGATCGGCGTGGTCCATGGGGACCCGGAGGGTGGCGCACTGCTGACGGGGGTCGAGACCGGTGCCCTGGCAGGCGGTCCAGACGAGGGGCTCGGCGGGGCGCGAGGCGGCGGAGGCGGTCACCGGCGCGGTGATGCCGAGGAGGGCCGTGGACACGCCGACGACGGCGGCGTTGCGGAGGGTGCGGGTGCGCTGCGTCATGCGACGAGCCTCGCGGATGTCCAGGGCCCTCCCCATCCGGGCAACAACCCGAAAAGCAGGGGGGATTACCCCAGGAAGGACCCTCCGGGTTCTCCCCGACCCTCACAGGAAGAAGCTGTCGTGCTTCACCTGGAACTCCCTCAGCTCCTCGCCGCCGCGCTGCGCGAACTCGGCCACGTGCTCGAAGTACTCCTCGCGCGGGGCGCCCGGTGAGAAGAGCATCAGCATGGAGACCGGGTCGTCGCTGTCGTTCTTGAAGGCGTGCAGTCCGCCGACCGGCACGTACAGGAAGTCGCCCGGGCGGCCGGTGACCCAGCGCTCGCCGTCGTACAGCTTCAGTTCGCCCGACAGGACGTAGAAGGACTCCGAGATGCTCCGGTGGAAGTGCGTCCTGGCGCCCGGCGCCCTGGGGCCCATGTCCACCTTGTACAGCCCGAACTCCCCGCCGGTGGAGGCGTGGCTCGCGAGGTAGTGGGTCTTCGTGCCGCCGGGGGAGACGATGTCCGGCGGGGTGTCGGCACCCCTGAACACGGCGTTGATCTCGCCCTTCTCGCCGAGGTAGCGCGGCTCCGGGTACGACATGGGTGCCCCTCTCTCCGTGGGTGTCCGGGCCACTCTCCCCGACGGAGGGCACTTCGGGCATCGTCCGCAAGATCGAAGGGGCGGGCCGTGGGGCGTAGGTCCGAGGGACCGCCCGCCGGAGGAGTGGCCGTGGGGCCGCCCGCTTCCTCGCCAGTGTCGTGCCTCCGCGACCCGAGTAAAGGGCGCTGCGCGTCGCCTTCGGCGATCGGCCTGCGGCCGACCCTTGACTCGGCCCGCTCCGGCACTAGGGAGAAGCGAGCGGGCGGCCCGGGGAAAGCGGGTGCCCGGGTACGACGGTCCCTTACGTCGGCTGCCCGGTCCCCGGCGTACGGGGCGCACTCGCGCCTCGCCTGCACGCTGGGCCGGCTCAGCGGCTTGCGGGGAGTGGGGTGGGCGGTCCATGCGCGCGCAGGCCGGGTGGCGGCACGCCGCGTCGCCCGGCGGCCGCCGGTGAGTCGAAGGGAGGGGGAGTCCCGGGGGAGGGGTCTGCGAAAGCGTGAACACTTTGCTGCGAAGTGTTCACGCTTTCGCGGGGGTGGTCGGGCGGAGCGGTCCCGTCGCAGTGGTGGAAGTGGCGCCACCTCCCACCACCCACCACCCGCCGTTCGCCGCCGAGACGGCCTGGCGTGCAGGCGAGGCGCGAGCGCGTACCGTCGGCGCCGGGTGCGGGGTGGCGGACGGTTGACCGTGAACCCGGTTCGGCCACCCGTCTTTCCGGGCCGCTCGCTCGCTTCTCCCTCGTGCCGGAGCGGGCCGAGTCAAGGGTCGGCCGCAGGCCGATCGCCGAAGGCGACGCGCAGCGCCCTTTACTCGGGTCGCGGAGGCACGACACTGGCAAGGAAGCGGGCGGCCCCCACGGTGCGTACGAACTCCGTCCAGGCGACCGACCCGACGACGATCACCGGTCCGCCGGCCACCTTGCTGTCCCGGACCGGTACGACGCCCACGACTCCGTCGGCGACCTCGACGCAATTGCCTCCATCGCCGTTGCTGTAGCTGCTCCTGCGCCAGCGGGCGGCGCCCGGGAAGGCGCACGCGACCTCGACGCAGCTGCCGCCCTCGCCATTGCTGTAGCTGCTTTTCGTCCAGCGGGCGTTGGTCAGGTCGTACTCGCGCATCGTCTGAAGTCCTCCGCCGCCGACTCGATCAGGGCCAGGGACGCCTCCGGCGACACCGTGGCGACCCTGAGCAGATCGTATGCGCGCTGCGCCCGCTTCACCACGGCTGGATCGTCCACCAGCGTCCCGGAGAACGAGGTCTCTGTATAGGCGACCGGAGGAGCGTCCTGAAACTCCATGAGCTGCAGCATCCCGCCCATGGCCGCATGCGCTCCCGTCTCGTACGGCAGGACCGCCACCACGGCCGTGCGCTCCCGCACCAGCCGTGCGATGTGGGTCAGTTGGGCGGCCATCGCCAGGCGGCTGCCCACCGGGATGCGCAGCACGTTCTCGTGAAGCGTCACCCAATACTCGGGCCTTGTAGCGTCGTCGAGGATCAGCGACCGCTCCAGTCGGGCGGCGACGATCTCGTCGACGTAGGCGTCGGACTGGAACGGATTCGCGGCGATGGTGACCGCGCGTGCGTACTCCTTCGTCTGCAGCAGCCCCGGTACGACCGTCGGCGCGAACTCGCAGATCCGCGTCGCCAGTCGTTCCAGCTCCACAACACCCGCAAAGTAATCCGCGTACCCCGGTTCATCAATCAACTTCCTGCACAGCCGCTCGAAAATACCGTCGGTTTGCAGTACCCCGTCAATCCGCTGGGCCACATCCAGCTGCGGCTTGCGAATTGCCTGTTCGAACTGGCCGATGTAACCCCCCGACACGAATACCCTTGCGCCCAGCTCGACTTGAGTGATTCCGGCGTCCTCGCGGCGGCGTTTCAGTTCCGCTCCGAAGAACTCCCACGCCGCTTGCCGTGAACCGTTGGCCATAACCAACCCCCCGCCACTGAACCCCACTTGTAGTGCACAGACTCCCTCCGAGTGTAGTCACGGCACGTCATTCTGGGGATGTGAAGAGTGAAACCGTAAAGGGAAGGGGAACACGGTGAAGGCACCACACTCGGCGCCCTGCGTCGAAGAAGCGGAGGACTCGGTGAAAGAATTGCGCGCGGCGCTCGCGAAGGCCGGAATTACTCTCCCGTCGCTCGGGCTCGACCCGGTGAGTCTTGCGCGAGAGGCACCCTGTCCGCTCGTCGAATTGGGCCGGTGCTCCGTCGAGACCGCCAGGCGGCTCGCGGCGGCCCTGCGATGACGACGCCGCCCGTGGGGACCTATGCCGTCGACACCCGCAGCGGACGGGTCGGCGTCGTCATGGGGTACGAGGGCCCGTACGTCCAGATGCGCCCGTACGGCGGGGGGCGCGAGTGGGACGCCGAGCCGGGTGAGGTGCGCCACGCCACTCCGTCCGAGCGGCTCAGCGCGGCGACGGCGTACACCAACGCCCGAAGCCGTGGCGAGGTGCCTTGAAGCATGCGCGAGAATGGTCCGCATGAGTCTGTTCCGCGACGACGGCATCGTGCTGCGCACCCAGAAGCTGGGTGAGGCGGACCGGATCATCACCTTGCTCACACGCGGTCACGGACGCGTACGCGCCGTGGCGCGCGGGGTGCGGCGGACGAAGTCGAAGTTCGGGGCGCGGCTGGAGCCGTTCTCCCACGTGGACGTGCAGTTCTTCGCCAGGGGCAGCGAGCTGGTCGGGCGCGGGCTGCCGCTGTGCACGCAGAGCGAGACCATCGCGCCGTACGGCGGCGGGATCGTCACCGACTACGCGCGGTACACGGCGGGGACCGCCATGCTGGAGACGGCCGAGCGGTTCACCGACCACGAGGGGGAGCCGGCGGTGCAGCAGTACCTGCTGCTGGTCGGTGCCCTGCGGACCCTCGCCCGGGGCGAGCACGCGCCGAACCTGGTCCTCGACGCGTTCCTGCTGCGCTCCCTCGCGGTCAACGGGTACGCCCCCACCTTCGGGGACTGCGCGAAGTGCGGCATGCCCGGTCCGAACCGGTTCTTCTCGGTCGGCTCGGGCGGCACCGTCTGCGCCGACTGCCGGGTGCCCGGCAGCGTCGTACCCTCGCCGCAGGCCCTGGAGCTGCTCGGAGCGCTGCTCGCGGGAGACTGGGGGACGGCGGACGCGTGCGAGTCGCGGTACGTCAGGGAGGGGAGCGGGCTGGTGTCCGCGTACCTGCACTGGCATCTGGAGCGCGGCCTGCGCTCCCTGCGCTACGTCGAGAAGTCCTAGAAGAGCAGTCGGTACGAGGAGACGAGAGACACATGGCCGTACGCGGGATCCTGGGGCGTCAGCGCCGGGACTACAGGACGCCGGAGCCGCACCCGTCCGGCGCGCGGCCCCCGAGGCTCGGTGAGCTGGTACCGGAGCATGTGGCGATCGTCATGGACGGCAACGGGCGCTGGGCCAAGGAGCGCGGGCTGCCGCGCACCGAGGGGCACAAGGTCGGTGCCGAGCGGGTGCTGGACGTGCTCCAGGGCGGCATCGAGATGGGCGTGCGGAACATCTCCCTGTACGCCTTCTCCACCGAGAACTGGAAGCGGTCACCGGACGAGGTGCGCTTCCTGATGAACTTCAACCGGGACTTCATCCGCAAGACCCGCGACCAGCTCGACGAGCTGGGCATCCGCGTCCGCTGGGTGGGCCGGATGCCCAAGCTGTGGAAGTCGGTCGCCAAGGAACTCCAGGTCGCCCAGGAGCAGACCAAGGGCAACGACCGGCTCACCCTGTACTTCTGCATGAACTACGGCGGGCGCGCCGAGATCGCCGACGCGGCGCAGGCCCTCGCCGAGGACGTGCGGGCCGGACGGCTCGACCCGTCGAAGGTCAACGAGAAGACGCTCGCGAAGTACCTGTACTACCCGGACATGCCGGACGTGGACCTGTTCCTGCGGCCGAGCGGTGAGCAGCGCACGTCCAACTACCTGCTGTGGCAGAGCGCGTACGCCGAGATGGTGTTCCAGGACGTGCTGTGGCCCGACTTCGACCGGCGGGACCTGTGGCGGGCCTGCCTGGAGTTCGCCTCCCGGGACCGTCGCTTCGGCGGCGCGATCCCGAACGAGGAGCTGTTGGCCATGGAGGGCCGGCCGGAAGGTTCCAGCCTGTCCGGGGGTGCCCCCTCCGGGGGAGTCTGAGGACGAGGCCGGTCAGGCCGACGAAGAGGGGGGCGGGGCGAAGCCCCCGCCCCCACCGGCTCAGCCGCCGGAGGCACCCGCGCAGTCGGCGCACGTGCCGAAGATCTCCACCGTGTGCGCCACGTTGACGTAGCCGTGCTCGGCGGCGATGGCCTCCGCCCACTTCTCCACGGCGGGGCCCTCGACCTCGACCGCCTTGCCGCAGGTGCGGCAGACCAGGTGGTGGTGGTGGTCGTCGCTGGAGCAGCGGCGGTAGACGGACTCGCCGTCGGCGGTGCGCAGGACGTCGACCTCGCCGGCGTCGGCGAGGGACTGCAGGGTGCGGTAGACCGTGGTGAGCCCGACGGAGTCGCCCTTGTGCTTGAGCATGTCGTGAAGCTCCTGAGCGCTGCGGAACTCCTCGACCTCCTGGAGGGCCGCCGACACGGCGGCCCGCTGCCGGGTGGCACGTCCCTTCACGGGCGGTCCAGCGGTCGTCACCGGTTCCTCCTCACATCTGCGGCTTGCCGGGCCATTGTGCCAGCCCGGCCGGGCGGCAGTCAGACGCCGAACTCGTCGCCGGCCCCCCGGGTGGCTGGAATCTTGCATTCCGTCGGATCGCCGGAGGGCTCCGCCGCGGCGGCCGCCCGCGCGCGTCGCCGGGCCAGCGGCACGGCCAGCGCGGTCAGCAGCACGAACGCTCCGATGGTGAGCAGCACGATGGTCGCGCCGGGCGGCACGTCCTGGTAGTACGAGGTGACCGTGCCGCCGATGGTCACGCTGACGCCGATGGCCACGGCCACGGCGAAGGTGGCGGCGAAGCTGCGGGTGAGCTGCTGGGCGGCGGCCACCGGGACCACCATCAGCGCCGACACCAGCAGCAGTCCGACCACGCGCATCGCGACCGTCACGGTCACGGCGGCGGTGACGGCGGTGAGCAGGTTCAGCGCCCGCACCGGCAGGCCGGTGACCCGGGCGAACTCCTCGTCCTGGCTGACCGCGAAGAGCTGGCGGCGCAGGCCGACGGTGACGAGGACCACGAAGGCGGCCAGCAGGCAGATCGCCGTGACGTCCGACTCGGAGACCGTCGAGAGGGAGCCGAAGAGGTACGAGGTGAGGTTGGCGTTGGAACCCGTCGGCGCGAGGTTGATGAACATCACGCCGCCCGCCATGCCGCCGTAGAAGAGCATGGCGAGGGCGATGTCGCCGCGGGTCCTGCCGTACCAGCGGATCAGCTCCATGAGGACCGCGCCGAGCACGGACACCAGGGTGGCCATCCACACCGGGGACCAGGTGAGCAGGAAGCCGAGGCCGACGCCGGTCATGGCCACGTGGCCGATGCCGTCGCCCATGAGGGCCTGGCGGCGCTGGACCAGGTAGATGCCGACGGCGGGGGCGGTGATGCCGACCAGGACGGCCGCCAGCAGCGCCCGCTGCATGAAGGCGTAGTTCAGGATTTCCATCAGCTCAGCAGTCCCGTGCGGATCGGTTCGGCGCCCGCCGGTGCGTGCGGGTGGACGTGGTCGTGGCCGGGCAGCGCGTGCTGGCCGACCGCCTTCGGCGGCGGGCCGTCGTGCAGCACGCAGCCGTCGCGGAGCACCACCGCGCGGTCGATCAACGGCTCCAGGGGGCCCAGTTCGTGCAGGACGAGCAGGACGGTGGTGCCGGCGGCGACCTGCTCGCGCAGGGTGTCGGCCAGGACCTGCTGACTGGCCAGGTCGACGCCGGCCATCGGCTCGTCCATGATCAGCAGCTCGGGTTCGGCGGCGAGCGCGCGGGCGATCAGGACCCGCTGGTGCTGGCCGCCGGAGAGGGCGTCCACGGAGTCCTTGGCGCGGTCCGCCATGCCGACCAGGTCGAGGGCCCGGCGTACGGCCTCGTGGTCGGCCTTGCGCAGGATGCCGAAGCGGGCCCGGGAGAGGCGGCCCGAGGAGACGACCTCGGTCACCGTCGCGGGGACGCCGCCCGCGGCCGTGGTGCGCTGCGGGACGTAACCCACGCGCGCCCAGGCGCGGAAGCGGCGCCGCGGGGTGCCGAACAGCTCGACCTCCCCGGCGGTGACCGGCACCTGGCCGATGACGGTGCGCACGGCCGTGGACTTGCCCGAGCCGTTGGCGCCGAGCAGTGCGACGACCTCGCCGCGGCGCACGGTGAGGTCGATGCCGCGCAGGACGGGGCGGGAGCCGAGTTCGGCACGGACGCCGCGCAGCGAGATGACGGGCTCGGTCATGCCACCCTCCGGTTGATCGCTCTGGACCGTCTGGTCGGTCACTTGGTGCCCAGGGCCGCCTGGAGGGCCTTGAGGTTGGCTTCCATGACCTGGAAGTAGTCGTCGCCGCGGGACTTCTCGGTGATGCCCTCGACCGGGTCGAGGACGTCCGTCTTCAGCCGGGCGTCCCGGGCGACCGTCTTCGCGGTCTCGTCGCTGACCAGCGTCTCGTAGAAGATCGTGGAGACGCCGTCGGCCTGGGCCGTCCTCGCGAGTTCCTTGACCCGGGCGGCGCTGGGCTCGGCCTCGGGGCTGAGGCCGCTGATGGCCTCCTCGGTGAGGCCGTAGCGCTCGGCGAGGTAGCCGAAGGCGGCGTGCGTGGTGACGAAGGTCCTGGTCTTCGTGTCCTTCAGCCCGGTCTCGAACGTCGTGTTCAGGTCGCCGAGCTTCGCGACCAGGGCCTCGGTGTTCTTCTTGTAGTCCGCGGCGTGGTCCGGGTCGGCCTTCTCGAAGGCCTTGCCGACGCCCTCGGCGACCTCGGCGTACTTGACCGGGTCGAGCCAGATGTGGGGGTCCTTGCCGCCCTCGCCGTGGTCGTGGCCGTGCTCCTCCCCGGCGTGCTCCTCCTCGGCGTGCTCGCCCTCCGCGTGCTCGTGCCCGTGCTCGTCCGCGTGGCCGCCGACCTCGGCGCCGTGCTCCTCCAGGGAGGTCAGCGTCGCCGCGTCGATCTTCGTCTTGGCGCCGGACTGGGCGATGGCCTCGTCGGCGGAGGGCTGGAGGCCCTTGAGGAAGAGCGCGGCGTCCGTCTCCTCGAGCTGGGCGCGCTGCTTGGCGCTGATCTCCAGGTCGTGCGGCTCCTGGCCGGGCTGGGTCAGACTGGTCACGCTGACGTGGTCGCCGCCGATCTGCTCGGCGAGGAAGGCCATCGGGTAGAACGACGCGACGACGTCGAACTTGTCGGTGTTGCCGGGCTTGCCCGCCGCCGAGCCGTCGCTGGAGCAGGCGGAGAGGGTCCCGAGGCCGAGCGCGGCGGCCGCGGTGACTGCTATGCCGGATATGCGGCGTCGTCGTACGTTCATGACACTCATTTTCAACAAATATGGAAACCGTTGTCAACAAAGCGGTCCCGCACCCCCGATTTGGCCGGGGGGCGGCTCCCGCCGGTAACCTGAATCATTCTCTTGGAGGCGCTTCGCGCCGCACCAGTCAGTCACCGTCGTCGTAATGAAGAGAGCACCGTGGCCGCCGACAAGATCGACACCATCGTCAGCCTGAGCAAGCGCCGTGGCTTCGTTTTCCCGTGCAGTGAGATCTACGGCGGTCAGCGCGCCGCCTGGGACTACGGACCGCTGGGTGTCGAGCTCAAGGAGAACCTCAAGCGCCAGTGGTGGCGCTACATGGTCACCTCGCGCGAGGACGTCGTCGGTCTCGACTCCTCCGTCATCCTCGCCCCGGAGGTCTGGGTGGCCTCCGGCCACGTCGCCACCTTCACGGACCCGCTGACCGAGTGCACCTCCTGCCACAAGCGGTTCCGCGCGGACCACCTGGAAGAGGCCTACGAGGAGAAGAAGGGCAAGGCCCCGGAGAACGGCCTCGCCGACCTCAACTGCCCCAACTGCGGCAACAAGGGCACCTTCACCGAGCCCAAGCAGTTCTCCGGTCTGCTCTCCACCCACCTCGGCCCGACCCAGGACAGCGGCTCCGTCGCCTACCTGCGGCCCGAGACCGCCCAGGGCATCTTCACCAACTTCGCCCAGGTGCAGACCACTTCGCGCCGCAAGCCGCCGTTCGGCATCGCCCAGATGGGCAAGTCCTTCCGCAACGAGATCACGCCCGGCAACTTCATCTTCCGCACCCGCGAGTTCGAGCAGATGGAGATGGAGTTCTTCGTCAAGCCGGGCGAGGACGAGAAGTGGCAGGAGTACTGGATGGAGCAGCGCTGGAACTGGTACACCGGCCTCGGCATGCGTGAAGAGAACATGCGCTGGTACGAGCACCCGGCGGAGAAGCTCTCCCACTACTCCAAGCGCACCGCCGACATCGAGTACCGCTTCTCCTTCGGCGGCAGCGAGTGGGGCGAGTTGGAGGGTGTCGCCAACCGGACGGACTACGACCTCTCCTCGCACGCGAAGGCCTCCGGCCAGGACCTCTCCTACTACGACCAGGAGGCCCAGGAGCGCTGGACGCCGTACGTCATCGAGCCGGCGGCCGGTGTCGGCCGGGCGATGCTGGCCTTCCTCCTCGACGCGTACGTGGAGGACGAGGCGCCGAACGCCAAGGGCAAGCTGGAGAAGCGCACCGTGCTGCGCCTCGACCCGCGCCTGGCGCCGGTGAAGGTCGCGGTGCTGCCGCTGTCCCGCAACCCGGAGCTGTCGCCCAAGGCCAAGGGCCTCGCCCAGGCGCTGCGGCAGAACTGGAACATCGACTTCGACGACGCCGGTGCGATCGGTCGGCGCTACCGCCGCCAGGACGAGATCGGCACGCCGTTCTGCGTCACCGTCGACTTCGACACGCTCGACGACAACGCGGTGACCGTCCGGGAGCGGGACACCATGAAGCAGGAGCGGGTGTCGCTGGACCAGATCGAGGGCTACCTGGCGTCGAGGCTCGTCGGCTGCTGACGACCGCTTTCCGGGACCACGGCTTTCGCCCACCCCTCCGTCCGACGCGTTCGGGCGGAGGGGTGGGCGCTGTCGTCCGGGGAGCCCGCGACGAGTGGTCCCCGATACGGGTGGGCCATTGGACCTGTGGGGCCCGGGCGTCCCGCCGCAGGGTGGTGCCCATGAGCCTCGCCTTCCTGCTGACCACCTTCGTGGTCGTCGCGACCCCCGGCACCGGGGTCGTCTACACCCTCGCCGCCGCCCTCTCGCGCGGCCGCCGCGCGAGCGTCGTCGCCGCCCTCGGGTGCGCGCTCGGCATCGTGCCGCACCTGCTGGCCACCGTCACCGGCGTCGCGGCGGTGCTGCACGCCAGTGCCACCGCCTTCCAGGTCCTCAAGTACGCCGGTGTCGTCTACCTGCTGTACATGGCGTGGGCCACGCTCCGCGACAGGGAGACGCTCACGGTGGCCCCCGAACGGGGGAAGCCCGTCCCGGCGGGACGGGTGATCCTGCGGGGCGTGCTGATCAACATCCTCAACCCGAAACTGACGCTGTTCTTCTTCGCCTTCCTGCCGCAGTTCGTGGATCCGGGCCGGGCCGGCGCCCTGCCGCGGATGCTGCTGTTGGGCGGCGTGTTCATGGCGGTGACCTTCGTCGTCTTCGCCGCGTACGGCGTCCTGGCCGCGTCCGTGCGCAGCCATGTCGTCTCCCGGCCGCGGGTGATGGCGTGGCTGCGGCGGAGCTTCGCGGGGTCGTTCGTGGCGCTGGGGGCGAAGCTGGCGTTCACGGCGCGGTAGGGCGGTCCGGGTGCGTTCGGGTGTCGCCCGGGGGCGGCGCCCGGGGTGCGGGAACCCTGAGTTGTGCGGATGGTGATATTCCAGGATTTCCACCGCATGCACAGGGCGAGGACGAAACAGTCATGGCTGAGCAGAAGTCGGCGCAGACGCTCCCGAGGCCGTTGCACGCGGCCGCGTCGGCGCTGCGGAAGGTTCCGGGTGCCGGGACGGTCGGCAGGGTCGCCGAGGGCGCGCTGGACAAGGTCGGGGCCGTGTCGCCGCGCGGGCGGCGCGCCCTCGTGTACACGGGGGCCGGGGTGCTGGGCGTCGTCGGGCTGGTCGAGTGGCCGGTGGCGGCCACCGGGGCGGCGGTGGCGTGGCTGACGCGGCCGCGACCGCAGGAGTCGCCCGAGGCGGAGGCCGCGCGGGTGCTGCGGGACGGTGCGGGGGCCTCGGGCGGTGGCACGGAGGGCCGCGGCGCGGGCACGTCCGGTACGGCGGCCGCGGGGCGGTCCCGTACGGCGGGGTCGGGGGCGGGCGGAGCCGGTGCCGCCGCCGGGGGAACGGCGCGGCGCAGTGCCGCGAAGAAGACGTCGGACACGCAGGCCGCGGGTCGGAAGAGCCAGGCAGCTAAGGGTGGCGCGGCGAAGACGGGTGGGGCGAAGGCGGGCGCGGCCGAGTCGGGTGCCGCCCAGCAGACGGCCACCAAGATCAGCGCCGCGAAGAGGGCCGCGAGGAGCGGCACGGCGGGGAGCGGCTCCGCGAAGAAGACGGCCGCCAGGTCGGGCGCCGCCAGGTCCGGCGCGGGCGGCTCCGGTACGGGCGGCTCCGGCGCGGGCAGGTCCACCGCGGCGGGGCCCGGCTCCGCGGGCGCGAGCCCCGCCAAGAGGGCCGCCACGAAGAGCACCACCCCAAAGAGCACGGCCAAGAAGAGCACGGCCAAGAAGAGCGCGGCGAAGAAGAGCGCGGCGAAGAAGAGCACCGCCACGAAGAGCGCGGCCACGAAGAGCACCGCCACAAAGACCGCGGCGAAGAAGAGCACGGCCAAGAGCAGTGCCGCGAGGAGCGGCGCAGCGCGGAGCAGCGCCGCGAAGAAGGCGTCCGCCAGCCGGCCGGCCGCCTCCGGGCGCGGCCGGAGCACGAAGACGGCCGCCGCCAAGACGGCCGCCGCCAAGAAGACCGCCGCCAGGAAAACGGCCGCGTCCACGCGGAAGACGGGCTGAGACACGGCGATGGTCGGTGGACTTCTGACGCGCTCCCAGGGCGCCGTGACCGGGATCGTACTGGCCGGGCCCCGGCTGCTCGCGCGGGGCACCGCACCCGCGGTGGGCGCCGCGGCCGGCGCCGTCGCGGGCACCGCCCGGGCCTCGGTGCGCGGTGCCGACTTCGCCGCGCGGGCGGCACGGGTCGCGCGCGCCGCGCTGCCGGGCGGCGGCTCCACCCGCGACTGGCGTGCCGGGCCCCGGGCGCACCTGGCGCTGCGGCCGGCCGCGACGGAGGAGGTGCGCCGGGCGGGTGGCACGCAGCGCGTGGCGCGTCGGGTGGCGGCGGCCCTCGCCGAGCACCCGGACGTGGCGCTCGCCTACTGGGACACCGGCCTCACCCGGCTGGTGGTCACCGCGACCGAGGAGGCGCTCACCGACCGGGTGGTCGACCGGGCCACCGAACTCGCCGAACAGCACGGACTGACCCGGGCGGAGCAACAGGGGCCGGACGATCCGGTGGAGGAGCTGACCCACCCCGGCGACCCCGCCTCGGTGCGCGTCGCCGCCACCGCCCTCGGCGCCGACCTCCTGGGCATCGCCGCCGCCGTGACCGGGGCGCGCCTGCGGTTGCCGCCCTCGCCCCGCCTGGTGACGGCCGTGGGGACGCTGCTGCGCGAGAACCCGGCCTTCCGCGCCTGGCTGCGGGAACGGCTCGGCGCCCACGGCATGGACGTGGCGCTGGCCGCCGCCAACGCGGCCGTGCACGGCGCCGGGCAGAGCCCCGCCTCGCTGGTGCTGGACGGTGCCCTGCGCGCCTGCCAGCTGACCGAGGCGGTGACCCGGACGGCGACCTTCGAGGTGGTGCACGACCGCCTGTGCGCGCCGGGCCGGGGGAGTCTGCCCGCCGACCCCGCCGTGCGCCCCCCGCTGCGGACCTCCCCCGCCCAGGAGTACGCGGCCCACGCCTCCACCGGCAGTGTGGCCGGCGCGTTGGCGACCCTGCTGGTCAAGCACGACGTGGCCGAGGCCGCCGAGGCGGTGCTGGCCGGTTCGCCCAAGGCCGCGCGTTACGGACCCGCCGCCTTCCACGCCGTACTGAGCACCGCGCTGTCCCGCGACGGTGTGCTCGTGCGCGACCCGGAACGGCTGCGGCAGCTGGAGATGGCCGCCACGGTCGTCCTGCACCCCAGCGCGCTGCGGGCGCCGGGGGCGAGCGCGGACCCGTGGACCGAGGACGTGCTGGACGCCGCCCGGCGCGCGGGCCTGCGCGTCGTGATGGTCGAGGACCCGGCGCTGGCCGACTTCACCGGACTCGCGGACCAGGTCGTCGGCGCCGGCCGCCCGCTCCGGGACGTCGTGGGCGAACTGCGCGCCGAGGGCGGCGTCGTCACCGTCGTACGGCCCCTGTCCGGTGACGACGACGCGGCGGTGGCCGGGCTGCTCGCCGGGGACGTGGCCGTCGCGCTGGCCGACGCGGACGCACCGGTGGCCTGGGGCGCGGACGTGATCGCCCCACAGGGCCTCGCCGACGTCTGGCGGCTGCTGCGGGCGGTGCCGGCGGCCCGGGCGATCGGGCGCCGGTCGCAGACGCTGGCCCGGTCCGGGGCCGCGCTGTCCGGACTGCTGGTGGCGGTCGGCGAGGCGCGCAAGGGCAGGCAGGGACTCACCGGCTCGCTGCTGCCCGGACTGCGGCACGCTCCGGTCGACGTGGGCGCGGCGGTGGCCCTGCTGTCCGGAACGCGCGCCGCGCTCGGTGTGGCCGCGGCCCGCGCCCCGCACCCCCGCGCGCGGGTCGCGTGGCACACGCTGGACCCCGCGGCCGTACGGGAACGCCTGGACCGGGAGAAGGAGCCGGAAGCGTCCCTGGCCGAACAGCTGACGGCCAGGATGCACGCGGTGGCCGACCGGGCCGGCCGTGTCCCGGCCCTCGCGCCGGTGAAGTGGACGTGGCAACTGGGCCAGGCCGTACGCGGCGAGCTGGACGACCCGCTCACCCCGGTGCTCGCGGTCGGCTCGGCGGCCGAGGCGATCCTCGGCTCCGTGATGGACGCCCTGCTGGTCGTCGGCGCCCTGGACCTGAACGCGCTGGTCGGCGGCTTCCAGCGGCTGCGCGCCGAGCGGGCGCTGTCCGGGCTGCTCGCGCAGCAGAAGCAGAAGGCCCGGGTCGCCGAGGAGGAGACCCACGACCCGGCGGCCGAGCCGAGGGTGGTGGACGCCGCGAAACTGCGTCCGGGACACATCATCGAGCTGAAGGCGGACGACGTCGTGCCCGCCGACGCCCGGCTGCTGTGGGAGGACGGCCTGGAGATCGACGAGTCGTCCCTCACCGGAGAGTCCCTCCCCGTCGACAAGCGCGTCGACCCGGTGCCGAACGCCCCCGTGGCCGAGCGGCTCTGCATGGTCTTCGAGGGGACGACCGTGGTGGCCGGCCGCGCCCAGGCCGTCGTCGTGGACACGGGGGAGCACACCGAGGCCTCCCGGGCGGTCTCGCTGGCCGCCCGGACGCCGTCGGCGGCCGGGGTGCAGGCCCGGCTCCAGGAGCTGACCCGCAAGGCGCTGCCGCTGACCCTGGCGGGCGGCGCCGCGGTGACCGGCCTCTCGCTGCTGCGCGGCACGCCGATCCGGCAGGCCGTCGCCGGTGGCGTGTCGGTGGCGGTGGCCGCGGTGCCCGAGGGGCTGCCGCTGGTGGCGACGGTGGCGCAGCTGGCGGCGGCCCGCCGGCTCAGCCGCCACGGCGTCCTCGTACGGACGCCGCGCACGCTGGAGGCGCTGGGCCGGATGGACACCGTCTGCTTCGACAAGACGGGCACGCTCACCGAGAACAAGCTGCGGCTGACCCGGGTCGCGGGCGCCGACGGCACGGTCCGCAAGGCGGGCGACCCGGACGCCGCCGACGCCGTGCGGGTCGCCGCGCGCGCCTGCCCCCGCCTGAACGGCGACGGCGCCCGCCCCACGCACGCCACCGACGAGGCCGTCCTCGACGCCGCCGGCGACGACCCGCGCTGGACGCAGGAGGAGGGCCTGCCCTTCGAGACCTCCCGCGGCTACGCCGCCGCCGTCGGACGGGACGGCAGGGGAGCGCCGGTGCTCGTGGTCAAGGGCGCCCCGGAGACCGTGCTGCCCGCCTGCGCCGGCCTGCCCTCCCACGTCACGGAGGTGGCGCACGGGCTGGCCCGCGACGGACTGCGCATCATCGCGGTGGCCAGCCGGCCGCTGCGCAAGGGCGAGAAGGCCGCCGACGTCCTCGAACAGGAGCCGCGGGAGCTGGAGTTCACGGGGATGCTCGGGCTGTCCGACGTCCCGCGCGAGACGTCCCCGGCGCTGGTGCACGGGCTGCGCGAGGCGGGCGTACGGCCCGTGGTGCTGACCGGCGACCATCCGCAGACCGCCCACGCCATCGCCGTGGAGCTGGGCTGGCCCGAGGACGCCGTCGTGGTCACCGGCGACGAACTGGCCGCCGCGGACCGCACGGCACGGTCCCGGATGCTGCGGGACGCGGACGTCGTGGCCAGGGTGGCGCCGGAGCAGAAGCTCCAGGTCGTCGAGTCGCTGCGGGATGCCGGACGGGTCGTCGGCATGGTCGGCGACGGTGCCAACGACGCCGCCGCGATCCGCGCGGCCGACATCGGCGTCGGGATCAGCGCCCGCGGCTCGGCCGCCGCCCGCAACGCCGCCGACCTGGTCGTCACCGGTGACGACCTGCTGGTCCTGGTGGAGGCGGTGCGGGAGGGCCGGGCACTGTGGCACAGCGTCGCCGACGCCATCGCGATCCTCATCGGGGGCAACGCGGGCGAGGTCGGCTTCGGCATCCTCGGCACCGTCCTCGGCGGTGCCGCTCCGCTGTCCACCCGGCAGATGCTGCTGGTCAACCTGTTCACGGACCTGTTCCCCGCGATGGCCGTGGCGGTCACGGAGACGGGGGACACCGAGCAGGAGGAGGACGACGCGGGCGCGCCGCTCGGTGCGGCGGTGCTGGGCGAGCCGCTGATCCGGCAGATCCGGCACCGGGCCCTGACCACGGCGCTCGGTGCGACCGCCGCCTGGCTCCTCGGCCGGTTCACACCGGGCACGGGGCGCCGCTCCACGACGATGGCCCTGTGCGCCGTGGTCGGCACCCAGCTCGCCCAGACCCTGGCCGACCGGCGCGGCAGCCGCCTGGTCCAGGTCACCTCGCTGGGCTCCGCCGCCGCGCTGGTCGCCCTGGTGCAGACGCCGGGCGCCAGCCAGCTCTTCGGCTGCACGCCGCTGGGGCCCGTCGCCTGGGCCGGCGTGGCCGCGGCGATCGTCCTGGCGCTCGCGGGGCAGCGGGCGCTGCCACGGGTGGAGGAGGTGATCGGGCGGTACTGGCCCGCGGTGATGGAGCGGATGCCGGAGATGGTGCGGACCGTGGTGTGAGGCGTGCGGTGGGGTTGGTGCGGGGTTTTGCGCAGTTCCCCGCGCCCCTTCAGTGAGGGGGGTGGGGGCGTGTGTCGGGTGCGGGTGGGTGGGGGGATATGCGCAGTTCCCCGCGCCCCTGGGTGGGGGGTGCGGGTGGAGTGTCGGGTGTGAGTGGGTGGGGGGTTTGCGCAGTTCCCCGCGCCCCTGAGGGGGTGGGTGGGGGCTGGGCGTGTAGGTCCCCCGCGCCCCTACGGGGTGGTCGCGTGGGGGGTTTTCCGGGGGGACGGGGTCTTCAGGCGTTCCGCGGTGCGTTCCGCCGTGCGGTGGGCCCAGCGGCCGTTCGCCACGGCGCCGAGGACGAGGACCGACAGGCCGCAGGCGGCCAGGATCCACCAGCCGGGGCGGGCCGCGGCGACGAAGGTGTCGCCGTACGACGACG
Source organism: Streptomyces sp. NPDC047853 (assembly GCF_043204535.1). Taxonomy (NCBI): domain Bacteria; kingdom Bacillati; phylum Actinomycetota; class Actinomycetes; order Kitasatosporales; family Streptomycetaceae; genus Streptomyces; species Streptomyces sp. NPDC047853. The sequence continues at coordinate 274,192 of NZ_JBIDCI010000005.1, read as the reverse complement.
TGCCCACGCCCGCCGCGAGCACCGCGCCGATCACCGCCACGCCCAGCGTCTGGCCCAGCTGGCGGCTGGTGGAGGCGACGGCGGCGGCGACCCCGGCCTGGGCGCGCGGCATGCCGGAGACCGCGGTGTTGGTGATGGGCGCGTTGACGAAGCCGAAGCCCACGCCGAACAGCGCGTAGCCGATGAAGAGGGTGACGTTCGAGGTCTCGGCCTCGAAGGCGGCGAACAGCACCCCGCTCACGGTCAGCGCGCCGCCCGCGATCAGCAGGGACAGCCGTGGCCCCCGGCTGCCGACCAGCCGTCCGGACAGCGGGGCGCACAGGAAGGTCGGCACGGCCATCGGCAGCATCCACAGCCCGGCGTGCAGGGCGCTGAGCCCGCGCACGTTCTGCAGGTACAGCGTGGACAGGAACAGGAACCCGCCCAGCGCGGCGAAGGCGGTGACCGCCGTCACGGTGGCCCCGCTGAAGGGCACCGACCGGAAGAAGCGCAGGTCGATCAAGGGCTCGGCGCGGCGGGGTTCGTAGCAGAGCAGGCCGAGCAGGGTGGCCGTCGCCAGCGCGGCGAACGGCAGGACCCGCACGAACCCGGCGTTCGGCGCCTCGATGATCGCGTACGTCAGCGAGCCGAACAGCACGATCACCATCAGCTGGCCCAGCGGGTCCGGGCGGCGGGCCTTCGGTGCGCGGGACTCCGGGACGAAGCGCAGGGTGAGCAGCAGGGCCGCCAGGCCCACCGGCAGGTTGACCCAGAAGATCGAACGCCAGCCGACCGACTCCACGAGCACCCCGCCCACCAGCGGACCCGCGGCCATGGATATGCCGACGACCGCGCCCCAGACGCCGATGGCACGGGCGCGTTCGCGCGGGTCGGTGAAGGTGTTGGTGATGATCGACATGGCGACCGGGTTGAGCATCGAGCCGCCCACCGCCTGCACCATCCGGAAGACGACCAGCCAGGACAGGTCCGGGGCCAGCGAACAGAGCAGCGAGCCGAGGGTGAAGACGACCAGGCCCGTCATGAAGACCCGCTTGCGGCCGATCCGGTCGGCCGTGGAACCGGCGAGCATCAGCAGCGCGGCCAGCACCAGGGTGTAGCCGTCGACGGCCCACTGGAGTCCCGACGTGCTCGCGTCGAGATCGCGCTGCACGGCCGGCAGGGCCACGTTGAGGATCGTGTTGTCGATGCTCACGATCAGCAGGCTCATGCAGCAGATGGCGAGCACGAGCAGACGGCGGCGGTGGGACGGCTCGGGCATGGCCTCCATCGTACGCACATGTCGATAGTGCGGCTAACTAATGACCGATACACGGTCTCTGTCCACAGGCGCGACGAGCACCGCCTCGCGTACGTGACAATGGAGGAATGTCCACGCCCACCGCGCCCGCTCCCAGCACCGTCACCCGGCCGTTGCAGGTCGGCCCGCACACCGTCGCGCCGCCCGTGGTGCTGGCGCCGATGGCCGGGATCACCAACGCGCCCTTCCGCACGCTGTGCCGGGAGTTCAGCGGCGGCAAGGGCCTGTTCGTCAGCGAGATGATCACGACGCGGGCGCTGGTCGAGCGCAACGAGAAGACCATGCAGCTGATCCACTTCGACGCGACCGAGACACCGCGCTCGATCCAGCTCTACGGCGTCGACCCGGTGACCGTCGGCAAGGCCGTCCGCATGATCGCGGAGGAGGGCCTCGCCGACCACATCGACCTGAACTTCGGCTGCCCGGTCCCCAAGGTGACCCGCAAGGGCGGCGGCTCCGCCCTGCCGTACAAGCGGAACCTGCTGCGGGCCATCGTCCGCGAGGCCGTGACCGGCGCCGGCGACCTGCCCGTCACCATGAAGATGCGCAAGGGCATCGACGACGACCACCTCACCTTCCTCGACGCCGGCCGCATCGCCGTCGAGGAGGGCGTGACCGCCATCGCCCTGCACGGCCGCACCACGGCCCAGCACTACGGCGGCACCGCCGACTGGGACGCCATCGCCCGCCTGAAGGAGCACGTCCCGGAGATCCCCGTGCTGGGCAACGGCGACATCTGGACCGCCGAGGACGCGCTGCGGATGGTCCGGGAGACCGGCTGCGACGGGGTCGTGGTCGGACGCGGTTGCCTGGGGCGGCCGTGGCTCTTCGCCGACCTGGTCGCCGCCTTCGAGGGCCGCACCGACACCTACGTACGGCCCACCCTGCGCGAGGTCGCCGACGTGATGGTCCGGCACGCCACCCTGCTCGGCGAGTGGATCGGCGACGAGGCGCGGGGCGTCATCGACTTCCGCAAGCACGTCGCCTGGTACCTCAAGGGGTTCGCCGTCGGCTCCGAGATGCGCAAGCGGCTCGCGATCACCTCCTCGCTGGAGGCGCTCCGGGCCGGCCTGGACGAACTCGACCTCGACCAGCCCTGGCCCACCGGCGCCGACGGCCCGCGCGGCCGCACCTCCGGCAACAACCGGGTGGTCCTGCCGGACGGCTGGCTGAAGGACCCGTACGACTGCGCGGGCGTCGGCGAGGACGCGGAGCTGGACACCTCCGGCGGCTGACCGGGCCCGTCCGGCCCCCGGTGCGGGCGGCTCCGGTCAGCCCCCGGTGGGGGCGGCTCGGGTCAGCCCCCGGTGGGGTGCGGGGTGGAGCCGTACGCCGTCAGGAAGCGGTCGCGGAAGGAACTCATGCGCCACACCGGGGCGTCCTCGGCGGGCTTCAGCCCTTCCGTCCAGTTCCAGTCGTCGATCGCGTCGAGCACCTTCGGGTCCCTGGCGACGACCGACACCGGGACGTCCCGGCTCGCCCCGTTCCCGCTGACGCGGGCGAGCGGTTGGTGGTCGCCGAGGAAGACGAGGACGGTGTCGTCGGTGCCGTAGCGCTCCAGCCACTGGGTGAGGCTGGTGAGCGAGTACTCGACCGACCTGCCGTACCCCTCCTTGGAGCGGGTGGAGTCGGCGATGACGTCCGCGGCCTTCTCGCCCGACTTCTCGATGCCCTCGAAGACCGAACCGTCACCGACCTCGTCCCAGTCGACCATCCGGGGGACCGGCGCCCACGGCTGGTGGCTGGAGGTCAGGATGATCTCCGCCATCAGCGGCCGGTCGCGCTTCCTGCCGTGCTCCAGGCGCTGGAAGGCCTCCAGCGCGTACTGGTCGGGCATGGTCGACCAGCTGAACTTCGGACCCCGGTAGCCGACGTCGAAGGCGTCGTAGACCTTGTCGAGGCCGTACCACTCGGCCTCCGGCCACGCCTTCTGGACGCCCGGCATGACGCCGACGGTGTCCCAGTCGCCGGTCTTCGCGAACGCCTTGGTGAGGGTGAGGTGGTCGCCCGCGGTCACGGTGCGGTAGCGCTGCTGGTTGTCCACCCACAGGCCCGACAGGAAGGTGGAGTGGCCGAGCCAGCTGCTGCCGCCGTACGTCGCCGAGGTCAGCCAGCCGCTGCGGGCCCGGAAACCGGCGTCGGCCAGCGCCCGCGTGCTGCTGTCCAGCGTCCGTCCGACACCGGGTGCCGTCACCGGGTCCTCGACGGCGCTGCGGCCGTAGCTCTCGATGAAGGTGAAGAGGACGTCCTTCCCGCGCAGGTCCGGCACCAGCTGCTCGGCGGGCGTGCCGCCGAACCGGTCCGCCCGCGCCTCCTTCGCGAACGCCGCCTCGTCCCGCAGCGTGTCCACCACCCGGTGGGCCTGCGCCTCCAGGGCCCCGGACGCACTCCTGGTGGCGACCGGCACGCCGAAGGTCTGCACGCCCAGCGCCACGCAGGTCATCCACACGGTGGCCGCCAGCAGCGCGCCCCGGGCCGCCCGCTCCCGGTGCGCGGCGAGCAGCTCACCGAGCCGGACCACCGCCAGCGCCATGAGCACCGGCAGCAGCGTGGCGCCCCCCACCGCGCCCACGGCGGCCCAGGTCGCCGCCGCCCCGCCCATCGAGTCCGCCACGTACGACCGGGCGTCGTCCAGCAGGCCCCAGTCCAGGACCAGGTTGAAGCCCCGGCCCAGGTACTCGGTGAAACCCATGTCGAGCAGGTTCAGCACGGTCAGCGCACCCAGGCCGGTGCCGAAGAGCGCCGCCAGCACCAGCCGCGGCACGCGCGGCAGGCAGAGCAGCAGCACCGCCCCGATGACCGCCTCCGCCGGTATCCGCGCGAACCGGTTGGGCTCCAGGGCGACGAAGCTGTTCGGCAGCAGCAGCGCCCCGAGCACGAGGACGGCGGCGAGGAGGGTCGTGCCCCGGCGGACGGCGCGCGCGGCACGCGGGTGCCGGGCGCGCCAGTGGGCGAGGCGGGCGCGTGGGCCGCGCGGACCGCGCGGGGCACGGACGGGTGTGTCCGGCCGGACGCCGGGTGCCGGGGCCTCCTCCGGGACCGGTGCGTCCTGCGGCCCCGATGTCCGCGGCTCCGACGTCTGCGGTCCCGATGTCCGCGGCTCCGAGGTCTGCGGCTCCGAGGTCTGCGGCTCCGAGGTCTGCGGCTCCGAGGTCTGCGGCTCCGATGTCCGCGGCTCCGACGTCTGCGGCCCCGAGGGCTCCCGCCCCGAGGGCTGCGGCCCCGAGGGCTCCCGCCCCGACGTCTGCGGTGCGCCGATGGGTTCCCCCGGGTCCTCGGGCTCGACGAGGTCCGGCTCGGTCGGCTCGTCGGGTTCGCCCGGGTCCCCGGCTCCGCCGAGGCCCCCCACTCCGTCCGTGGCTCCCGTCCCGCCCGCGTCACCGTCCCCGGTGTCCGGGGCGGGTGGCTCGTCGGCCGGGGACGGTGACTGGCCGAAGCGTGTGGAGACAGGCACCCGGAGGTCCTTCCGTGCGAACGCGGTGGTCGGCGGACCCGGCGAGGGGGCCGGATCCGCCGCCCCCTCGTACGTCCGCCGCGAGCGGTCCGTTCACCGGTCCGCATGGTGAAATCCGACGGCCTGTGGCAGCGTGATTCTCGCCACCTCTGATAGAGGTAGCGCTCAGATGAGCGGATCATGAGCGATTCCACTTCTGGAAGGTGTGGCACTGAGTGCCACACCTTGATCGTTCATCGACCGAACTCAAACGTGGACAAGCTCGCTCAGGTGAGCGTCAAGCGATGCTTTTGAAGGGCTGTTCGTTCAAGAAGTGAAAACACTGGTGGCAGGTCGCTTGCCAAGCCTTGACTTTCGATCCGCTGGCGGACGGGTGGTTACAGGCGCATGACGCGCAAGTGGACGTACCCAGGTGCCTTTGATCTGGGTAGATTCCTCGCCGTCAGGGCAGCCACCGCGTCCTCGAGGAGTCGAGACCCGTGTCGGAAAACAAAGATCTCCAGGTAACGAACGCACCGAAGTTCGTTTACGACTTCACCGAGGGCAACAAGGACCTCAAGGACCTCCTCGGCGGCAAGGGCGCCAACCTCGCCGAGATGACCAACCTGGGTCTTCCGGTCCCTCCGGGCTTCACCATCACGACCGAGGCCTGCAAGACCTACCTCGACAGCGGCGAGGAGCCGGCGGCACTGCGTGACGAGGTGAGTGCGCACCTCGACGCCCTCGAGGCGAAGATGGGCAAGAAGCTCGGCCAGGCCGACGACCCGCTGCTCGTGTCGGTGCGCTCCGGAGCCAAGTTCTCCATGCCCGGCATGATGGACACGGTCCTCAACATCGGCCTCTCCGACAAGTCGGTGCAGGGCCTCGCCCGGCAGGCCGGTGACGACCGCTTCGCCTGGGACTCCTACCGGCGCCTGATCCAGATGTTCGGCAAGACCGTCCTCGGCGTCGACGGCGACCTCTTCGAGGAGGCGCTGGAGGCGGCGAAGGCGGCCAAGAAGGTCACGGTGGACACCGAGCTGGAGGCGGCCGACCTCAAGAAGCTCGTCACCAAGTTCAAGAAGATCGTCAAGACCGAGGCCGGCCGGGACTTCCCGCAGGACCCGCGCGAGCAGATGGACCTCGCCATCAAGGCCGTCTTCGACTCCTGGAACGGCGAGCGCGCCAAGCTCTACCGCCGCCAGGAGCGCATCCCGCACGACCTCGGCACCGCCGTCAACGTCTGCTCCATGGTCTTCGGCAACCTGGGCCCCGACTCCGGCACCGGCGTCGCCTTCACCCGCGACCCCGCCTCCGGCCACCAGGGCGTCTACGGCGACTACCTCCAGAACGCCCAGGGCGAGGACGTCGTCGCGGGCATCCGCAACACCGTCGCGCTGGCGGAGCTGGAGCGGATCGACAAGAAGTCGTACGACCAGCTGATGCAGATCATGGAGACGCTGGAGAACCACTACCTGGACCTCTGCGACATCGAGTTCACCATCGAGCGCGGCCAGCTGTGGATGCTCCAGACCCGCGTCGGCAAGCGCACCGCGGGCGCGGCCTTCCGCATCGCCACCCAGCTCGTCGACCAGGGCCTGATCGACGAGGCCGAGGCGCTCCAGCGCGTCAACGGCGCCCAGCTGGCCCAGCTGATGTTCCCGCGCTTCGACGACGACGCGAAGGTGGAGAAGGTCGGCCGGGGCATCGCCGCCTCGCCGGGCGCCGCGGTCGGCAAGGCGGTCTTCGACTCGTACACCGCCGTGAAGTGGTCCCGCTCGGGCGAGAAGGTCATCCTGGTGCGCCGCGAGACCAACCCGGACGACCTGGACGGCATGATCGCCGCCGAGGGCATCCTGACCTCGCGCGGCGGCAAGACCTCCCACGCGGCCGTCGTGGCGCGCGGCATGGGCAAGACCTGTGTCTGCGGCGCCGAGGAGCTGGAGGTCGACACCAAGCGCCGCCGGATGACCGTGCCCGGCGGGCACGTCGTCGAGGAGGGCGACGTCATCTCCATCGACGGCTCCTCCGGCAAGGTCTACCTCGGTGAGGTCCCCGTCGTGCCGTCGCCGGTCGTCGAGTACTTCGAGGGCCGCATGCACGCGGGCGCCGAGGACGCCGACGAGCTGGTCGAGGCCGTGCACCGGATCATGGCCTTCGCCGACCGCAAGCGCCGGCTGCGGGTGCGGGCCAACGCCGACAACGCCGAGGACGCGCTGCGCGCCCGCCGCTTCGGCGCCCAGGGCATCGGCCTGTGCCGCACCGAGCACATGTTCCTCGGCGACCGGCGCGAGCTGGTGGAGCGGCTGATCCTGGCCGACACCGAGACCGAGCGCGAGGAGTCCCTGAAGGAGCTGCTCCCGCTCCAGAAGCAGGACTTCGTCGAGCTGTTCGAGGCGATGGACGGCCTGCCGGTCACCATCCGCCTGCTCGACCCGCCGCTGCACGAGTTCCTGCCCGACATCACCGAGCTGTCGGTGCGCGTCGCGCTCGCCGAGTCCCGGCAGGAGCCGCACGAGAACGAGCTGCGCCTGCTCCAGGCCGTGCACCGCCTGCACGAGCAGAACCCGATGCTGGGCCTGCGCGGCGTGCGCCTCGGCCTGGTCATCCCCGGCCTGTTCACCATGCAGGTACGGGCCATCGCCGAGGCCGCGGCCGAGCGCAAGGCGGCCAAGGGCGACCCGCGGGCCGAGATCATGATCCCGCTGGTCGGCACCGTGCAGGAGCTGGAGATCGTCCGCGACGAGGCCGACCAGGTCGTCGCCGAGGTCGAGGCGGCCACCGGCGCCAAGCTCAGGCTGGCCATCGGCACGATGATCGAGCTGCCGCGCGCCGCGCTGACCGCCGGGCAGATCGCCGAGGCCGCGGAGTTCTTCTCCTTCGGCACCAACGACCTGACCCAGACCGTGTGGGGCTTCAGCCGCGACGACGTCGAGGCCAGCTTCTTCACGGCCTACCTGGAGAAGGGCATCTTCGGCGTCTCCCCGTTCGAGACCATCGACAAGGACGGCGTCGGCTCCCTGGTCGCCGCCGCCGCGCAGGCCGGCCGCGCCACCCGCCCCGACCTGAAGCTCGGTGTCTGCGGTGAGCACGGCGGCGACCCGGAGTCGGTGCACTTCTTCCACGAGGTGGGCCTGGACTACGTCTCCTGCTCCCCGTTCCGTATCCCGGTGGCGCGGCTGGAGGCCGGCCGCGCGGCGTCGCGGTCGAAGGGCAGCGACCACCGCTGATCGCTCCGCCGGGAGGCCGGTGCGTAGCTGCGGGATCGCTGTGGCCGGTCGCGCAGTTCCCCGCCCCCTGCGGGGCGCGGACTCACCGCACCGGCCCTCAGAGCCCGAAGACCCCGGAGCCGTCGTCTGTCACCCGACCACCCTCACCGATCGGCGGCGGCTCCGGACCACGGAAAGAGGCGGCACCCCTGTGCGGGGGGTGCCGCCTTTCGCGTGCCGGGGGGTGCCGCCTTTTGTGACGTGATCGATGGTGTGAACTCCTGTGCGCCTGAGCAGCAGCAACCTGTCAGCAATGTTTGAGAGCCCTGACAGTGGACAGCGGCCGACACCGGAACGGTGGTTGGATGACCCAGACGGAGCACAGGGAACCATCCGGTACGACCGCACCGCGCGGGCACGCGGAAGGAACCGTCTCCGGTGTGCCGGGGCCACGGACCGCCGCGGAGGCGCGCGTGCCGGAGGCGGGGCCCACCGTCCGCAGGGACCGGCTCGCGGCGCTCGACGGACTGCGGTTCCTGGCGGCGCTGGCCGTCGTGTTCTTCCACTTCGTCGGCCAGGCGCCCTCCACGATGCAGACCATCTGGGGCCGGCCCGTCGGCGAGGTCTTCCCGCAGGCGCACGGCTATTTCGCGTTCGGCCGGCTCGGCGTCGAACTCTTCTTCCTGATCAGCGGCTTCGTCATCTGCATGAGCGCGTGGGGGCGCACCCCGCGCGACTTCTTCATCTCCCGCGTCACCCGGCTGTACCCGATGTACTGGGCGGCGATCGTGATCAGCGGGTGCGTGATCTTCTTCGCCGACAACCCCTTCGGGCATCCGCACCCGCGCGTGCTGTTCGCCAATCTGACGATGCTGCAGACCCCGCTCGGCGTGGAGCACCTGGACTCCGTCTACTGGACCCTCTGGCCCGAGATGTGCTTCTACCTCACCTTCGCGGTCGTGGTGTGGAAGGGCCTGACCTATCAGCGCGTGGTGATCTACTGCGGACTGTGGACGGTCGCCGCGGTACTGGCGCCCGGCGCCGACATCCGGTTGCTCACCCTGCTGGTCAACCCGCCGTCGGCCCCGTACTTCATCGCCGGCATGGCCTTCTACCTCATGTACCGCTACCGGCCGACGCCACTGCTCTGGGGCATCGTCGCCATGTCGTGGCTGGTGGCGCTCCACTTCCTGCTGACGCCCGAGGGGGGCCGCCTCAACTGGGACTCGTGGTCCCCGGGGCGCGGCTGGCTGGTCCTGGTGATCACGGTCTTCTTCCTGCTGATCGCCGCCGTCGCCCTCGGCTGGACCAGCCGGATCCGCTGGCGGGGGCTGACGGTCGCCGGCACGCTGACCTTCCCGCTGTACCTGCTGCACGACGCCATCGGCGTGAACGTCCTGCACCGCTTCGGCGACCGCGCCGACCCCTGGGTCGTGGTCGGGATCACCGTCGCGGCCCTGGTCGCGCTCTCCTACGTCGTGCAGCGGTTCGTCGAGCGTCCGGTGGCCCGGGCCGCCAAGCGCTGGCTGAGCAGCGCCGCGTTCAGCCTGAAGACGCCGGCGCCCCGCCGCTGAGCAGCGGACGGGACGCCGCAGGCAGCCGGCCCGCCCCGCCGGGTCAGGCGGTCCCGTCACCCCGGCGCCGGCGCACGGCCAGCAGCAGCCCGCCGCCGGCCAGGACGACGACGGCACCGCCCGCCGCCAGGTACGGCGTGCTGTCGTCGCCGCCGGTCTCGGCCAGGTCGGTACCCTGCTGCCCGGCCGCCTCCTCGCCGCTGCCGGCGCCGTCCTCGGCCCCGGAGCCCGCGGCCTCGTCGGTCTTCTCGTCGGTCTTCCCGTCGTCCGCGGGCTCGAAGTCCGCGGGCGGCTTGTCGCAGCCGACGCCGTCCCGGTCGCGGTCCAGGTGCTCGCCGTAGTGCGGGTCGCCCTCGGCGATGTCCGCGTAGCCGTTCTCGTACGCCTCGGTGCAGTTCTTGAACGGGTGGGTGCCCTCGTGCGCCTGGGCGGCGGTCGGCAGGGCGGCCAGGGCCAGCGCGGCGAGGGCCACGGCGGCGGGCTTGGGGAGCAGGTTCATCAGGAGTCCCGGGAATGGTGTGGATGAGTGGATATGAGGTGACGAAGCTATTGAGGGGCACTGGGTGTGGTGGCGATATGGAGGACTCGTGATGCGAACGTGACGTGACCGGACGGTAGCTCTCCGCTCCCGGGCGTGGGGCGCGTACGGTAAGCAGGGTCCGGACCTGGGAAGGAGCCGCTGATGACCGGCTGGAACGTGGGCGACATCCCCGGCCAGGACGGGCGCGTCGCCGTCGTCACCGGGGGCAACGGCGGCCTCGGCTACGTGGTGGCCCGGGAGCTGGCCCGCAAGGGAGCGTCCGTGGTCCTCGCCTGCCGTGACGCGGGGCGGGGGAGCGCGGCCGTCGAGCGGCTGCGCGGCGAGGTGCCGGACGCCGCGGTGGAACTGGCACGCCTGGACCTCGGGGACCTGGCGTCGGTACGGGAGTTCGCGCACGGACTGCCGTACGAGCGGGTCGATCTGCTCGTCAACAACGCCGGGGTGATGGCCCTGCCCTACGGGACGACCGCGGACGGCTTCGAGACGCAGTTCGGCGTCAACCACCTGGGCCACTTCGCCCTCACCGGGCTGCTGCTGCCCACGCTGCTCGCCACGCCCGGCGCCCGGATCGTGACCGTCTCCAGCATGCTGCACGCGCTGGCCAAGGTCGATCCGCGCGACCTCAACAACGTACGCCGCTACGGGCGCTGGACCGCCTACGCCCGCTCGAAGTCCGCCAACCTGCTCTTCACCCACGAACTGGCGCGGCGGCTCGCGGCCCGAGGCGGCGCCGCGGACCTGCGCGCGGTCGCCGCCCACCCCGGCTACGCGGAGACCGGCCTCCAGACCGCCGGACCCCGGGCCGAGGGGCGCCGGATCGCCGAAGGGCTGATGGTGCTCGCCAACCGGGTCGTGGCGCAGTCCCCCGAGGGCGGCGCGCTGCCCGTCCTGTACGCGGCGACCGCGCCCGAGGTCCCCTCCGACTCCTTCACCGGCCCGTCCTTCGCGATGTGGCGCGGGGCGCCCGCACCGTCCTGGCGGGCGCCCTGGACCACCGACGACGCGATGGGGGAGCGGCTGTGGGCCGCCTCCGAGCGGCTGACGGGCGTCACGTACGAGGCGCTGAAGCGCTGACGGCGTGCGCGGTCAGGCGCGGAACGGCCCGCGCACCTCGTAGGTGATACCGCCGGACGAGCTGCCGCTCGTGCCGCGCTGGCTGGAGAAGTACAGCCGCGTGCCGTCGGGCGAGAACGCCGGGCCGGTGATCTCCGAGCCGGACTGGCCGTCGATCCGCAGGAACGGGGCGATCACGTCGGCGGGCGTGATCACGCAGATCTCCATGTTCCCGCCGTCCTCCGCGACGAAGAGGTCGCCCGAGGAGCTGCCGGTGACGTTGTCGACGCCGGTCAGCGGGGCCGTGCCGGACGTCACCAGGGAGTCGTCGTAGGCCAGTTGGATGGTCTGCGCGGCCGCGTCGTACTGCCAGACGCGGTTGTCGCCCTTGGTGGTGAACCAGCAGGTGTCGTCCGCGTAGTAACAGCCCTCGCCGCCGTTGAACCGCTTGGCGCCGGACACCTGGTTCCGGGTGGCCGTGGCGCCGGACGGGTCGGGGACCCGCGCCCAGGTCACGGGGCCGCTGGTGGCCGAGCCGGCGACCAGCACCTCCAGGGTGCCGGCGGACAGGTCGCCCCAGGTCGTCGGGCGGAAGCGGTAGAAGCAGCCGTCGGTCACGTCCTCGGTGAGGTACACGACCCGGCGGACCGGGTCGGCCGCCGCCGCCTCGTGCTTGAAGCGGCCCATGGCGTCCCGCCGCACCGCGGCCTTCACGCCCCACGGGTCGGTCTCGTAGACGTAGCCGCGGTCCACCTCCTCGCAGGACAGCCAGGTGTTCCAGGGGGTCCTGCCGCCCGCGCAGTTCTGCCGGGTGCCGGAGAGCACCCGGTAGGCGGAGGTGATCGCGCCGGTGGACGAGAACCGCACCGCGCTCGCACCGCCGGAGGGGTTGACCTCCGAGTTGGAGACGTAGATCCAGCCGGACCCGTCCGCGTAACAGGCGCCGCCGTCCGGTGCGTTGTGCCAGGTGTACGAGGTGCCCGCGACCTTCTGGCCGGAGCGGGCGATCACCCTGCTGGTGAAACCCGCGGGCAGGCGGACGCCGTTGCCGTCGGGCGCGCCGAGCACCCCGTACGGCCCGCTGCCGGGCTGGGCGGGCGCGGCGTACGCGGCACCGCGCCACAGGGTTCCGCCGAGGACGGCCGAGCCGCCGACGACGGCCGTGCGCAGGAGGGTACGACGATCCACTGCTGCCTCCGTGGGTCATGTCCGGCCCCCGCCGCCGGCCGGCGGCAAAGGCGTGCGGTCACGGACCCTAGGCGGGCCGGGTTGACGGTCCATGGCCAACCAGTGACGGCCGGGCGGCGCGTCGTCCCCCCTGTGCCGGGCCGGGGGCTCAGGCCGTCCGGCCGCCGTCGCCTTCGGAACAGGGGGCAGAACAGGCGGCCGCCCGGTCAGGCGGCCTTCACCTCGTACGTCTCCACCCGTACCGCCTCGTCGTCCAGGCACACCCCGGTCGCCAGGTCGAAGCGCTGCTTGAGCAGCGGGGAGGCGACGAACGGGCGGCCCTGGTGGGTGCCGGTGAGGCCGCGGGAGAGGACCGCCGCCCCGGTGAACGGGTCCCGGTTGTCGATGGCGTACAGCTCGCCGCCCCGGCCGCGGAAGAGGGCCACCTGCCCGCCGTCCGGCAGCAGGGCCGCGACGCCCCGGCCCGGGAGCAGGGCGCCGAGGTCACAGGCGGTGAACCAGTCGTCGGTCAGCCGCAGCCGGACCTTCAGGTCGGTCGTCTCGGGTGCCAGGGTCATCGCCGGGTGCTTCCTTCCAGGAGGTCTTCCTCGGTGCGCCGCAGGCCGATGTCCAGCAGCGGCAGGTCGGGCTTCATCTGGTCGCGCTCGGGCACGAAGCCCACGACCGGGTCGGGGGTGTCGGGCGCGTTCACGAAGGACACGAACCGGGCCAGCTTCTCAGGGTCGTTGATGGTCTCGGCCCACTCGTCCCGGTAGTGCGAGACGTGGGCGGACATCAGGGACTCCAGCTCGTCGCAGATGCCGAGCGAGTCGTGCACGACCACGTCCCGCACGTGGTCCAGGCCGCCCGGGATGCGCTCCAGCCAGGTGGAGGTGCGCTCCAGCTTGTCGGCGGTGCGGATGTAGAACATCAGGAACCGGTCGATCAGGCGGACCAGTTCGGCGTCGGAGAGGTCCTGCGCGAGCAGGTCCGCGTGGCGCGGGGTGGCGCCGCCGTTGCCGCCGACGTAGAGGTTCCAGCCGTTGGCGGTGGCGATCACACCGAAGTCCTTCGACTGGGCCTCCGCGCACTCGCGGGCGCACCCCGACACCGCCGACTTCAGCTTGTGCGGCGACCTGAGCCCCCGGTAGCGCAGCTCCAGGTCGATCGCCATGCGGACGGAGTCCTGGACGCCGTAGCGGCACCAGGTCTGCCCCACGCAGGACTTCACCGTGCGCAGCGACTTCCCGTACGCGTGCCCGGACTCGAAGCCGGCGTCCACCAACCGGGCCCAGATCACCGGGAGCTGCTCGACGCGGGCGCCGAACATGTCGATGCGCTGACCGCCGGTGATCTTCGTGTAGAGCCCGAAGTCACGGGCGATCTCGCCGATGACGATCAGTTTCTCCGGGGCGATCTCACCGCCCGGGATGCGCGGGACGACCGAGTACGAGCCGTTGCGCTGGAGGTTGGCCAGGAAGTGGTCGTTGGTGTCCTGGAGGGCCGCCTGCTCCCCGTCGAGGACGTAACCGCTCGCGCCGATCGCCGGGGCGAGGGAGGCGATGATCGAGCCGACCGTCGGCTTGCAGACCTCGCAGCCGTCGCCGCCCCGGGCACCCTCCCGGCCGTGCCGGTCCAGCAGCTCCCGGAAGGAGGTGATCCGCAGGGTGAGGACGATCTCGTACAGCTCCTCGCGGGTCTGCGCGAAGCAGCCGCACAGGCCCTTGTCGACCTCGACGCCGCTCGCCTCCAGCTCTGCGGTGAGCAGCTGGCCGAGCACCTTGAGGCAGGAGCCGCAGCCGGTGCCGGCCTTGGTGCACTTCTTCACCTCGGGCACGGTGGTGCACTGGTGGTCGGTCACCGCCCCGCGCACCGCGCCCTTGCTGACGTTGTGGCAGGAGCAGATCACCGCCTCGTCGGGGAGCGCGGACGGGCCCAGCTGGACCGGGCCGCCGGCTCCGGCGGGCAGCACGAGGGACTCGGGGGAGACCGGCGGGACCGAGCCGGTGAAGGCGCGCAGCGTGCCGTACGCGTCCGCGTCGCCGATCAGGATGCCGCCGAGCAGCGTGCCGTCGCGGGCCACGACCAGCTTCTTGTAGAGGCCGGCCCGGGAGTCGGAGTAGACGACGTCCAGGCAGTCCTCGGCGGTGCCGTGCGCGTCGCCGAAGGACGCCACGTCCACGCCGAGCAGCTTCAGCTTGGTGGACAGGTCGGCGCCGGTGAACGCCGCCTCGTCGGCGGCGATGGTCGCGGCGACCGTCTCGGCCTGCTCGTACCCGGGCGCCACCAGCCCGTACACCCGGCCGTCGGCCGCCAGCGCGCACTCGCCGATCGCGAACACGTGCGGGTCGGACACCGTCCGGCACTGCTCGTCGACGCTGATGCCGCCGCGCTCGCCCACTGCGAGGCCGCAGTCGCGGGCCAGCTGGTCGCGGGGGCGCACGCCGGCGCTGAACACCACCAGGTCGGTGGCGAGTTCGGAACCGTCGGACAGCTTCATGCCGGTGACGGCGCCGTCCTCGCCGACCACGATCTCCTGCGTGCCCACGCCCGTGTGGACGGACAGGCCCATGCCCTCGATGGTGCGCAGCAGCGCCGCGCCGCCGCCCTCGTCGACCTGCATCGGCATCAGGCGCGGGGCGAACTCCACGATGTGCGAGGTCAGACCGAGCCCCTTCAAGGCGCCCGCGGCCTCCAGGCCGAGCAGTCCGCCGCCGACCACCGCGCCGGTCGTCGCGGTCTTCGCGTACGCCTCGATCGCGAGGAGGTCCTCGATCGTCCGGTAGACGAAGCAGCCCTCGGCGTCCTTGCCGGGGACCGGCGGGACGAAGGGGTAGGAGCCGGTGGCCAGCACCAGTACGTCGTAGTCGAGGACCAGGCCCGAGCGGGCGGTCACCTTGCGCGCGTCCCGGTCGACGGTCTCCGCCGCGTCGCCGACGCGCAGTTCGATGCCGTGCTCGGCGAGGAAGGCCGGGTCGGTCATCGACAGGTCCTCCGGGGTCTTCCCGGAGAAGTACGAGGTGAGCCCGACGCGGTCGTAGGCGGGGCGGGGCTCCTCGCAGAGCACGACCACGCGGTGGGTGGCGGTCAGGCCGCGGTCGGCGAGTGCCTCGAGGAAGCGCTGGCCGACCATGCCGTGGCCGACGAGCACGATGGTGGGGATGGGCCCCGGGGTGGCGGTCATCAGGAGCCTCCGTCAGTGGTGAGCAGGTGGAGCAGGGGGCCGCCGTCGGAGGGGAGCGGCTCTGCTCCCTCCCAGGCGCGCGCCAGCGCGCCGACGGTGCCGAGTTCGCCGACCAGGACCCCGCCGACCAGGCGGTCGTCGCGCACGACGACCTTGCGGTAGGTGCCCCGGGTGGCGTCCGCGAGCTGCACGACGTCGTCGCCGGGGCGGGGGTCGGTCTCGCCGAACGCGGCGAGGTCGAAGGGGCTGTCAGGACCGGTGAGGGTGAGCCGGGTCAGGGACCGGGTGCCGGTGTAGCGGGCGGTGCCGCCCCCGGCGAGCAGCTCGGCCAGCACGCCGGCCTGTTCCAGGGCGGGCGCGGCCAGCCCGTACACGCGCCCCGCGTGCTGGGCGCAGTCGCCGACGGCCCGGACGTGCGGGTCGGAGGTGCGCAGCTCGTCGTCGACGAGGACGCCCTTGCCGACCTCCAGGCCCGCCGCCTGCGCGAGGCCCACCCGGGGCCGGACACCGCAGGCGAGGACCACCAGGTCGGCGCCGAGGGCGTACCCGTCGGCCAGCTCCACCGACCGCACCGCCCCGCCGACGCTGCGCACGTCCCGTACCCGGCACTCGGTGTGCACCTCGACGCCGAGGTCCTCCAGGTGCCGCCGCACGAGCGCGGAGGCGGCCGGGTCGAGCTGGCGTTCCATGAGCCGTTCGGACTGCTGGGCGAGGACCACCTGCGCGCCCCGCACGGCCAGCGCGCGGGCGGCCGAGACCCCGAGCAGCCCGCCCCCGATGACGACGGCCCGCACCCCCGGCCGTACCGCCTTGGACAGGCCCAGGCAGTCGTCCATGGTGCGGAAGGCGTGCACGCCCTCGGGCAGCTGGTGGTCCGGGGTGAACAGGCCGCGCAGGGGTGGCAGGACCGCGTTGGAGCCGGTGGCGAGGACCAGCGTGTCGTAGGCGATGACCGAGCCGTCGGCGCACCGCACCGTCCGCCCGGTCCGGTCGATGCCGGTGACCCGGCCGCGCAGCAGTCCGGCCGGCGCGGGCAGCGCGACCACCTCGGGGCTGTACCGCCCGGCCAGCACCTCCGCGAGCAGTACCCGGTTGTACGGGCGGTGCTCCTCGTCGCCGACGACCAGCGCGGGCGTGCCGAGCTCACCGAGCCGCCGGGCGAGCGTCACGCCCGCCAGTCCGGCGCCGATCACCACCACACGCGTATTCGAGGTCATGGCACCGAGCCTGCGGTGCGGGTGTTACCCGGTGGCATCGCGTCTGTTTCCCACCGGGAACGCTGCCCTCAGCGGGGGTCGGGGGCGGGTGTGAGGGGGGCACGGCACCGGTGACGGGCGCGGTCGCCGGCGGGCGGCCGCGCGCAGGCTCGGCGCGGCCGACGGCGGCCGGCCGTGCGCAACCTCAGAAGACCCTCATCTCGATGGACGGCACATCCATCTCGTCCGTAGGGTCGCGATCATGCCCGACATATCGCTGA
Organism: Streptomyces sp. NPDC047853; assembly: GCF_043204535.1. NCBI lineage: Bacteria > Bacillati > Actinomycetota > Actinomycetes > Kitasatosporales > Streptomycetaceae > Streptomyces > Streptomyces sp. NPDC047853. Next base: position 257,257 of record NZ_JBIDCI010000005.1, on the reverse strand, counting down.
CCACGGTCGTCCTCCTGTGTCTCGCCGCCCTCGCGGCCGGCTGGATCGACGCCGTGGTCGGGGGCGGCGGGCTCCTGCTGCTGCCGGCGCTGCTGCTCGGCCTGCCCGCCGGCACCCCGGCCGCGCACGCCCTGGGCACCAACAAGGCGGTCGCCATCGTCGGCACCACGGGCGCGGCGGTGACCTACGCGCGCAAGGCCCCGGTGGACGTGCGGACCGCCGTACGCATCGGGCTGGCGGCGCTGGCCGGCTCGTCCGGCGGGGCCTTCTTCGCGGCCGGGATGAGCACCGAGGTGCTCAAGCCGGTGATCATGGTGGTGCTGCTCGCGGTGGCGGCCTTCGTGATCCTGCGCCCCGCCTTCGGGACCGCCCCCGCCACCGGCCCGGCCACCCGGCGCCAGATTTTCGCCGCGATCGGTCTCGGCGGCCTCGGCATCGGCTTCTACGACGGGCTCATCGGCCCCGGCACCGGCACCTTCCTCGTCCTGGCGCTCACCGCCCTGCTCCACCTCGACCTGGTGACGGCCTCCGCCACCGCCAAGATCGTCAACTGCTGCACCAACGCCGGCGCCCTCGCCACCTTCGCCTGGCAGGGCGCCGTCCTGTGGCAGCTGGCCGCCCTGATGGCCGTCTTCAACCTCGCCGGCGGCATGTTCGGCGCGCACACGGCCCTCAAGAAGGGCAGCGGCTTCGTCCGGGTCGTCCTGCTCACCGTCGTCTTCGCGCTGGTCGCGAACCTGGCCTACGAGCAGTGGCTGGCCTGACCGCGGCCCCCGGCCGCGTCGCGGGTCGGGGCGCCGGGGGCCGGGGGCCGGGGCGTGAGGTCAGGCACGGACGAGGCGACGCACCTTCTCCACGTCGCCGCAGCCCTCCTTCAGCAGACGGGCGCGCTCCTCGCGGAAGGCCGCGCCCAGCTCCTCGCGCCGTTCCATGGCGACGTTCTCGCGCGCTCCGTTGAGGATGGTCCGCTCCTCCTCGTCGGCGTGGTGGGTGACGGCCTCCACCAGCTCCTCCAGCTTCGTGTCCCACTCCTCGGAACCGACCTCCTCGACCTCCAGGAGGGCGAGGAGGGCCTCGTTGCCCTCGTCGTGTTCGTGCTCGCCGTGCTCGACCTCTTCGTCGTCGATGTTCTTGTAGCGCTTGAGGGCGGGGTAGACCTCGGCCTCCTCGGCCTGGGCGTGCGCGATCAGCAGGTCGGCGAACTCGCGCAGGGCGGCCGCCCGGTCGGCCTCGACGCTGCGCATCAGACGGAAGAGGTCCTCCATCTTCCGGTGGTCCCGGAGGATGAGTTCGACGACGTCCCCGGATTCGGTCATGGCAAGACACCGCTTTCTCGTGCTTCTCGTGCTTCTCGTGTTTCCGGTCCTTCTCCGGAAGACACCTGCCAGCACCGTTTACCCCGGTCCGCCCCGTCCACCGGCCCCACCGCGCCGGACGCCGGCGAGCCCCGCTCAGGTGTCCCTGCCGCGCCGCAGATCCAGCAGCTCCACCATCCCGGTCGAGTCCTCCTCCCCGTGCCCCTCGGCCAGCCACCGCTCCATCAGGCCCATGTACGGCGTCAGCAGCTCCGCGCTCACCTCCTGCTCCTCGGCGGTGCGCAGCAGCGTCGCGTTGCCCGCCACCTGCATGGCGAGGTTGGACACGACGCCCTTGCCGTAGTCGCCGCTCTCCAACTGGTCGGCGGCCTGGTGTGCGGCGGGCGCCATCGCGGTGAGCCAGTCGGCGAGCAGGGGCGCGAAGTCCGTCGGCCGGACGTCCTCGCGTCCGATCAGCGCGAAGGCGTGCGTGACCCCGGCGAACATGCCGCTCATCGCGCTCAGCAGCGCCACGTCGTGCAGCGCGGCGAAGCCCGGGTCCGCGCCGACGTAACGCGTCCCGGCCGGGACGGCGAGCGTCTCGCGGTGCTCCTCGAACAGCTCCGCGGAGCCGCTGTAGAAGACGTAGCCGCCGGAGCCGGCGTTCCCGATCATCGGCGGTACGGCCATGATCCCGCCGTCCAGGAAGCGGGCTCCGCGTGCCGTCGCCCAGGCCGCGCGGGACCGGCCCTCGGCGGGTGTCCCGGTGGTCAGGTTCACCAGGTCCCGTCCGTCGAGGGCGGCCCCGTCGAGGGCCTCGCCGACCGAGGCGTCGTCGAGCAGGCAGACGATCACCAGGCGGCTCGCGGCGACCGCCTCGGCCGCGCTCGCGGCGACGCCGGCGCCCTCGGCGGCGAGGGCCTCGGCGCGGGCCGGGGTGCGGTTCCAGACGGTGACGGGATGGCCGGCGGCGAGCCAGGCGCGGACCAGGGCGGTGCCCATGGCGCCGGCGCCCAGGACGGTGAGCGGAATACGGGGAAGGGGTGCCTTGTCAGTCATGGGAGAAGACTCCGCCGGGGCACCGGGCCGCTCAAGTACCCACTTCGAAGTGGGCGGTTACCCGGAGGAAAGCATCCAGGCGGGCGAGAGGGACGGGGGACGGGCATGGGGACGGCACGGCGGCCGGGAGCGTACGTGTGCGGGGTCGACGCGGCGATGGACGTGATCGGCGGCAAGTGGAAGGTACTGATTTTGTGGGCCCTCGGCGAGGGGGCGCTCCGGTTCGGCGCCCTGCGCCGCGAGCTGCCCGGCGTGACCGAGAAGGTGCTCACCGGGCAGCTGCGGGAGCTGGAGGCCGACGGCATCGTCCACCGCGAGGAGTACCGCGAGGTGCCGCCGCGCGTCGAGTACTCGCTGACCGCCCGGGGCGTCGCCCTCAACGAGGCGCTGGCGCCGCTGGGCGCGTGGGGGAGGGCGAACGTCCTGGACCCCTCACCGGCTGCCGGTGAGGTGCGCGAAGACGACCACGTTCCCCTGGTAGCCGGTCCCGCGTGACCAGTCGCCGCCGCAGGTGATGACGCGCAGCTCGGGCCGGCGCGCCGCGCCGTACACCTTCTCGTCGGGGAAGTCCTCGGCGGCGTACACCTCCACCGCGTCCACGGTGAACACCGCGACCCTGCCGTCGCGCCGGTCGACCTCGATCGCGGCGCCCCTCTCCAGGGCGCCGAGGCGGTAGAAGACGGCCGGGCCCTCGGCGTTGTCCACGTGCCCGGCGAGGATCGCGGTGCCCCGCTCGCCGGGCGTGGTGCCGGCCTCGTACCAGCCGGCGAGGTTCTTCCGCTCGGCGGGCGGCACGTCGAGGCTGCCGGCCGGGGTCAGCCCGAGGCCGGTCAGCGGGGCGTCCACGTCGATCGCCGGGATGCGGACCCGGTCGGGCGGCGAGGGCGGCAGCGCCGGTGCGGCGGGCGCCCGTCCGGCCTGCCCGGCGCCGGTGCGGGCCTGCGCGGCCGACGGCTGGGGCGGGAGCCCGGTGCCGCTGCCGCCGGCCAGCAGCCAGGCCCCGGAGCACAGGGCGACCGCGGTCACGGCCGCTATCGCGGAGTTGCCCACCCTGCGCATGACGTCCCCCTCTTCCCCTCTGGTTCAGGTCCTCGGTCTCGGGTCCCTCGTGGGTCCCTGCCCCCTCCGGGCCGCGAGGGGCGTCGGACCCGGAGGGGGCGGGGAAGTGCGGTACCGGCGGACGGGCAGCGGAGGGTGCCCGTCAGATCCCGTCGCCTCTCGCCCGGCGATGCAGGAGCCAGGTACCGCCCGCGGCGGCGACGGCCAGAGCCGTCACACCGGCCGCGGTCTGCACGGGATCGGGGCCCAGAGCGCCACCGACCCCCGTCTTCACGCTTCCCCTGGGGTGGACCTGCTCACGGGCCGAGGTCAGGGTGACCACCAGGTCACCCGTCACCCGCAGGCCGCTGCCCGCGCAGGTGGCGACGATCTCGTACGTCCCCGGCTGCGCGCTCGGCGGCACCTCGAAGCGACCGGTCGTCGCGCCCTCCCCGGCCTCCGGAGCCAGCGGGAACGCCCCGGCGCCCACCGCGCCGGCGTCACCCGCCGCCGATCCGTCCGCGCCGCACGCCGCCGTGCGCACCGCGGCCCACTCGCCCGGCACGACGGAGACCGGGTACACCTCCAGTCCCCCGGTCGCCACGGCCGGTCCGGTAAGCGCGTGCGCCTCGGCGGCGAGGCCGACGGCCGCGACGGCGAGCGCGGTACCGGTCAGCAGGCGGGCGGTACGTCGCATCGGTGCTCCTTTGAGCTCTTCGGTGGCCCCTGCCCTACCGAGGAAAGTGGCACCGGACGCGCCCCGCTCCCCGAGGACGCGCCGGGAATGGGATGAACGGGTGTCGCCCGCGCGTCCGGACGGCCCGCGCGGGATGCCGTTCGGGCAGGTCACCGGCGGGAGGCCGGGGTGTGGCGGAAAAGATCCCGAAGGGCGCGGGGCGCGCGTGTGAACGGGTGACCGGCGCCTCCGAACGGGTCCGCCGCCCCTGCTTGACCTCAAGCAATGTCGAGGTATCAGGCTGTCGCCCATGAACACAACGACCGACCCGCTCCGGGTGACCCTGATCATCGGCAGCAACCGGCACGGCCGCTTCGGCCCCGTCGTCGCCGACTGGCTCCTGGACCGTCTCCGGGCCCACGACGGCCTGCTCCCCGAGGTCGTGGACGTCGCCGCGACCGACCTTCCCACCACGCTCGCCCCGACCCCGAGGGCGACCGCCGCGCTGGCGGAGATCACGCCGAAACTGGCGGACGCCGACGCGTTCGTGGTGCTCACGCCCGAGTACAACCACTCGTTCCCGGCGGGCCTGAAGAACCTCATCGACTGGCACTTCGGCGAATGGCGGGCCAAGCCCGTCGGCCTCGTCTCCTACGGAGGTCTGGCCGGCGGTCTGCGCGCCGTGGAGCACCTGCGCCAGGTCTTCGCCGAACTGCACGCCGTCACGGTCCGCGACACCGTCTCCTTCCACAACGCGGGCGCCTCCTTCGACGCCCGGGGCGCCCTCGTGGACCCCTCGGGACCCGACGCGGCGGCGAAGACGCTGCTCGACCAACTGGTGTGGTGGGGCAGGACCCTGCGGGAGGCACGGGAGAAGCGGCCCTACGGAGTCGCGTGAGCCCGGACGGGCCGGGGAGGACGACGGGCGACGGCCGCCCCGGTCCGTCGTCCGGGGCGGCCGCCGCACGGGCGCGCCGGGCTCAGCCCACGTTCACCGCGCTCCACGCCGCGGCCACCGCGGCCCGCTCGGCGCTGTCGGCGCCGTAGAGGTCCCCGGCCGCGCGGAGGGTGGCCGTACGGGCGCCCGCGTAGTCCGTGGACGAGGTCATGTAGACCGTCAGCGCGCGGTACCAGATGTCGCCCAGCTTGTCCCTGCCGATCCCGCGGACGGTGGAGCCGTCGCAGGTGGCGGAGGTGTGGCGCACACCGCCCAGCGTCTTGGTGCCGCTGCCCTCGGCCAGCAGGTAGGCGAAGTGGTTGCCGACGCCGGACGAGTAGTGGACGTCGAGGTCCCCCAGCGTGCTGCTCCAGCAGTCGGCCGAACTGCCGTCCCTGCTCGGCCGGTCCATGAACCGCAGGGCGTCCCGGCCGAGACCGGGGCGGACGACCTTCTCGCCGATCAGGTAGTCCCCGGCGTCGGCGGGGTTGTCCGCGTGGAACTCCACCAGTGTGCCGAAGACGTCGGAGGTCGCCTCGTTCAGCCCGCCCGACTCGCCCGAGTACGTCAGCGCCGCCGTCGACGACGTCACGCCGTGCGCCATCTCGTGCCCGGTGACGTCCAGCGAGACCAGCGGGCCGAGGGTCGTCCCGTCCCCGTCGCCGTACGTCATGCAGAAGCAGCCGTCGTCCCAGAAGGCGTTGTTGTACCGGGTGCCGTAGTGCACGCGGTTGAAGGAGCCCTTGCCGTCGCCCGCGATGCCCCTGCGCCCGTGGACGTCCTCGTAGTAGTCCCAGGTGACGTCCGTGCCGTACTGGGCGTCCACCGCGGTGGAGGCGCGGTCGTCCGCCGTTCCCGAGCCCCAGTGGTTGTCGGTGTCGGTGAACACCGTCGAGGGCGCCCGGACCAGGCAGAGGGTGAGCACGCACAGGTCGGTCTGCTGCGCCGCGTCGCCGGTGTACGTGCCTCCGCGCGTCGCGTCCGCGAGCCGGTACGACGACCCCGACCGCGTCGTCTCCAGCGGCACCGTGCCGCCGTACAGCGACTTACCGTCGCCCGACACCGACTCGACGGAGTCCCAGGCGTCGATCCGGGCGCCCGTGCCGGCGTCGGTCAGGACCGTGCGCGCGACCGGGTGGCCGGCGGGGTCCAGCGCGGCCGCGTCCGTGCGCCAGGCCAGCCTCGGGGCGCCGTGCAGGGCGTCGACGACCAGCCGGGGCCGGGCGGTGAGCTTCTTCAGCAGCTCGCCCGGCTTCGCGGCGCGCAGCACGCTCGCGGCCAGGTCGGCCGCCTCGGGGGCCGCCAGCCGCGGCGTGACGGTGGGGAGCGCGATCGGGGCCCGGGTCGCGCGGTCCGCGCCGCGCCAGGCGCCGTCCGGGGCGAGGTGGACGACGAAGTCGCCGCCCAGGACGGGCAGTCCGCGGTAGGTGCGGTCGTAGCGGACGTGCTGGGTGCCGTCGTCGTCGACGATGACGTCGCGGACCCGCGTGTCCTGCTCGTCGGTCGGACCGAGGTCCTCGGCGTGGTCCGCGAGGGCCGCCGCCGCGTTCTCGCGCGCCTCGGCGGAGGTCGGCCGGCCGGCCGCCTGCGCGGCGGGGACGAGGGCGGCCGTCAGGAGGGCGGCGGTGGTGGCGGCGATGCCCGCCGTGGCGAGACGGGCACCTCGGGCGTGCCGTATTCGGCTCATCGGACTCCTTGCGTGGGGGAGCGCGTGGGGGCGCGGGGAGTGAGGGCGCGGCGAGTGGGGCGCGCTGGTGTCGACCAAGATTGCGGGCGCCCGTCATGTCATGTCCATAGCCGTCAGGTGGAGATCGTGGGAGGCATGAGGGGAGAGAATGACCCTCCGTGGACACCGCGCGACTTCCGTTCTTCGTCTACGGCACGCTGCGCCCCGGCGGCCGCAACCACGGCCTCTTCCTGCGCGGACGCACCCTCGCCGAGGAACCGGCCCGCCTGCCCGGCGCCCTGCTCTACGCCGGTCCCGGATACCCGTACGCCGTGGAGGACGACGCCGCGGGAGCCGTCGGCGGGGAGCTGGTCACCGCCCGCCCGGAGGCGTACGGCGAACTCCTGGCCGCCCTCGACCGGTTGGAGGAGTACGTGCCGGGCGACCCGCGCAACCTGTACGACCGCGTCGCCAGGACGGTCGTGCGGGACGCGGACGGGGCGCCCGTCCGCGCCTGGGTGTACGTCGCCGCCCCGGCCGTCGCCGCCCGTCTGCGGGCCCGGGGCACACCGGTCGAGGGCGGCACCTGGCCGCCCGGGCGATGACCGCCCCGTGGGCAGCGCCCCCGCGCGGTCACCCCTGAGCGGTGGCCGCCGCCGTCCCCACCGTTTCGATCCGCACCGCGCACACCTTGAACTCGGGCATCCGGGAGGTCGGGTCCAGCGCCGGGTTGGTCAGGGTGTTGGCGCGGCCCTCGCCCGGCCAGTGGAAGGGCATGAACACCGTGTCGGGACGGATGCCGGTGGTGATGCGGGCCGGTGCCACCGCCCGGCCGCGCCGCGAGACGACGGCCAGCGGGTCGCCCTCGGCCGCCCCGAGCCGCGCCGCCAGCCGCGGGTGCAGCTCCACGAAGGGGCCCGGCGCGGCGGCGTTCAGCTCCGCCACACGGCGCGTCTGCGCGCCGGACTGGTACTGGGCCACGACCCGTCCCGTGGTCAGCAGCACCGGGTACTCGTCGTCCGGCTCCTCGGCGCTCGGCCGGTGCGAGACGGGGACGAAGCGGGCCCGGCCGTCGTCGGTGGCGAAGCGGTCGAGGAAGAGACGGGGCGTGCCCGGGTGCGGGTCCGCATCCGGGTGCCGCTCGGGTCCGGGACCCCCGGGCGGCGCCGGGCACGGCCAGAACACCCCGTTCTCCTCCGCCAGCCGCCGGTAGCTGATCCCGGAATAGTCCGCGGGGCCCCCCGCGCTCGCCCGGCGCAGCTCCTCGAAGACCTCCTCCGGCTCGGTCGGGAAGCCCTTCTCGACGCCGAGCCGGCCGGCCAGCCCGTGCAACACCTCCAGGTCGCTGCGGACCCCGTCCGGCGGGGTGAGCGCCCGCCGCCGCAGCAGCACCCGCCCTTCCAGACTGGTCGTGGTCCCGGACTCCTCCGCCCACTGCGTCACGGGCAGGACCACGTCCGCCAGCGCCGCCGTCTCGGAGAGCACCACGTCGCACACGGCCAGGAAGTCCAGCGACCGCAGCCGCTCCTCGACATGGGCCGCGCGGGGCGCCGACACCACCGGGTTGGAGCCCATGACCAGCAGCGACCTGATGTCGGACCCCAGCGCGTCCAGCAGCTCGTAGGCGCTGCGCCCGGGCCCCGGCAGCGCGTGGGGGTCCACCCCCCACACCTCGGCCACATGGCGCCGCGCCTCCGGGTCCGTCAGCTTGCGGTAGCCCGGCAACTGGTCCGCCTTCTGCCCGTGCTCGCGCCCGCCCTGCCCGTTGCCCTGCCCGGTCAGGCAGCCGTACCCCGACAGGGGCCGCCCGGCCCGCCCGGTCGCCAGGCACAGGTTGATCCACGCCCCCACCGTGTCCGTGCCCTTGGCCTGCTGCTCGGGCCCCCGCGCGGTCAGCACCATGGCCGCCTCCGGCGCGCAGAACAGCCGCACCGCCTCCCGCAGCTCGGGAACGGACACCCCCGTGATCCGCTCCACGTGCTCCGGCCAGTGCGCCATCGCCGCGGCCCGCGCGTCCTCCCAGCCCGCCGTGCGCGCCTCGACGTACTCCTCGTCCACCCGCCCCTCGGCGACCACCAGGTGCAGCATCCCCAGCGCCAGCGCCAGATCCGTGCCGGGCCGCGGCGCCAGGTGCAGGTCGGCCTGCTCCGCGGTCCGCGTGCGGCGCGGGTCGACGACGATCAGCGTGCCGCCGTTCTCGCGCAGCTCGGTGAAGTACCGCAGGGACGGCGGCATCGTCTCCGCCGGGTTCGAGCCGACGAGGATCACGCATCCCGTCCTCGGGATGTCCTCCAGCGGGAAGGGCAGACCCCGGTCGAGCCCGAAGGCCTTCGTGCCGGCCGCCGCGGCCGACGACATGCAGAACCGGCCGTTGTAGTCGATCTGCGAGGTGCCCAGCACCACCCGCGCGAACTTGCCCAGCGTGTACGCCTTCTCGTTGGTCAGCCCGCCCCCGCCGAACACCCCGAGCGCGTCCGCGCCGTGCTCCGCGCGCGTACGGGCCAGGTTCCCGGCGATCCGGTCCAGCGCCTCGTCCCAGCCGGCCGGCGCCAGCGTCCCGGCCGCGTCCCGCACCAGCGGCGAGGTCAGCCGGGCGCCCGCCGCGAGCACCGCCGGCGCCGTACGCCCCTTGCCGCACAGCGCACCCCGGTTCACCGGGAAGTCGGCGCGCTCGCTGACCTCGACGGTCCCGTCGGCGGCGGTCGTCAGATTCATCCCGCACTGCAGGGCGCAGTACGGGCAGTGCGTGGGCGTGGCGGTGTTCTGCATGCCGCCCAGCCTGCGACGCCCGTGTTACGCGACCGGGCGGCGCTTTGTTACGCCGCCGGGACGGCGACCTCCCCGCGGCCGGCCCCCGACGGTGAGGCACCCCCGCCGCCGCCCCGGTCCCCGCGTCACCCCGCGTCGGCCAGGGCGCGCTCCACCCCCGGCTCCCGCGGACCGAGGAAGCGCGGGTCCGGCTCGACCACCGCGTCCACCGCGGCCTTGCCCGCCGCGACGACCTCGCGGACCGCCCCGTAGTACCAGGTCGTGTCGTGCGCCTCGTCGACCCCGACGCCGTACGACACCACCCCCGCCTCCCGGCACAGCGCCACCGCGCGCCGGATGTGGAAGCCCTGGCTGATCAGCACGGCCCGGTCGACCCCGAAGATCTTCTTCGCGCGCACGCACGAGTCCCAGGTGTCGAAGCCCGCGTAGTCGCTGACGATCCGCCCATCCGGCACCCCGTGCCGCACCAGGTAGGCGCGCATGGCGTCCGGTTCGTCGTACTCCTCGCGGCTGTTGTCGCCGGTGACCAGGACCACCTCGATCCGCCCCGCGCGGTACAGCCCGGCCGCCGCGTCCAGCCGGTGCGCCAGGTACGGGGACGGCTCCCCGTCCCACAGCCCGGCGCCGAAGACGACCGCGACCTCGGTACGCGGCACGTCGGCCGCGGTGCGCAGCCGGTCCCCGGTCGTCAGGTGCAGCCAGGTCGCCGGCAGCAGCGCCAGCACGCACCCGGCCGCCACCGCCCGGATCAGCCGCCGCCACCCCTCGCGGGTGCGCGGCAAGCGCGGTCTGCCGGGTCTCCAGCGGCGCATCGGTCGGTCCCCTCCCCGGTCGTCCTCCGACCTGTAGGGACGTACCGGAGCGCCGTCCGGTTCACCGCGCGGCTCACAGGCGGCGCCCGGCGCCGGGTGGACCGACGGAAAATTCCCGTGACACCCACGCAACGGGAAGGCAACGTCCGGCGGCCACCATCGGCGCATGACGGTGACGACAGTGATGCGCACGGCGAGCACGATGAGCACGGCGGGCCGGGGCGCCACCCCCGCCCCGGCGGGTCGAGGCGGTACCCCCGCCCTGGTCGTCGTCGCCCACGGCAGCCGCGACCCGCGCGCGCTGAGCACCGTACGGGCCCTCCTCGACCGGGTGCGGGCGCTGCGCCCCGGCCTGCCGGTGCGCCTCGGCCACATCGAACTGAACGCCCCCCTCCTCCCCGACACGCTGGCCGCCCTCGGCGACGGCGAGGCGGTCCTCGTCCCGCTGCTGTTCAGCCGCGGCCACCACGTCGGACGCGACATCCCCGAGTCGGCCGCCGCCTCCCCGGCCCGCACCCGGGTGGCCGCCCCGCTGGGCCCGCACCCCCTCCTCGTGGACGCCCTGCACGACCGCCTCACGGAGGCCGGCTGGCCCGCCGCCGCGGGTCCCGGCCACGCCGTCGTCCTCGCCTCCGCGGGCTCCCGCGCCCCCGAGTCCCGGGCCGACACCGACCGCATCGCGGCCCTCCTCGCCGCCCGCCTCGGCGTCCCGGTACGCCCCGCGTACGCCTCGGCGGCCTCCCCGACGGTGCCGGACGCCGTCCGCGCCCTGACCGCCCGCGGCCACTCCCGGGTGGCCGTCGCCTCCTGCTTCACGGCTCCGGGCCGCTTCGCGACGGAGTGCGCGGCCGCGGCCCCGTGGATCGCCTCGGCCCCCCTGGGCACCCACCCGGCGATGGCGCGTCTGCTCCTGCACCGCTACGACGAGGCGAGGGCGTCCGCGACGAGGGCGTACGGGGCCGCCTCACCGGCGCGCGCCTGACCGGGAGGGGGCGGGGCCCTCCGACTGTCACACCTTCCGCTTACTGTTCATGACATGGAAGGCAACGCACCCCCACCCCCGTACGATCCGACGTCCGTCGCCCGCTATGCCCCCGAGCCGGACAAACGCCCCGGCCGCACCGCCTTCCAACGCGACCGCGCCCGCATCCTGCACTCCGGCGCCCTGCGCCGCCTCGCCGGCAAGACACAGGTCGTCACGCCGGGGGAGGGCAGCCCGGGGTGGGACGCCAGCCCCCGCACCCGCCTCACGCACTCCCTGGAGTGCGCCCAGGTCGGCCGCGAGCTGGGCGCCGCCCTCGGCTGCGACCCGGACCTCGTCGAGGCGGCCTGCCTCTCCCACGACCTGGGCCACCCGCCCTTCGGGCACAACGGCGAACAGGCGCTGAACGCGTTCGCGGAGGACTGCGGCGGCTTCGAGGGCAACGCCCAGTCCCTGCGGCTGCTCACCCGCCTCGAACCCAAGCGGTTCACCGAGGACGGCTCCGTCGGCCTCAACCTCACCCGGGCCGCCCTGGACGCCGCCACCAAGTACCCCTGGCTCCGCGGCGCCCACCCCACCGACCCCGGCTCGCCCAAGTTCGGCGTGTACGACGACGACCGGCCCGTCTTCGAATGGCTCCGCAAGGACGCCCCCGGCGCCCGCACCTGCTTCGAGGCCCAGGTCATGGACTGGGCCGACGACGTGGCGTACTCCGTGCACGACGTCGAGGACGGCCTGCACGCCGGCCACATCGACCCCAACTGCCTGCTCGCCGACCCCGAGCGCGAGGCGGTCTTCGAGGTCGCGGTCGGCCGCTACGTCCCCGACGGCACCGACCACGCCGAGCTGGCCGCCGCCCTCGACCGCCTCCTCGCCCAGGACTGGTGGCCGCACGGCTACGACGGCTCGGCCGTCGCCCAGGCCCGGCTGAAGGACGCCACCAGCCAGCTCATCGGCCGCTTCTGCCTCGCCGCCGAGACCGCCACCCGGGCCGCGTGGGGGTACCACCCAGGCCGTTCAGGCACTGGGGGAGGGAGCGGCCGGCTCACCCGGTACACGGCCGAACTGGTCGTCCCCCGCGACACCCGCCTGGAGTGCGCCGTCCTCAAGGCGGTCGCCGTCCGCTACGTCATGCAGCGCACCGAGCAGGAGCGGCTCCGCGCCGACCAGCGCGTCGTCGTCGCGGAGCTGGCCGAGGCGCTCACCGCCCGCGCCCCGGACGGCCTCGACCCCCAGTTCCGCGCCCTGTTCGACCAGGCCGGCGACGACCGGGCCCGCAAACGGGTGATCGTCGACCAGATCGCGTCCCTCACCGACGCCTCGGCCCGATCGCTTCACGCCCGCCTGACGGGGCATCCATGAGACTGGCGGGACGGACGGTGACCCGACGGGCCCCACAGCGCCCGCCCGGGGCGCCGGGTGGCCTGATCGGGCCGCTCCCCCTTCCCGCACCACGCCGTGTGCGGGACGCTCGCATGTGGCGGCACCCTGACGAGGAGGCAAACAAGTGGTCGACGCGGATCAGACATTCGTCATCGTCGGAGGCGGCCTGGCCGGAGCGAAGGCGGCCGAGACGCTCCGCACGGAGGGCTTCACCGGCCGGGTGATCCTCATCTGTGACGAACGCGACCACCCCTACGAGCGTCCGCCGCTGTCCAAGGGCTACCTCCTCGGCAAGGAGGAGCGCGACAGCGTCTTCGTCCACGAGCCCGCCTGGTACGCGCGGCACGACATCGAGCTGCACCTCGGCCAGACCGTCGTCGCGATCGACCCCGCCGCCAGGACCGTCCACTACGGCGACGACGGGACCCGCGTCGGGTACGACAAGCTGCTCCTCGCCACCGGTGCCGAGCCCCGCCGCCTCGACGTCCCCGGCACCGGCCTGGCGGGCGTCCACCACCTGCGCCGCCTCGCCCACGCCGAGCGCCTCAAGGGCGTCCTCGCCTCCCTCGGCCGGGACAACGGCCACCTCGTGATCGCCGGCGCCGGCTGGATCGGCCTGGAGGTCGCGGCGGCGGCCCGCGAGTACGGTGCGGAGGTCACCGTCGTCGAGCCCGGCCCGACCCCGCTGCACGGGGTCCTCGGCCCCGAACTGGGCGCCGTCTTCGCCGAGCTGCACGAGGCGCACGGCGTCCGCTTCCGCTTCGGCGTGCGGCTCACCGAGATCATCGGCCAGGACGGCATGGTGCTGGCCGCCCGCACCGACGACGGCGAGGAGCACCCGGCCCACGACGTGCTCGCCGCGATCGGCGCCGCCCCGCGCACCGCGCTCGCCCAGGCCGCGGGCCTGGAGATCGCCGACCCCGCCCACGGCGGCGGCATCGTCGTCGACGCGCAGCTGCGCACCTCCGACCCGGACATCTACGCGGCCGGGGACGTGGCCTCCTTCCACCACGCCCTCTTCGACACCGACCTGCGCGTGGAGCACTGGGCCAATGCCCTGAACGGCGGCCCGGCCGCCGCCCGCGCGATGCTCGGCAAGGGCCTCGACCACGACCGCGTGCCGTACTTCTTCACCGACCAGTACGACCTGGGCATGGAGTACTCCGGCTGGGCACCGCACGGGTCCTACGACCAGGTGGTCGTCCGCGGGGACGCCGCGAAGCGCGAGTTCATCGCCTTCTGGCTGAAGGAGGGCCGGGTCCTGGCCGGGATGAACGTGAACGTGTGGGACGTCACGGAGCCCGTCCAGCAGCTGATCCGCTCGAAGACCCGGGTGGACCCGGACGCGCTGGCGAACCCGCACGTGCCCCTGGAAAGCCTCATCGCATAGCTGTCGTACCGTCCCCGGCCGCGATCCCCGGGGGGACAACCCCCGGACCCCCGGCCGGGCCCCGCCGGCCTCGTGTCCGACAGCCGCTTCGCGACGGGCCGTGGCCTCAGCCGGAGCCGATCACCGTGCCGGAGCATGTCGGTGCCGCCCCGTAGACTTCACGCGTGGCAGGACGGATCAACGACGAGGACGTGAAGGCGGTACGGGACGCGGTCCCGATCGACGCCGTCGTCTCGGAGTACCTCCAGCTGAGGAACGCGGGGGGCGGCAACCTGAAGGGGCTCTGCCCCTTCCACGACGAGAAGTCCCCGTCCTTCCAGGTCAGCCCGAGCAAGGGGTTCTTCCACTGCTTCGGCTGCCAGGAGGGCGGCGACACCATCACGTTCGTGATGAAGATCGACCACCTCACCTTCTCGGAGGCGGTCGAGCGCCTGGCCGGCCAGGCCGGCATCACCCTGCGCTACGAGGAGGGCGGGTACAACCCCTCCCACCAGCGCGGCGAGCGCATCCGCCTGGTCGAGGCCCACAAGATCGCCGCGCAGTGGTACGCCGAGCAGCTCGCGACCGGCCCCGAGGCCGACACCGGCCGCGCCTTCCTCGCCGAGCGCGGTTTCGACCAGGCCGCCGCCGAGCACTTCGGCGTCGGCTACAGCCCCCAGGGCTGGGACCACCTCACCCGCTTCCTGCGCGGCAAGGGGTTCAGCGACAAGGAGCTGATCCTCTCCGGCCTCGCCCAGGAGGGCCGCCGCGGCCCCATCGACCGCTTCCGGGGCCGGCTCATGTGGCCCATCCGCGACATCGGGGGCGATGTCGTCGGCTTCGGCGCCCGCAAGCTCTACGAGGCGGACAACGGCCCGAAGTACCTGAACACCCCCGACACCGCGATCTACAGGAAGTCCCAGGTGCTGTACGGCATCGACCTCGCGAAGAAGGACATCGCGAAGGCGTCCCGCGCGGTGGTCGTCGAGGGCTACACCGACGTCATGGCCTGCCACCTGGCCGGTGTCACGACCGCCATCGCGACCTGCGGCACGGCCTTCGGCGGCGACCACATCAAGATCCTGCGCCGCCTCCTGATGGACAACGGCTCGGCCCGCGTGATCTTCACCTTCGACGGCGACGCGGCCGGCCAGAAGGCGGCCCTGCGCGCCTTCGAGGACGACCAGAAGTTCGCCGCCGAGACCTACATCGCCATCGCCCCCGACGGCATGGACCCCTGCGACCTGCGCCTCGCCAAGGGCGACGACGCGGTCGCCGACCTGGTCGAGCCGCGCACCCCGCTCTTCGAGTTCGCGCTCCGCCAGATCGTGAGCCGCTACGACCTGGACACCCCGGCCGGCCGCGCGTCGGCGCTGGACGAGGCCGCGCCGGTCGTCGCCCGCATCAAGAACAGCGGCGCCCAGCACGAGGTCGCGGTGCAGCTCGCGGGCATGCTCGGCATCCTGGACACCCAGTTCGTCGTCAAGCGGATCGCCCAGCTCGCCCGCTGGGCCCGCGACCGGGGCGGCAAGGGTCCCGCCCCCGACCGGCAGCAGCGCGGCGGCGGCGGAGACCCGCAGCAGTACGCCGGGACCGCCCGCCCGGGCCCCCGCGGCCCCGCGCTGAACCTGCGCAACCCCGTCTTCGCCACCGAACGCGAACTGCTCAAGCTCGCCCTCCAGCGCCCCGAACTGGTCTCCCCGGCCTTCGACGCGTACGGCGTGGACGAGTTCACCGCCCCGCCCTACGCCGCCGTACGCGAGGCGATCATGGAGGCGGGCGGCGCCGAGCCGGGCGTCCACGACCCCCAGGACTACCTGGTGCGGGTCCGCGAGGCCGCCCCGGACGACGCCGTGCGCGCCATGGTCACCGAGCTGGCGGTCGAGGCGATCATGCTGCACCGGGGCGTGAAGGGCGTCGACGAGGTCTACGCGGGCGCCCAGCTGGTCACCGTCCGCCGCCGCGCCGTCGAGCGCCGCATCCGCGACATCACGGGCCGCCTCACCCGGCTCACCGGCCACGGCGACCCCGCCGAACTGGCCGCCGTGCAGAACGAGCTGTGGGTCCTCCAGCAGTACGACCAGAGCCTGCGCGAACACGGCGCCGCCGCCCTCTAGAGCGGCCCCCGGGTCACCACGCGGTCACCGACCGGAAGCAAAAAGTCACCGCACGCCCCTCGTGGCGGCGATGTGTCGTACCCCACACTGGGGGCGGTGCCCGAGTCCCCGGAGCGCGGCCGATCCGTCCCGGCGGTCCCCGATCCCCGCGGTTCGCACGTGTACGGGGCGGACCGCGGCGAGCGAGCCGGCTCCGCCCCCGAAGTACCGCTGCCGGCCCCCGCCGACCGCGTCCATCCTGGAGGTCGCCCCCGTGCAGACCCAGACCCTCACCCAGACCGACACCGGTACCGACGGCGCGGAGCCGGACGCGGAGAGCGGCGTCCTCGTCGCGACGCCCCCGCTCCACCGCGCCGTGCACGACCCCGGCGACGGGTCCGACGACCCGCTCCCGGCGGACGCCCCCACGGCGTCCGAGCACCCCGGCGACCCCGCCGACACCCCCGACCCCGCCGACGCCCCCGAGCCGCCCCCGCCCACCCGCACCGAGACCGGCGGGCCCTCCTCGGACCTGTTCCGCCAGTACCTGCGGGAGATCGGACGCATCCCGCTGCTCACCGCGGCCGAGGAGGTCGACCTCGCCCGGCGCGTGGAGGCCGGGCTGTTCGCCGAGGAGAAGCTGCGGCTCGCCACCGACCTCGACAGCCGGCTCGCCCTGGACCTCGACCGGCTCGTCGTGCGGGGCCGCGTCGCCAAGCGCCGCCTGATCGAGGCGAACCTGCGGCTCGTGGTGTCGGTGGCCAAGCGGTACGTCGGCCGCGGCCTGACCATGCTCGACCTGGTCCAGGAAGGGAACCTGGGCCTGATCCGGGCCGTGGAGAAGTTCGACTACGCGCGCGGCTACAAGTTCTCCACCTACGCCACCTGGTGGATCCGCCAGGCCATGTCCCGGGCCCTCGCCGACCAGGCCCGCACCATCCGGGTCCCCGTCCACGTCGTCGAACTCATCAACCGGGTCGTCCGCGTCCAGCGCCGCATGCTCCAGGAACGCGGCTGTGAACCGACCCCGCAGGAGGTCGCCGCCCACCTCGACCTGGCACCCGAGCGGGTCGGCGAGGTGCTGCGCCTCGCCCAGGAACCGGTCTCCCTGCACGCCCCCGTCGGTGAGGAGGACGACGTCGCCCTCGGCGACCTCATCGAGGACGGCGACGCCGCCAGCCCCGTCGAGTCGGCCGCGTTCCTGCTGCTGCGCCAGCACCTGGACGCGGTGCTCTCCACCCTCGGCGAACGCGAACGCAAGGTCGTCCAGCTCCGCTACGGCCTGGCCGACGGCCGCCCCCGCACCCTGGAGGAGATCGGCCGCCTCTTCGGCGTGACCCGGGAGCGGATACGGCAGATCGAGTCCAAGACCCTCAACAAGCTCCGCGACCACGCCTACGCGGACCAGCTCCGCGGCTACCTGGACTGACCGCTCCCCGCACCGGCCGCTCCCCGCACCGGCCGGGCGCGGGCGGACGCCTCAGCCCTCGGTCGGCACGCACAGCACCGGCACGGGGGACAGGTGCAGCAGCTTGTGCGGGGTGGAGCCCAGCAGCGCCCCGCGCATCGGGCTCTCGCCCCAGCTGCCCACCACGATGACCCGGGCCGCGTGCCGGGCGGCCGCGGTGATCAGGGCCTGTGCGGGCTTCTCGTCGATGATCTCGACGGTGGTCGGCACCCCCGCCTCGTCGGCCGCCTCGACGGCGTGCCGGAGCGCGGTACGGCCCGCCTCCACGAGGGCCTCGTGGTGGGAGCCGTACTCCTCACCCATGGCACCGGGCGCGGCGGCACCGTAGACGAGCACCAGCGGCTCGCCGAACGCGGCCGACACCTCCACCGCGACGCGCAGGGCGCGGACGGCGCCGGCGGACTCGTCGTACCCGAGGACGACCGACATCTCACGCCTCCTTGTCCTTCAGGGGCTCCGGCCCCGCCACACCGGGGCGCTCCGACCAGAACGCCGGTGACACGAACCGCCACACCAGCATCACGACCACCCCGACCAGGGCGATGCCGATGCCGATGACCAGCGGGGGACCGAGCCCCAGCCAGGACACCCCGCTGTAGGAGTTGGCGGGGTCGGCCATGTCGACCACGGACTCCACCAGCAGCCAGATCAGCAGCCCCGCCCCGACCAGCGGCCCGAGCCCGATCAGCAGCAGGTTGCGCACGCTCTCGGTGAGCCGGCGCCGGTAGTACACGGCGCAGGCGATGCCCGTCAGGGCGTAGTAGAACGCGATCAGCAGCGACAGCGCCGTGAGGGAGTCGAAGAGCGCGTTCTCGCTGATCTGCCGGACGACCAGGTACCAGACGATGGCGATGCCGGCCACCCACCAGGTGCTGACGTCGGGCGTCCGGTAGCGGGGGTGGACCCGGCCGAAGCGGGCGGGCAGTGCCTGCCGGCGGGCCATGGACAGCGCGGTGCGCGAGGCGGGGATGATCGTGGTCTGGGTGGAGGCCAGCGCGGACGTGGACACCGCCAGCAGCACCACCCAGTCCCAGCCGCCCATGGCCTCCCCGGCCAGCAGGGCGAAGATGAACTCCTCCTCGCCCGCGTTCTCGGCGAGGAACAGCGGACCCGCGTAGGCCACCACCGCGAAGCCGACCGCCACGTAGGTCACCAGCAGCACGATCGTCGACCAGACGGCGGCCCGGCCGGGCGCGGAGGCCGAGTCCCTGGTCTCCTCGGTCAGGTTGACCGCCGACTCCCAGCCCCAGTAGATGAACACCCCCAGCAGCAGGGCCGCGGTCAGCGGCGCGCCGCCGGACCCGAAGGGGTTGAGCCACTCCACCGACGGCCGGGCGGAGGCGAGGGTGCCCGTGTCCGCGTACACGCGGTACAGCGCCACCACCGCGAAGACGAGCAGACAGGCGACCTGCGCCAGGATCAGCACGTTCTGCACCCGCGCCGACAGCTCGGTGCCGATCACGCACAGCCCCGTCATCACGAGGATCAACAGCACGGTGAGCAGCTGGCGCACGACCTCGTTCTCCGCCCAGCCGTCCAGCCCCACGGTGAGCAGGCCGAAGGTGACGGCGACGTCCGCGAGCGACCCGACGACCAGGACACCGGTCATGGCGATGGCCCAGCCGCCGAGCCACCCGGCCCACGGACCCATCGCCCGGGTGACCCAGGAGAAGGTCGTCCCGCAGTCCTGGTCGACCCGGTTGAGGTGGTAGAACGCCGAGGCGATCAGCAGCATGGGCACGAAGGACGCGAACATCACGCCGGGTGCGTAGATCCCGACGAGCGCCACGACCGGGCCGATGACCGCCGCCAGCGAGTACGCCGGGGACGTCGCGTTGAGTCCGATGACCAGCGCGTCCACGAAGCCGATCGCGTCGGCCTTCAGACCGGCCGGGCGACCGGCGTCTGGCTCGGTGGTGGTGGCCATGGCCCCTCGCTCCGGTGTACGGGCGTCGGCGGGACGAGGGACTCGTCCCGCCCCCACCAATATGAGCCGGTCGGCGGCAGATCACATCCGGGACGACGCCCCCGGGCACCGGCGGACCACCCCGGCGGCTACTCCACCTCGGCCACCGCCTGCGCGAACTGCGCCCGGTACAGCCGCGCGTACGCCCCGTCCGTCGCGAGCAGGTCGGCGTGCGCCCCCTGCTCCACGATCGCCCCGTCCTCCATCACCAGGATGGTGTCCGCGTCCCGGATGGTCGACAGCCGGTGCGCGATCACGAACGAGGTCCGCCCGTGCGCCAGCTTGGCCATCGCCTTCTGGATCAGCACCTCGGTCCGGGTGTCCACGGACGACGTCGCCTCGTCCAGGACCAGGATCACCGGGTCGGACAGGAAGGCCCGGGCGATGGTGATCAGCTGCTTCTCGCCGGCGCTCACCCCCGTGCCCTCGTCGTCGAGGACGGTGTCGTAGCCGTCGGGCAGCGTCCGTACGAACCGGTCGGCGTGCGCGGCCCGCGCCGCCTCCTCGATCTCCCCGCGGGTGACCTTCCGGGACGCCCCGTAGGCGATGTTCTCCGCGATGGTGCCGCCGAACAGCCAGGTGTCCTGGAGCACCATGCCGATACCGGACCGCAGCTCGTCCCGGGACATCGCCGCGATGTCCACACCGTCCAGGGTGATCCGCCCGCCGGACACCTCGTAGAACCGCATCAGCAGGTTCACGAGGGTCGTCTTCCCGGCGCCCGTGGGACCGACGATGGCGACCGTCTGCCCCGGCTCCACCTTCAGCGACAGGTCCTCGATCAGCGGCTTCGCGGGGTCGTAGCGGAACGACACCCGCTCCAGCTCCACCCGCCCGCGCAGCTCCTCGGGCCGGGCGCCCGCGACCGGGTCCGCCGACTGCTCCTCGGCGTCCAGCAGCTCGAAGATCCGCTCCGCCGACGCCACGCCCGACTGCACCAGGTTCGCCATCGAGGCGACCTGCGTCAGCGGCATCGAGAACTGCCGGGAGTACTGGATGAAGGCCTGCACGTCACCGATGGACAGCGAGCCGGAGGCGACCCGCAGACCGCCGACCACCGCGACGAGCACGTAGTTCAGGTTGGACAGGAACACCATCAGGGGCTGCATGATCCCGCTGTTGAACTGCGCCCTGAACCCGGCCTCGTACAGCGCCTCGTTCTGCTCGGCGAACTGCCGCGCCGACTCCTCCTGGCGCCCGAACACCTTCACCAGCGCGTGCCCGGTGTACATCTCCTCGATGTGCGCGTTGAGCCGCCCCGTCGAGCGCCACTGCTGCACGAACTGCGGCTGCGACCGCTTGCCCACCCGGGTGGCCACCACGAAGGACAGCGGCACGGTCACCAGCGCCACCAGCGCCAGGATCCAGGAGACCCAGAACATCATCGCCAGCACGCCGATGATGGTCAGCAACGAGTTGATCAGCTGGCCCATCGACTGCTGGAGCGTCTGCCCGACGTTGTCGATGTCGTTGGTGGCGCGGGAGAGCACCTCGCCGCGCTGCCGCTCGTCGAAGTACGACAGCGGCAGCCGGGACAGCTTCGTCTGCACGTCCTCGCGCAGCCGGAACACCGTGCGGTTGACCGCCCGGTTCACCAGCCGGGTGGCCACCGCCATCAGCAGCCCCGCCACGCCGAACACCGCGAGGGCCAGCAGCAGCACCTCGCCCACGGCGGTGAAGTCGATGCCCCGGCCCGGGTGGAAGTCCGTGCTGCGGAGCATGTCCGCGACGTTGCCGTCCCCGCGCTCCCGCATCGATGCCAGGACCTGCTCCTTCGTGGCCCCGGACGGCATGTCCCGCCCCACGACGCCCGCGAAGACCAGGTCGGTGGCGCGGCCGAGGATCTTCGGCCCGGCCACGCTGAGGCCGACGCTCACCACCAGGCAGGCCAGCAGCGCCCAGAGCGTCGCCCGCTCCGGCCGGAACCGGGCGACGAGCCGTCTGCCGGACCCCTTGAAGTCCATCGAACGCTGGTCCGGGCCGCCCCCGGCCATCATGCGCCCCGCAGGCCCCGCCATCAGGCAGCCTCCGCTTCCGTCAGCTGGGAGAGCACGATCTCCCGGTAGGTCTCGTTGTCCGCCATCAGTTCGTGGTGCCGGCCCGCGCCGACCACCCGCCCCTCGTCCAGCACGATGATCCGGTCCGCGTCCCGGATGGTCGCCACCCGCTGCGCGACGATCACCACCGTCGCCCCGGCCGTCTCCCGGCCCAGCCCCGCACGGAGCGCGGCGTCGGTGGCGTAGTCGAGGGCGGAGAAGGAGTCGTCGAAGAGGTAGATCTCCGGACGCTGCACCAGGGTCCGCGCGATGGCGAGCCGCTGCCGCTGGCCACCCGACACGTTCGTGCCGCCCTGCGCGATCGGCGCCTCGAGCCCGCCCTCCAGGCCGGAGACGAACTCCCGGGCCTGCGCCACCTCCAGCGCGTGCCACAGCTCCTCGTCCGTGGCGTCCGGATTGCCGTAGCGCAGGTTGGTCGCGACCGTGCCCGCGAAGAGGTACGGCTTCTGCGGGACCAGCCCCACCACCCTGGCCAGCACCTTCGGGTCGACGGTCCGCACGTCCACCCCGTCGACCAGCACCTCGCCCTCGGTGGCG
The DNA here is from genome assembly GCF_043204535.1 of Streptomyces sp. NPDC047853. Lineage (NCBI taxonomy): Bacteria > Bacillati > Actinomycetota > Actinomycetes > Kitasatosporales > Streptomycetaceae > Streptomyces > Streptomyces sp. NPDC047853. Next base: position 235,147 of record NZ_JBIDCI010000005.1, on the reverse strand, counting down.
TCGAAGAGCCGGGGGACCAGCCCCAGCAGCGTGGACTTGCCGCTGCCGGTCGAGCCGATGACGGCGGTCGTCTCGCCCGGCCGGGCCACCAGCTCGATGTTCCTGAGCACCGGCTCCTCGGCCCCCGGGTAGCGGAAGCCGGCGCCCCGCAGCTCCAGGTGGCCGTGCCGGCGCAGCTCGGTGACCGGCGCCACCGGCGGGACCACGCTGCTCTCGGTCTCCAGGACCTCCTGGATGCGCTCGGCGCACACCTCCGCGCGCGGCACCATCATGAACATGAAGGTGGCCATCATCACGGACATGACGATCTGCATCAGGTAGGCGAGGAACGCGGTGAGGTCGCCGATCTGCATCCCGCCGCTCTCGATCCGGTGGGCGCCGAACCACACCACCGCGACGGACGACAGGTTCACCACCGTCATGACCACCGGGAACATCAGCGCGAGCAGGTTGCCGGTGCCCAGCGCCACGTCCGTGAGGTCCGTGTTGGCCTTGCGGAAGCGCCGCTGCTCGTACTCGTCCCGCACGAAGGCGCGGATGACGCGGTTGCCGGTGATCTGCTCGCGCAGCACCCGGTTCACCGTGTCCAGCCGCTCCTGCATGGCACGGAACAGCGGCCGCAGCCGCCGCACGATCAGCGTGACGCAGACCGCCAGCACCGGCACGACCGCCACCAGCACCCCGGACAGCGGCACGTCCAGGCCGAGCGCCATCACGATGCCGCCGACGCACATGATGGGCGCCGACACCATCAGGGTGAACGTCATCAGGGCCAGCATCTGGACCTGCTGCACGTCGTTGGTCGTCCGGGTGATCAGCGAGGGCGCGCCGAAGTCGCCCAGCTCGCGGGCCGAGAAGGACTGCACCCGGTCGAAGACCGCGCCCCGCAGGTCCCGGCCGAGCGCGGCGGCGGTGCGGGCGCCGTAGTAGACCGCCCCGACGTTGCACACCACCTGGGCCAGTGAGATGCCGATCATCAGGGCGCCGTAGCTCAGGATGTAGCCGGAGTCACCCTTGACGACGCCGTCGTCGATGATGTCCGCGTTCAGGGTCGGCAGGTACAGGGAGGCGCAGGTCTGCAGGAACTGCAGCGCCACCAGCAGGGCGATGGGTTTCCGGTAGGGCCTGAGGCAGGTCCGCAGGAGTCGTATGAGCACGCTGGGTCTCTCGGGGTCGGCGACGGGGACGGTGGTTGCCCCTGGCCCCTATCGTCGGACACCCCACCCGCGTTACCTCAACCGATTAACCCAAGAGCGCGCCAAGTTCCGGCCTACGAGCGGTAGGCGCACCGCGCCTCAGCCGCGCAGGGCGCCCGGATGCGTCTGCTCCCGCACCGACACGAACTGCTGACGCACCGCCTGTCCCACCGCCAGCTCCTCGCCCGGCTCCAGCACCTGCGCGACCGCGCCCTGCCAGACGGGCGGAGTACGCGGGTCCAGCGTGCCCCGGGAGACGCCCAGGGCCCACGCCGCCTGCCGGGCCGAGCCGATCGCGGCGTAGTCCGCCGGCTGCGGCACCACGACCTGGGTCCCGAACAGCGCCGGCGCCGCCGCCTGCACGGCCGGCAGCTCGGCCGCCGCGCCCAGCAGGAAGACCCGGCGCACGTCCACGCCCCGGCCGCGCAGCACGTCGAGGGCGTCGGCGAGACCGCACAGCATCCCCTCGAACGCGGCCCGCGCCAGGTGCTCGGGTCGCATCGACTCGCGCCTGAGGCCGGCCAGCGTGCCGGCGGTGTGCGGCAGGTTCGGCGTCCGCTCGCCCTCCAGGTAGGGCAGCAGCACCAGCCCGTGCGCGCCCGGCGTCGACTTCATCGCCAGCTCGGACAGGCTCTCCAGGTCCGGCACGCCGAGCAGCTCGGCGGCGCCCCGCAGGGTCCGTACGGCGTTCAGGGTGGTGACGACCGGCAGGTGCATGCCCGTGGCGTCGGCCAGGGCGGTGATCATCCCGGACTGGTCGACGAGCGGCTCGGTGTGCACGGCCATCACGGACCCGGACGCGCCCAGCGACACCACCGCGTCACCGAGGCCGATCCCGAGCCCGAAGGCGGCGGCCTGCGTCTCGCCGGTCCCGGCGGAGATCAGCAGCCCCTCCGGGGTCGTCCCGGCCGCGTCGGCCGGGCCGATCACCTCCGGCAGCATCGCCTGGTGCCCGAGGGCCAGCTCGACCAGGTCCGGCCGGTACCCGCCGGTCGCCGCCGACCAGTACCCGGTGCCGGAGGCCCCGCCCCGGTCGGTGGTCCGGCGGGCCGGCCGGCCGAGCAGCTGCCACACCAGCCAGTCGTGGGCCTGCATCAGCACGGCGGTGCGGGCGGCGGCCTCGGGCTCGGTACGGGCCAGCCACCGCAGCTTGGTCACCGGCTGCGCGGCCTGCGGCACCGAGCCCACGGACTGGGCCCAGGCCTCGCGCCCGCCGAGGGCGTCGATGAGGTCGGCCGCCGCCACCTGGGAGCGCTTGTCGCCGCCCACCATGGCGGGGCGCACGGTGTTGCCCTGTGAGTCGAGCGGCACGACCGAGTTCGCCTGCGCGGAGACGCCGATGGCCTGCACGCCCTCCAGCAGGCCACCGCCGGCGGCCTCCCCGAGGGACAGCAGCCAGGCCTGCGGATCGACGTCCGCGGGACGGCCACCGCCCTCGGGGCTCTCCACCGGATGAGGGGCGTAGCCCTGCCGCAGCACGGCCCCCGTGTCCGAATCGCAGACGACGATACGAGTGAAATCGGGCGAACTGTCCAACCCGGCGACTATCCCCATGTGCGAAATTCTGCCGCACGGGGAGAGCCGCCCGTACCCGGTGGGGGCACGGGACCCGCCGGGAGCACCCGCCTCAGGTGTTGCTGGTGCCCCAGTCGTCCGCGGCGCTGCCGTTGGAGTTGCGGTCCCGCAGCGAGCGGACCCGCTGGGCCACCGAGTCGGGCATCCGGTCCCCGACCTTGTCGCTGACCACGTGGTACGCCTTGTCGGCGAAGTGCCTGCCCTGCTGGGCGGCGGTCTCGGCGGTGTTGCGCACGGCGGGGTTCTGCGCGACCTGGCGGGCGGACTTGCGCAACTGCTCGTAACGCTCCCGTCCGGCCTTCGTGCCCAGCACGTATCCCACCGCGAGTCCGACGACGAACGTGAGCCGGTAACGCATGGCGGTCACCCTTCCTTTGACTGGCTCCGAGGCGCCGGGGAGTACCGATTGGCGGAGCACCCCCCTGCTTGCGCTAATGTATGTGTCGCAGCGAGCGCGCGCCTTCTGGCGAATACCCAGGCAGGCACGTTCGATGCAACGAGGCATTCCTCCGTAGCTCAATTGGCAGAGCAGCCGGCTGTTAACCGGCAGGTTACTGGTTCGAGTCCAGTCGGGGGAGCTCGGTCCTCCGTAGCTCAATTGGCAGAGCAGCCGGCTGTTAACCGGCAGGTTACTGGTTCGAGTCCAGTCGGGGGAGCAGATGAACGAGGACCCCTTCCGGGGTCCTTTTTCATGTCCGGGAACCGCGCGGCACGCTGCGGAGTCCTCAAGGTCATGAAGGCGTCGCGGTAGCCGACCATCCGAGGCAGGAGATCGTATGAGCGGCTATGCTGCGGCAGACGGCGCGCACACGTGTACGCGACACGCCGTTATGGGGCGGTAGCTCAGCCGGTTAGAGCAGCGGACTCATAATCCGTCGGCCGTGGGTTCGAGTCCCACCCGCCCCACTTCGCGCCACCCCTGCAGAAACCTTCTGGCCGGTGGCGCCGCCGGTTCACCGGCCTTCCGCGTCGCCCGGGTCGACGGTGTCCTCGACGCCGTCCTCGTCGTCGCGCTCGCCCTCCGCCTGGGAGGGCGTGGTGTGGGGCGGGTCCGGGGCGTCCCGCTCGTCGTCGCGTTCGCCCTCCGCCTGGGACGGGGTCTGCTCGCTCATCATGCGCCTCCTGGTGCGTACGGGGTCGTCCGGCCGGACCCGGGTACCCCCGTGGGCGCGGTCTCAGCGTCCGAGCCGGCCCAGGGCCGTCCGCAGGGCCGAGCGCACCTCCGGCGGCGGCGGCGGGCCGTCGCTCTCCGCGCTGGCGGTGACCGCCGCGGCCACCGTGCGCAGCTTGGTGTTGGAGAGCTGGGAGGCCTCCCGCAGGATGTGCCACGCCTCGTCCGACGTACAGGCGTGCAGCGCCATGAGCACCCCCCGCGCCTGGTCGATGACCGGGCGGGAGGCGATCGCCCGGCGCAGTTGCGCCACCTCCTCCTGGAGGACGCGCAGCCGCTCCGAGCGCTCCGCCGCCACCGCCGAGGGCGCCGGGGTCGACTCGGGTCCCGGCTGGCAGGCGGTGCGCGGGCGGTCGGTGCGCAGGGGGTCGGCGGGGTCGAGTCCGGCCAGCTCCAGGATGCGCAGCGGCTGACCGCGCCAGTTCGCGGTCGTCACCGGCACCGCCCGCCGGCGGCCGTGGCCGCCGAGGATGTCCAGGAACTCCAGGCCCGCCGTGTCCATGAACACCACGCCGGCCATGTCCACCTCCACCCGCTCGATGTCCCCCGGCAGGGTCGCCAGGGCCTCGGTCAGGATGTCCGCGCACCCGTGGACGAGTTCTCCCCTCGGCAGGAGCACCGCCCGGCCGGTCTCCACCCGGCCGTCGATGACCAGGGTGGCCGGCTGCCCCGCCAGACGTGGTGGTGCCGCTGGGGTCATGTCACCGCCTTGTCCGTCCTCGTCGATCTTCTGACAGACGTCGCAACGTCACGCAGCCCCCGTGGGCCGTCCGTTCCGACGGCGCTGTCGGTGCGCCTGCCCGCCGTCCGGCGCGCTACACCCCCCGCCGGGGCACGGGCGGCCCGTCGACGGGGTGAGGGCACCACCGCGGATCGCGCCCGGCTCCCGCCGTGCTCACAGCGGGGCCCCCCACCTGAACGTCGTCCCCTCGACGCCGTGACCGCCGGCCCCGCCGTCGGCGGAGACGGTCAGCCGTACCTCGCCCCGGCCGTCCCCTCCGGTGGTGGTCGCCTCGACGGTGACCTCGATCCGGGAGACGCCCGGCCGGCCGGCCGCGTCGGCCAGTGCCTGGCGCAGGGCGGTGAGCAGGCGGTCCGCGACCGCGTCCGGCACGTGGGTGTCGACGGTGCCCGCGAAGTGCGTGGACGGGGGGAAACCGAGGACGGCGGCGGCGGACCCGGTCTCGCGCAGGACCCGGCCGCGCAGGCCGGTCGGCGGGTCGGCCGGGGGCTGCTGCAACGCGAAGATCGTCGTACGGACCTCCTGGACGGTGGACCGCAGCTCGTCCACCGCCCGGTCGAGGACGTCACCGACCTCCTCGGCGCCGGGGCGCCGCCGGGTGGACTCCAGCATCATGCCGGTGGCGAACAGCCGCTGCACCACCAGGTCGTGCAGGTCCCGGGCGATCCGGTCCCGGTCCTCGTACACCGCGAGGCGCTCCCGGCCGCGCCGGGCGTCGGCGAGGACGAGGGCGAGCGCGGCCTGGGAGGCGAACTGGGTCGCGAGCAGCCGCTCGACGGCCGTGTACGGCCGCGCGCCGCGACGGCGGGGCAGGGCGAGGGTGCCGATCAGCCGGCCGCTCGCCCGCAGGGGCAGCATCATGCTCGGCCCGAACCGGTGCCGTACGTGCGTCGTCATGCGGGGATCGGTCGCCGAGTCCGTGACGAACACCGGTTCGCCGCCCAGCAACTGCTCCAGGACGGGACTGCCCGGCGCGATGGTCGCGCCGACGATGCCGTCCGGGTCGTCGGACGTGGAGGCCGTCACGATCTCCATGCCGCCCTCGGCCGTCGGCTGGAGGATCACGCCCGCACTGGCGTCGGCCAGCATCCGGGCCCGTTCGGCGACCGTGGTCAGCGCGTCGTCGGCGCTCTCCTCGGCGAGCAGCGCGGTGGTGACGGCCGCCGCGCCCTCGATCCAGCGCTCACGCTGCCGGGCCGTCTCGTACAGCCGCGCGTTGCCGATCGCGATGCCGGCCTGCGCGGCCAGGACCCGCAGCACCTGCTCGTCCTCGACCGTGAACGGGTCACCGCCGGCCCGTCCGGCCAGGCGCAGCTCGCCGAACTCCTCGTCCCCCACGTGGATCGGGACCCGCAGCGGCGGCGCAGGCTCCGGTGCTTCGGCCCGGCCCGGGGCGCGGATCGCGGTGAGGCCGTCCCGGCCCGGATCGGTGGTGACCAGGGTCGCGGAGGCGCCGGTCAGCTCGGCGGCGCCGTCCACGAGGTGCTGGAGGGTGCCGCGCAGATCGAGGTCGACGCCGATCCCCAGGACCGCCTCCAGGAGGCGGGTCGACCGGGGCGCGGACTGGGCGCTCATGCCGTCCGGCTTCCTCGCTCTCGCGGATCGCCGCGGACCCGCCGGTGCCACCGGCTTCCGCGGCCGTCTCGGCGGGGGATCAGTCGGTCGACACCGGGGTCAGCGACAGCGGCTCGACGCGGCCCTCCAGCATGGTGCCGAGGCCCTGCACCGCGCACACGTCCGGCCGCTCCGCGATGTGCACCGGCATGCCCGTGGCCTGTCGGAGCATCTGGTCGAAGCCGGGGAGCAGGGCGCTGCCGCCGACCATCATGATCCCGCGGTCGGCGAGGTCCGCGACCAGGTCCGGCGGGCAGTCCCGCAGCACCTTGCCGATCCCGTCGAGCACACCCGTCAGCGGCGTCTGGATGGCGTTGCGCACGGTGGCGGTGTCGACCAGCACGCTGCGCGCCAGCCCGGTCGCCACGTCCCGTCCGTGGATCTCGGTGGACGCCGGCCCCTGCGGGGTCAGCCCGTTGCCGGACAGGGCGAGCTGGAGCGGGCGTACGGACTGACTGGGCAGCACCAGCTCGTGCTGGTGGCGCAGGAGCTGCACGATCGCGTGGTCGACGGCCTCACCGCCGACCGGGATGCGCGCGGCGGTCACGATCGAGCCGAGGGAGAGCACCGCGACCTGCGTGGCGTGCGCCCCGCACACCATGATCATGGTCGCCTCGGGCTGCTCCACCGGCAGTCCGCAGCCGACCGCCGCGGCGATCAGCGTGTCGACGAGTTCCACCCGGCGGGCCCCGAGCCCCACGAGGGTCTCGATCGCCGCCCGCTGGGCCAGCGGATCCGCGTCGTGCGGGGTGCAGGCGGCGGCGCGCAGCCGGGGCTTTCGGCGCAAGGCGCGGCGGATCTTGTCACCGAGCAGGTGCCGCAGCATGCGCTGGGCCATCTCGATGTCGACGACCGTGCCCCCGGACACCGGCCGCACCACGCGGATGTAGCCGGGGGTGCGTCCGGTCATCTTCTCCGCGAACTCGCCGACCGCGATGAGCGCGCCGGTGCGGGTGTTGACCGCGGCGGCGGACGGCTGGTCCACGACCAGCCCGACACCCTTCACGTACACGCGGGTCCGCGCCGCGCCCAGGTCGACGGCGAAGTGGCAGCGGCGCAGCTGCTCCAGACTGGCGGTACTGGCGGTCATGGCAGATCCTCCCGAGAGCGCGGACCGGAGGGCCGCCCGGCGGCCGGCCTCCTACGCATCCTGTGCGGGGCCCGGGGCGGGCGCCTTCTGGAGGGGGCCGGGCGGGGGGCCGCTGAACGGGGGGTGCGGGCGGCCCGGCCGGGCGGTGCGCCCCTGAAGGGGCGTGCGGTCAGGTGTCCTCCACGGCGGCGAGCAGCGGACGGAGGTCCGAGACGAGGAAGACGCCGTCGTCCGCCGCTCGCAGGTCCCGCCGGACCCGCTCGCCGCGCCAGTACCCGATGAACGGCATGCCGGCCGCGCGGGCGGCGGACTGTTCGGCGGTGGAGGAGCCGACCAGCACGCACGCGCCGGGCGCGACGTCGAACCGCTCCAGGGCCCGGTGCAGGACGTCCGGGTCGGGCATGAGGCGGGTCAGGTCGGCGTCGCGGCCGTGGACGCCGCCCGGCAGAGCGTCCAGCAGGCCCCGCCGCCGCAGATGGGCGGTGACGGGGCCGCGGGCCCGGCCGGTCACCACGGCCACGGGCACCCCGCGGACGTGCAGGGTCCGGACCAGCCGGTCGGCGAGCGGGGTGGGCCGCGCGGTGCGCGCCGCCCGCGCCTCGTGCCGGTCGAGCCGCAGCCGCACGTCACCGGCGAGCCGGTGCCCGGCGAGCGCCCGGACGAAGTCGAGGGTGCCGGCGTACCCCTGCGACGTGACGCGGGGCAGCGGCACCCCGGCCAGCGCGTCCCCGGGATCGCGCTCCTCGACCAGGAGCCGGGCGATGTCCAGCATCACCTCCCGTTCCGCGGCGGGCCGGTAGAGCCGGGCCAGTACGTCGTCGAAGCCGAGGAGGACGCAGCGGGCACCGGCGACCAGGTCCGCGGCGGAGGCCGGGCGGCGCGCCCGGGCACGGCTCGGGGCGCCGGAACCGGCCCCCTCGACCAGGTGGTACCAGCCCGTGCCGTCGTCCAGCGGCCGGAAGAGACCCGGGGGGAAGGCGGGGCCGTCCTGCCCCTCCTCGTCCACCTCGTCGTAGTAGATCGCGTCCGAGACGGCGACGACGGCCGGGGCACCGGATGCCCCCCACACGGCGTCGACCGACTCGGGGTCGGCGCGGAAGACCTGCTCCTCGCCGTTGCCGTCCACCGAGAACTCCACCTGCCAGAACTCGGCCCGCAGCCGCGGGCCCCCCGCGAGCGCCGACTGCCCCGGGAGTCCCTCCAGGGTGGCCCTGAGCAGGCCGGCGGCCGCCGTCCGCGGCTCCAGCAGCACGAGGACGCCGTCGGGGCCGTCGTGGATCTCGTAGGCGGCGGTTTCGAGCCCGCTGTCCGTCAGCAGACGGGTGACCACGCGTCGCAGGGCGGCGCGCGCCTCGTCGTCGAGGGTGCCGCCGACGAGCGTGTAGCGGGCGCAGTCGCGGTAGTCGGTGTCGAAGCCGGCGTCGTCGTCCGCGTCGTCCGCGTCGTCCTCGTCGAGGTCCGCCGCCGCGACCGCCGCCAGGACCTCCGTCCGCTCCAGGGCGTCCCCGGGGTCCGGCCCCGTATCGGAAGGGGGCCCGTCCCCCCACGGCGCGCTCCCGGCGAGCGCCTCGGCCGTCTCCGCCGCCTCCTCGGTCGGGCCCTCCCGCTCCCCCGACAGGGGCGTCCACAGGTCGTCCTCCGTGAGGAAGGGGCCCTCCGGCAGCTCGTCCGGCGCGGAGACGGCGCCGTCCGACGCGGACGGGGCCTCGTACGCCTGCCACGGGGCGTCGTCCACCGGGCCGGCGTGCTCCTCGCGCAGCTCCCGGCCCAGCGCGGTCAGGGCCGGGCTCCGCCCCCCGGTCAGCTCGTACTCCTCGTACACCTCCAGGGCCTCCTCGCCCCGCCCCTGGCGACGTAGCGCGATCATGTACAGGCGCCGGAAGTCCTCGCGGTGCGGATGGGTGTTCAGCAGGCCCGCCAGGTCGGTGGCGGCCCGGTCGTACGCACCGAGGGCCAGGTCGAGTTCGGCGCGCTTGGTGTACAGCGCGAGGCGCAGCCGGGTGAGGCGGGTGCGGGCGGTGCGGGCGGCGGGCCCGGGCACGTCGGCGAGGGGCTCGGTGCCCTCCCAGAGGGCCAGCGCCCCCGTGACATGGGCGCGGGACTCGGTGAGCGCGCCCGACAGCCGCGCCGCGTCGGCGCGCCGTACCAACTCGTCGCAGTGCACCACGTCCACGTCGTCGGCGCTGGTGTGCAGGGCGTATCCGTGGGCGGACGTCGCCAGGACGCCGGGGCCCAGCGCGTCCGCCAGGCGCGTCGCCAGCCGGGTCAGTTCGCCCCTCGGATCGCGCGGTTCGTCGCCCGGGTCCCACAACCCCCACCTCAGCTCCTCGTGGGTCACCGTGCGGCCGTGCTTGAGCAGCAGCATGGCCAGCAGCGCGCGGACCTCCGGCGCCAGCGCGGGTGTGCCGTGCGGGAGGTCGACCCGCAGGGGGCCGAGGGCGTGGTAGCGGCGCGGCACGTACGCCTCGCCCGCCAGGGCCGGCAGGTGCGGGTCGGCGAGCAGTCCCAGGCCCCGGGCCCGGGTCGCCGACGAGGCGGACATCAGCTGGTCGAAGGCGTGTGCGTAGTGGATGCGCAGGGCGTCGGGCAGCCGGTCGAGGCGGCGGGAGTCGATCGGGACGGTCAGGTGCGAGGTCCCGGAGGTCAGCGTCAGCAGAACGTCGCACAGGGCCCGCAGGTCCTCGGCGCGTCCGGCCGGGCCGGAGGTCCGCCCCGGGGCGAAGAGGCTGAGCCGGGCCGTGCCGTCCGGCAGCAGGACCACCTTGGACGCCTCCAGACCGCCGTGCGTGACGCCCGCCGCGTGCAGGGCGGCCAGCCCCCGTGCCAGCTGGGCGCCCACCGACACCGTCAGCGGCGGCGGCAGACGCCGGTCGGCCGACCGGGCGAGCGTGTTCAGCGCGATGCCGTCGAGGTGCTCCATGACGACGTACGGCACGTCGCCCTCGATGCCGCAGTCCAGGACGGTCACCACGTTCGGGTGCGCGATCTCCGTCAGGCGGTGGGCATCCCGGAGGAACGCCTCGCGTGCCGCGGGGCCGTCCTTCGCGCCGTGCAGCCGGATCGTCACCGTCCGGTTCGTCTGGTTGTCCTCGGCCAGCCACATCCTCCCGGTCGGCGCCAGCCGCCGCACCGGCCGGTAGCGCGCGCCCAGCGCGGCGGGGAAGGGCGACGGGGCCGGGGGCCGCTCCCGCGCGGCCAGTTGCCGGGCGCTCTCCTGGCTGATCGCCGCGAACGCCTGCTTGCCGTCGGCCCGTTCGGTGCCGTCCCGGTCGGGGATCAGCGCGCGGAACTCGCCGGGGGCCCGCCCCGCCCGCTCGTCGATCAGCCCGCCGGTGCGCAGCAGCAGGTCGTGGGTGCGGTTGCGGGCGGTGCGGGGCAGCCCGCGCAGGAGCAGGTCGCGCACGCCGGGACGGAACGCGTACGAGCCGGGCGGCCCGGCGACCGTGGTGAGCAGGCCGCTGAGGATCACCTCGGCCAGGTGCTGGGGCAGTGGGTGCGGTTCGACGGCCGCCTGCACCAACCGCATCACCGGCAGGTCCGGACGCCCGAGCGCCAGATGGCCGGCCAGCCGGAAGGCCGGCGGGGACGCGCTCGCGCGAAAGCGCAGGACCAGTTCCTCGGCGGACAGGCGCGCCACGTCGGTGCGGTCGTCGGCGTCGGCCGGCAGGGGGCGGTGCAGCGCGGCGGCCGCCGCCGGGTACGCCGTGCCGCCCGGACCGGCGACCAGCGCGGCCCAGTTGGCCAGCCATTCCGGCCCCGGTTCCAGGACGGGGACGTGCACCGCCGTCCCGGGCGTCCGGGGAGCGGTGCCGTCGTACGGCGTGAAGGTGAGCGACGCGCTGGGCGCGGCCCGGTGCGGCGCCGACAGCCGGCCCGGGACCGGGGGCAGTGCGGTGTCCCGCCACAACTGCTCCGGCAGCGGCTGGAGCACGGCCAGGGGTGTCCGGTGCGCCCAGCGGCGCAGCGTGTCGAACCAGCGGGTGCCGGCCGGGCCCTCGCGCCACTGCGGTCCCATGCAGTCGCTGATCAGCAGGGTGACCGTACGGCCGTCGGAGGGCGTGTCGGCGCCGCCGCCGCGGACGCTGCCGTCGGGGTCGGCCCGGTGCAGGGCGACCGTGCGGAAGACGCCCGACTGGACCAGGGCGGCGTGCAGTTCGCGCACGAGGGGCTGCCAGACGGGCATCGTGGGGCCCGCGTCGGCCACCAGGTCCAGCCGCAGCCAGCGCTCCCGCACGGGGCGCAGCACCGGCAGCCACCACCGGGGGTCGGCGCCGAGCCGGGCGATGCGGTCGGCGGTCGCCGCCTCGTCCACCTCGTGGCCGACCGGCGCGTCGGTGCGGCGCTTGAGCGGACGCAGGGCGCGTTGCAGGGCCAGGGGGTGGCGCAGCATGGGCGGAGCGGGCGCCAGCAGGGCGCGGTGCGGTTCGGCCGCCGAGGTCCTGGGGGCGGGTGCCGGGGCGGGCAGGCGCAGCGGGGTGCGGAGGGTGTCGGGCACGGGGGCCGGTTCGGCCGGCCGGCCGGGCCGGGGCGCGCGGTCCTGCCGCCGCCGCTGGTCCTGCTCCGGCGCCGTCCGGGGCGCGGGCGGGGTCGGCCCGGGGGCTCGCGCCTCCTCCCCCGGGAGGGGCGCGTCCGTCCCGGCGGTGCCCATCTGCCCGGCCAGCCAGAGGACTTCGGCCAGCTCCAGCGGGGTCGGGCGCGCGTCCGGATCCGTCCGGCCGAGGATGTCGGCCAGGCGGGGCAGGGGCGCCGGGGACCCGGGACGGTCGGCGGGCATCAGAACGCGTCGGGCTGCGCCGAGCGGCCCAGGTACGGCATGAGCTGCTCCGCCAGCTCGTCCAGGGAGTCGGCGCCCAGACCGGAGGAACGGGCCAGGTAGATCGCGTTGAGGAGCTGGTCCGTGGCCAGTTCACCGCTGCCAACCCGGGACAGGAACCGGTCGATCAGCCGCTGCGCGTACGCGTCGGGCCGGCCCAGGTGGGCGCGGACGATCTCGGTGAGGTGGTCGTCGTCCGGCTGCCGCAGGCGCAGCGAGACGCAGCGGCGCAGGAAGGCGGGCGGGAACTCGCGTTCGCCGTTGCTGGTGAGGACGACGAAGGGGAAGGCCCGGCAGCGGACCCGGCCCCGCTCGACCGGCACCCGCTGGTCGGTGCCGTCGATCAGCACCTCGGCCCGTCCGCCGGGGGTGTCCCGGGAGGCCCGCACGAGTTCGGGGATCTCGTACTGGCCCTCCTCCAGGACGTGCAGCAGGTCGTTCGGCAGGTCGAGGTCGCTCTTGTCGATCTCGTCGATGAGCAGGGCGCGCGGGCGGGTGTAGGGGAGGAGGGCGGTGCCGAGCGGTCCGAGGCGCAGGTGGTTCTCGATGCCGGCCCCGGCCGCCGGCTCGTCGGGCCGTTCCGCCGCCTGGTGTGCCGCGTACAGGCGGGAGAGCGGGTCGTACGCGTAGAGGCCGTCGTGGAGGGTGCTGCGGCTGGTGATGTTCCACCGGAGGACCGGGCCGAGCCGCAGTTCCCGGGCGACGGCGTAGGCGAGCGACGACTTCCCGGTGCCGGGAGGGCCGGTGACCAGCAGCGGGCGCCGCAGGTAGAGGGCCGCGTTGACCAGCTGCACCGTGTCCTCGGTGGCCTGGTAGGTGGCGGCGCGGTGGACCCGGTCGGGCGAGGCGGCCGGGGTGTCGCCGTCCGGGTCCGGCGGGTCGAGCACGGGGTGGCCGTCGAAGGCCCGCCAGGGCGGGGGAGGGGGCAGCTGCGCGATGCCGTCGTGCGGGACCGGCGCGCCGGTGTAGACGGGCCACAGGGGCATGGTTCTTCACTCCGAGCGATCGGTGCGGTGGGGCTTCGGCGGGCGGTGGGTGGTCCGGCGGCGGGGTGTCCGGTGGGGTGGGGGGGGTGGGGGGCTGGACGGTGGTGGGCCGTTCCCGGGCGGGGCGGGCGGCGGGCGGTCAGCCGACGGGCGAGTGCAGCAGGGCCGTGGGCTCGGCGAAGCAGCGGGGGTCGTCCCACAGGAGCTGGAGGTCCCTGGCCCAGTGCCCGTCCGGGTCCTCGGCCGCGTCCGCCGTCTCGCGCAGCTCCATGACCAGGCGGGGGAGTTCGGACGGTGGTACGCCCGCCACGGACACGGCCAGCTCGTCGAGGAAGGCCGTGCCGGAGCAGGGACCGTCGTGCCCGTCACCGGGGCACCCGCCGCGTGGCCACAGCAGTACCGGGACCGGCACGTGCAGACCGACCTCGAAGTGTTCGCGCGCCACCCCGGGCGGGGTGGCGAAGCCGGCCAGCTCGGCGTCGTCCCGCAGCCGCTTGCGCAGTCCGGCCGGCCGCTCGCGGGTCCCGCAGTCGACGCGGTGCAGTGTCCCGCCGGGGCTGACCCCGAGCTTGCGCCACTTCTTGCGCAGCTGGTGGCGGAGGCGTCCGCTGCGGTGGCGGTTGCGGTCGGTCACCACCAGCGGGTAGGCGCAGCCCAGGGGCGTGGGGTCGTCCTCGCTGCACGCCCAGTGCGTTACCGGCTCGTTCAGCCACTCGCGCGGCAGCACGAAGGTGAGCAGCTCCTCGGCGCCCGGGTCGAGCTGGGCGAACGCCTCGTCGATGCGCTCCTGCACGAAGGAGCGCACCGCGCCGCGGGCCAGCCGGCGTGCGCCCACGGGGCGGCGCTGCCCGTCCCGGTAGGCGGACACCTCGACGGTGACCTGGTCGGCGCCGGCACCGCTGTGGTCGATCTCCACGACGATGGGCGACCAGGTCGCCGGGCGGGGCGGCGGGGCGTGCAGCAGCGCCTCCAGCCGGTCGGCGAACCGGGCCACCGCGTCCGGCTCGGGCACCTCCCACTGCACGTAGGCGGCGGCCTCCCGCAGCGAGGCGAACCCGCCGTCCGGGGGCGGAGGCGCGAAGGCGTCCATCGCGGAGACGTAGAGCCGCTCGGGGTCGCAGGTCAGGCCGGTCTCCTCGGCCCGGCGCACCAGCGCGTACAGGCGCCTGCGCGCGTCCGCCCGGTGCCCGGGCGTGGGCACCAGCTCGCCCAGCTCCGGCCAGTAGCGGGCCATGACCTCGACGGGCAGCATCCGGCCGACGCGGACGTCCTTGGCGCCGGCGACCGCCGAGACCATGCCGACGACCGTGCCGTCGGCCAGGGTCGCCGCCGCGCCGCTGAATCCGGCGGCCAGCGGCTGCCCGTGCCCCGTGAGCGCCTCCAACTGCACCCACTCGTCCGAGATGAGCGGGCCGGGCAGGGCCCGGTAGGAGGCGAGCATGCCCTCGTCGTACCCCTTCGGGAAGCCGTAGGCGACCAGTTCGGGGACGGGCGCGGTCCGCTCCGCGCCGGGGCGGGCGAAGGCGGCGGGGCTGAGCGGCACCTCGCGGTCCAGCTCCAGCACGGCCAGGTCGCCCACGTCGGCGGCGCCACCCCGCCAGCCGCCGTGCACGGCGACCGTGGCGGACAGCTCGCCCAGCTCCCGGCGGCCCGGGAAGGAGACCGTGACCTCCGCGTCCCCGCTCCACCTGACGACATGGGCGCAGGTCAGCAGCCGACGGGCGGAGACCAGGAACCCCGCGCCGACCTCCTTGCCGCACGCGACGCGGGCGTGCCAGGCGGCACCGCTCATGACCGGCCGGCGGCGTCCGGGCCCAGCGGGCGGGTGGGCGACGACTCCGGCGACCAGCTCAGCCGCACCACCAGGTGCCCCTCCGCCGAGCCCTTGGCGATGACCGCGCCGGCCTCCGCGCTCAGCTTGACGCCGAACTCCAGTTCCACCGAGTCGGGTCTGAGCGAGCCGTCACGGAAGACCCGCAGCGCGGACGCGGCGGCGGCCCGCACGCCGTCCAGGGAGTCCTCGAAGGTGCGCGCCGCCCGAGCCGGTCCGTCGCCGCGGGAGACCAGTCGTGCGCCGTCCTCGCCCTCGACGCCCTCGACGACCACGTGCACGCCGTCCTCGGTCCTGAACTCGACCAACCCGTCCATGGCGCCGCTCGCTCCCCGTGTCCGTCCGTACCTGTGCGGAATGCCATTGTGACGGACGGTACTTGGGCGTGTCCCGCGTTCCCCGGCCGGTCCGGACCCGGACTGGCGGAAACCCGCCAGGGCGCCATTCCGCCACGTCCGGTCAACTCGTCCGTCCCGTACGCCCCCTGAGACTGCTCGCAGCACTCTACGACGACACGAAGAGAGACGTGGATGAGCAGAGGACCAGTCAGACGCGGGGCGACCCTCCTGTCGGCGGGGCTCGTGATCGCGCTGCTGCCGGCCGGGACGGCGGCGGCGCAGGATCCACCCATGGGCAAGGCACGCACCCCGGCCGCTGCCGCCGCCGACACCGTCACCCTCGTCACCGGTGACCGGGTGACCGTGACCGAGCTGGGCGGCGGCCGGAGGACCGTCACCGTGGAGCGGCCCGAGGGCGCCACCGGGGCGGTGCACACCCGCAGTTCCGGCGGCCGGACCACGGTCGTACCCGACGAGGCGCTGCCGTACCTGCGCGACGGCAGCCTCGACGAACGGCTCTTCGACGTCGGTGAGCTGATCGAGCAGGGGCTCGGCGACTCGGCGACCGGTGAGCTGCCGCTGATCGTGACCTACGAGAAGGGCACCCGGGTGGCCACCCCGCGCGGCACCCAGCGGACCCGGGCGCTGCCCAGCGTGCGCGGGGCGGCCGTCGAGGCCGACAAGGGGCGGAACTTCTGGCGGGAATTCACCCGTCGGGGCGCCGGTATCGACGGAGTGTGGCTCGACGGTCGGGTCACCGCCGCGATGGCCGGGTCCAACGCGCAGATCGGCACCCCCGAAGCCTGGCAGGCCGGACTGACCGGCAAGGGCGTCACCGTGGCCGTGCTGGACAGCGGCGTCGACGCGGGCCACCCCGACCTCGCCGGGCGGGTCGCGCAGAGCCGGAGCTTCATAGCCGGGGAGGAGGTGGCCGACCGGCACGGCCACGGCACGCACGTCGCCTCCACCGTCGGCGGCAGCGGCGCGGCCTCCGACGGCGCGGAGCGGGGCGTCGCGCCGGGCGCCACGCTCGCGGTCGGCAAGGTCCTCGACGACTCCGGCTCGGGCAGCGAGTCCGAGATCATCGCCGGCATGGAGTGGGCCGCCCGGGACGTGGGCGCGGACATCGTCTCCATGAGCCTCGGCTCGACCGAGGCCAGCGACGGCACCGACCCGATGGCCGAGGCCGTGAACACCCTGTCCCGCGAGACCGGTGCCCTGTTCGTCATCGCGGCCGGGAACACCGGCGCCCCGTCCTCCATCGGTTCGCCCGGCGCCGCGGACGCCGCGCTGACCGTGGGCGCCGTCGACTCCGCCGACGAAGCGGCCTACTTCACCAGCGCCGGACCCCGCCACGGCGACAACGCCCTGAAGCCCGACCTGTCCGCCCCCGGTGTCGACATCCTCGCCGCCCGGTCCCGGCTCAGCGAGGGCAGCGGCGACTACACGTCGATGAGCGGTACGTCGATGGCGACGCCGCACGTCGCCGGGGTCGCCGCCCTGCTCGCCGAGGAGCACCCCGACTGGTCCGGCGCGCGGCTCAAGGACGCGCTGATGTCCTCGTCGAAGCGGCTCGACGCCTCCGCCTACCACCTGGGCGCGGGCCGGGTCAGCGTGCCGGACGCGATCGGCGCCGCCGTCACCGCCACCGGCAGCGCGGACCTCGGCTTCTTCGCCTGGCCGTACGAGGGCAACGAGCCGGTCACGCGGACCGTCACCTACACCAACGACTCCGACTCCGCGGTCGAGTTGGCGCTGTCCGTGCAGGGCGCGCCCGAGGGCGTCGCCACCCTCGCCGACACCGTCCTCACCGTGCCCGCGCACGGCACCGCCTCCACGACCGTCACCGGGGACGGCGCCAAGGCCCCGGTCGGGACGACGAGCGGCCGGATCGTCGCGACCGGTACGGACGGCACGGTCGTCGCGCACACCGCGTTCGGCATGGTCAAGGAGGAGGAGCGGTACACGCTCACCGTGCGGGTCAAGGACCGCGCCGGTGCGGCCACGCCGGCCGACCTGGTGGTCCAGAAGCTCGCCGAGGGCGTCGACCCCGTCCCCGCGCACGTCGGCGAGTCGGGCACCCTGGAGCTGCGGCTGACCCCGGGGACGTACAGCCTCACCTCCTTCCTGGACGTGCGCGGCAGCCGCGGCGCCGACTCGCTCGGGCTCGGCTTCCTCGCGGCGCCCGAGGTCGTCGTCGACCGGGACCGCGAGATCACTCTCGACGGCCGGACGTTGCGCGAGATCGGCGCCGACGTCGACCGGCGCACCGAGACGCGGCAACTGCTCATGGAGTACGACCGCAGCGGCGGCGGCTCCGACCTGTTCGGCGCGGTCCAGGTGCCCCTGACGTACGACAGCGTCTTCGCGGCGCCCACCGGCCGGAAGGTGACCGAGGGCGACTTCGAGTACCGGACCGTGTGGCGGCTGGGCAAGCCGCTGCTGGAGGTGAAGGGCGTCGGTGAGGCCACCGTCCAGTCGGGCGGCACCCTGATCGAGGGCCGCAGCCGGCTGCCGCTGGTCGACGTCGGGGACGGCCCCTTCCCCGGCGGTGTCCGGGGCAAGGCGGTCCTCGCCCGGCTCACCGAGGGCACCGAACCGGCCGATCTCGCCCAGGCCGCCCAGGACGCGGGCGTCAAGGCGCTGTTCGTGACCGACGACGCGCCCGGCCGGCTGATGCGGTGGTGGGGCACGGACGACAACGCCGACCGGCCGCTGCAGATCGCCACCGTCGGCGCGGCCGACGCGGAGCGGCTGCGGGACGCCGGGCGGGTCGACATGACCGGCACGCGCAACACGCCCTACACGTACGACCTCTCCGAAGGGCACCGCGGTGCCGTGCCCGACCGGGACCTCACCTACGAGCCCGGCCGCCGGGACCTCGCCGAGCTGCGCACCCGCTACCACGCGGCCGAGCCGGCGAGCGGCGGTGAGTTCCGTTACTCGATCACCGACGCCTTCCCCGTCGGGCTGGGTTTCCGGGAGCGGATCGACTACCCCGCCGAGCGCACCGAGTACGTGTCGACCGGACCCGGTCAGCTGTGGCACGAGTCCGTGACGGCCGCCGGCGACGCACTGGAGCAGCGGTCCGGGACCGTCCGGTACGAGGGCGGCTCGCGCGAGGAGCTGAACTGGTTCAAGCCCGTCTGGCACCCCTACCTCGGCACCGGGCTGGGCTGGGGCCAGCAGCGCGCGGGCGACCGGCTCCAGTTCAACGCCCCCGGGTGGGGCGACTCCGGCCCCGACCACACCGGCTTCGGCGACGTGTGGAGCGAGGGCAGCGGGATGTCGCAGACCACGTCGGTGTACCTGGACGGCGAGCTGGTCGACCAGGGGCCGTCCTCCGCCGCCTACGTGTACGGCGCGCCGGCCGACGCGCGCACGTACCGGCTCGTCACCGACACCGCGCTCGACGCCGGACGCTGGAAGCTCGGCACCGAGGGGCACGCCGAGTGGACGTTCCGCTCGGCGGCCACGCCCGGGGACCGGTGGACGTATCTCCCGCTGATCAACCTCTCCTTCGACGTCGACACCGACCTCGCGGGCGAGGTGCGCGGCGGGAAGAAGGTGCGGATCGGGCTCGGCGCGCAGTACGTGGCGGGCGCCCCGGACACCGGGCGGCTCGGCGGCGGGAAGCTGGAGGCCTCCTACGACGGCGGGAAGTCCTGGCAGCGCGTGTCGCTGCGCGGCGGTGACGGGCCGGCGTCCTGGCAGGGGACGCTGAGCGTGCCCCGCCACGCCGAGCACGTGTCCTTGCGGGCCTCGGCACGGGACGACCGGGGCGGCTCGGTCACGCAGGAGATCGTGCGGGCGGTGGCCGTGCGCTGACGCGGGCCGTTCGCCGGTACGCGGACGGCGCCGCCTCCCTGGGACGGGGAGGCGGCGCCGTCGTGTCTCCCGGACCGTCAGACCAGCCAGCCGACGAAGTGGACGAGGCCGGCGAGGATGTCGGTGAGAAGGTTCATGATCGTGCAGCTCCTTGCGCTGTGCATGTGGGGGCCACCCTGGGTGGGACCCCCGGGGGACATGTGCGTCGATCACGGTCTGCAGCCCGTCGCTCGCACACCGTGAGTATCGCTGGTCCCGGCAGCCGCATTCGCTCCTACGGGCGACGATCACCTGTTCCAGGGAACAACTGATCGCCTGTTCGGATCACGCCCAGCTCCGCCAAGTCCTGCGGCCGCAGCCGCAGTTGGTCCGCCGTCGCCTCCACCTGCTCGGGCGGGCGTTTGAGGATCGCCGCCGCCGACTCCGGCGCGATGACGGAGAAGTAGCTGTCCGGGGTCGCCCAGGTGCTGCCGGGCGCGGCCAGCGCCAGCGCCCCGCCCGAGCCGCCCTCGCCGATCACCAGCGTGGTGACCGGCGTGCTCACCGACGCCACCGCGGTGAACAGGTCGGCGATCGCCGCACCCGCGCCCTGCCGTTCCGCCGCCGCGTCGTTCGCCGCGCCCGGGGTGTCCACCAGGGTCAGTACCGGGACGCCCAGCCGGTCCGCGAGCCGGATCAGCCGGGCGGCGGTGCGGTACCCGGCGGGCCGGGTCGCCGTCCCCGTCTGGGCGGCGTACGCGACCGTCCGCCCCGCGTGCTCGCCGAAGCCGCAGAGCATGCCGTCCGGGTCGGCGCCCCCGCAGCGGTCGCCGGAGAGGGCGACCCGATGGGTGAAGTAGGCGTCCAGGTACGCCCCGGCGCGCGGTCGTTCGGGGGAGCGGGCCCGCCGCACCGCGTCCCAGCCCGTCTCCGGCAGGTCCCGCGCGCCGAGCGGTGCGGGCACGGGTGCCGGGTCGTCGGACGGCGCCGTCAGCAGCCGCAGCCACCGGCCCAGCGTGCCGCGCAGCTCCCCGGGCGGCACGACGGCGTCCGCGCTGCCCACCGCCACCTGCGCCTCGGCCGTGTACGCCGCCGGATCGGCGTCCGGCGGCCGGACCCGGGAGCCCGCGAAGCCGACCTGGGCGCCGGGCAGCGCGAGGACCACGTCGGCGCCCGCGCCCAGCGTCGCCCAGCCGCCCCCGGTGGCCGGGTCCCGCAACACGGCGATCTGCGGCAGCCCGGCCGCGCGGGTGAGCGCCGACTGCCGGGCCACGCGCTGGAGCTGGGTCAGCGCGAGCATCCCCTCCTGCATCCGGCTGCCGCCCGTGGCGACCAGCGGCACCACCGGCAGCCGCCGCTCGCGCGCGTGGGCGTACGCCGCCTCCAGCCGGTCACCGGTGCGCCGGCCCAGCGAGCCGCCGAGGAAGCCGAACTCGAAGGCGAGGAACACGGCCGGGGTGCCCAGGACGTGCCCGGTCCCGCAGACGACGGACTCCTCCTCGCCGGTGCGCCCGGCGGCTCGGGCGCGGGCGGCGTCGTAGCCGTGCCAGCCGAGCGGGCCGTCGGGCTCCGACGTGCCCGGGGGGTGCGGCAGTTCGGTGAAGTCGTCGGTGAGCAGGGCGAGGAACGCGCGTGCGGACAGGCGGTCAGTCATGGCTCAGCGCCCGCTTCATGATCTTCCCCATGTCGTTGCGGGGGAGGGTGTCCAACAGGCGCAGGACCCGGGGCCGCTTGTGCGGGGCGAGCCGGCCGGCGACGTGGTCGGCCAGCGCGTCGAGGGTCGGCGGCGCGGCGGGGTCGGCCGGCACGATCCACGCCACGATCCGCTCACCGAGGTCGGGGTCGGGCTCGCCGGTGACGGCGGCCTCGCGCACCCCCGGGTGTTCGAGCAGCGCGTTCTCGATCTCACCGGCCCCGATCTTGTAGCCGCCGCTCTTGATCAGGTCGGTGGCCTTGCGGCCGACGATGCGGACGTAGCCGTCCGGGTCGCGCACCGCCATGTCGCCGGTGCGGAAGAAGCCGTCCGCGGTGAAGGCGGCGGCGGTGGCGTCGGGGCGGTTCAGGTACTCGGTGAACAGGTTCGCGCCGCGCACCTGGATCTCGCCGACGCTCTCCCCGTCCGGCTCCGCGATCGGTGTGCCGTCGTCCTCCACCAGCCGCAGCTCCACCCCCGGCAGCGGTACGCCCACCGTCCCGGCGCGGGGCTCGCCGTCCGCCCGCACGCTCGTGTTCATCAGGGTCTCCGTCATGCCGTACCGCTCGATCACCCGCCGGCCGGTCGCGGCGGCGATCCGCTCGTGGTCGTGCACGGGCAGCGCGGCCGACCCCGACACCAGCAGCCGGGCCCCGGCCAGCGCCTTCGCCAGCTCCGGGTCGCCGGGCAGCGCCTCGGCGATCCGGTGGTACATCGTCGGCACCCCGAACAGCATGGTCGCGCCGGCGTTCAGCTCCCGCGCCGCGCCCTCGGGGGAGAACCTGCCCAGGTGCCGCACGGACCCGCCGCGCCGCAGCGGACCGAGGACGCCGAGCACCAGTCCGTGCACGTGGAACAGCGGAAGCCCGTGCACCAGCACGTCCTCGCCGGTCCACGCCCAGGCGTCGGCGAGCGCGTCCAGGGTCGTCGTCAGCGCGCGCCGGGGGATGACGGCGCCCTTGGGCGGCCCGGTGGTGCCGGAGGTGTAGACGACGAGCGCGGGGTCGCCGTCGCCGGCGCGGTCGTCCCCCGGCGCGCGGACCGGCCCGCGGGCGGCCACGTCGACGTCGACGCGCTCCAGGCCGGCCAGGGCGGGCGGCAGTTCGTCGCCCGGGGCCGCCAGGACGAGGGACGGCTCGCTGTCCGACAGGATGTGCGCGAGCTCCTTGTCGCCCGACTTCGGGTTGAGCGGTACGGCGGGGACGCCGGCCAGCAGCGCGGCCACCACGGCGACCGCGGTCTCCAGCGCCGGGGTCGCCCAGACGGCGACCCGGCCGGCGGCCCCGATCCGGCCGGCCGTGCCGCCCGCCGCGGCGGCCAGTTCCGCGTAGGTCAGGGAACGCTCGCCGAAGCGCAGGGCGGGCCGGTCGGCCGCGGCGCTCGCGGCCGGGAGGAGGGCCGGGAAGAGAGAGGACACGCGTCGTACTCCTTGGTCGTTGCTCGCTGTCACCGGATTACCGGTCGTCCGACGGGACCTACCCGAAGCCGGGCACCACCAGCACCAGCCAGGCCAGCGCGGGTACGGCCGCCACCACGATCCCTCCGTACACCATCAACTGCCGGAAGAAGCGCTCTCGATCGACGTCGGGGGCCGCGGCCAGGACCAGTGCCCCGTTCGTCGAGAACGGACTGACGTCCACCACCGTCGCCGAGACCGCGAGCGCCGCCACCATGCCGACCGCCCCGATCTCGCCCTGCGCGAGGAACGGCACCGCCAGCGGGATCAGCGCCCCCATGATCCCCACCGAGGAGGCGAAGGCCGAGACGAGCGCGCCGATGTAGCAGAGCAGCACCGCGGCCAGCAGCGGTACGCCGATGCCGCCGACGCCCTCGCCGGCCCAGGTGATGGTGCCCATCTCCTCCAGCACGCCGACGTACGTGAGGACACCGCAGATCAGCAGGACCGTCGACCAGGCGATCTCGCCGACCGCGCGGCGGCTGTCGTCCGGCCAGACGGTGCTCAGTACGACGGCGAGGGAGACCGCGGTCAGGCCCGCGTCCAGGTCGAAGCCGAGGACGGCCACGACGAGGGCGACCAGGGCGACCAGGGTGGCGGTCCGGGCGGGGGTCAGGCGCGGTCCCGCGCCGTCGTCGCCGCAGTCACCGCCGTCGCCGGCGGTGTCCTGGCCGGGGCGGACGGCCACGGCGGTGGGGGCGGTGCCGGTGGCCGTACCGGTGCCGGTGGGCACCGTGCCGGAGGTGCCCGTGGCCGGGCCCGCCGTCCCGGTCTTCCCCGTCCCCGCCGTCCCGGTCTTCCCCGTCCCCGCCGTCACCGTGCCCGCACTGCCGTCGCCCGTCCGACCGCCGTCCTCCGGCGCCACCGCCCCCCGCGCCCACAGCTTCCGTCCGCCGAAGAGCGCGAACAGCACGCCCGCGATGAGGAGGTTGGCGATCAGCGAGGCCAGGAAGAGGGTGATCTCGCTGCCCGGCAGGTCCTCGCGCTCGACGATGCCGTTGACGATCGAGCCGTAGATGCTGATCGGCGAGAAGCCGCCCGCCTGCGCGCCGTGCACCACCATCGTGCCCATGAGCAGCGGGCTGATCGCGTACCGGGTGGCGAAGCTCAGCGCGACCGGCGCGACGATGGCGACCGCCGCCGGGCTCACCGCGCCGATCGCCGTGAGGGCGCCGGTGAGCGCGAACATCACCCACGGGATCAGCGCCACCCGCCCCCGCACCAGCCGGACGGCCGCGTGCACCAGCCAGTCGGTGGTGCCGTTGGCCCGGGCGATGGCGAACAGGTAGGTGACGCCGACGAGGACGACGAACAGGTCGCCGGGGAAGCCGGCGAAGATGCCGTCCGCGTCGAGGTCGGCGACGAGCGTACCCACCCCGAAGGCGGCGGCGAAGGCGAGCGCGCCCATGTTGACGGAACGGGTGGTGGCGATGACGAACACCACGACGAGGACGAGGATCGAGACGAGTTCGGGGGACATGCGGGGGCTCCCGAGGGCTGACCTGATTGGCTGAGTGGCTGAGCCACTTGAGTCGTGCGGTTGGTCGGTCAGCGTGGGCCCGCGCCGGGCGGCCGTCAAGGGGTCGCGCACGAATTGGCTCAGCCACTCGGCCACCCGCCGCCCGGTGCTACGCTCCCGGCGAGAGGGGGACCTCGTGACCGACGCCCTGCGCCCCATGGCCAAGCAGCGCCTGTACGAACAGGTGCTGGAGCGGCTGCGCCAGTACGTCACCGACGGCGGTCTGCGGGCCGGGGACCGGCTGCCGCCCGAACGGGACCTCGCCCAGCGGCTCGGCGTCAGCCGGGCCTCGGTGAAGCAGGCGATCGTGGTCCTGGAGGTCCAGGGACTGGTGGAAGCGCGGCACGGCGGCGGGACGTACCTGGTCCGGGACAGCCTCGACGTGGAACCGGTCGAGGACATGGTGGAGCGCCGGCGGCGGCTCCCGGACGTCCTGGAGGCCCGCGAGGCGCTGGAGACGAAGCTCGCCGAACTGGCCGCCGAGCGGCGCACGGAGGACGACCTGGCGGCGATGCGCTCCGCGCTCGCGGTGATGGCCGAGGAGATCGAGCGGGGCGACCACGGCGTCGAGGGCGACCGGCTGTTCCACGCGGCGGTCACGGCGGCGGCGCACAGCAGTCTGCTCGCCGAGTTCATGCGCTCCATCGCCCACCAGATCGCCGAGAGCCGCACCGAGTCCCTGCGCCAGCCGGGCCGGCCCGGCCGCTCCCTCGCCCAGCACCAGGACATCCTCGACGCCGTCGCGGCCGGCCTGCCCCGGCAGGCGGCCGGCGCGATGCGCCGCCACGTCCGCACGGTCGCCAAGGTCCGGCTGCTGGACTGGGACCCCGGAGAGGAGCGGTAGCCGGACCCGGCGGCGGACGGGGTTGCTAGCCTGCGGAGCCGTCACCCGCGCCGTACGAAGAGGGAGCCCGCCGTGCCCCGGATAGCACTCGTCACCTGCCGCCCCGGCCCGCAGATCAGCGTCGACCGCGATCTGCCGGTGCTCGCGGGGGCGCTGGAGGCGGCGGGGGCCGAGGCGTCCGCCGAGATCTGGGACGACGAGGAGGTCGACTGGGCGTCCTTCGACCTCGTCCTGATCCGCTCCACCTGGGACTACAGCTGGCGGGCGGGCGAGTTCACCGCGTGGGCGGAGGAGTGCGGCAAGCTGACGCGGCTGTCGAACCCGGCGGCGGTCGTGCGCTGGAACACCGACAAGCGCTACCTCGGCGACCTCGCGGCGGCCGGTGTGCCCGTCGTCCCCACCCGCTGCATCGCCCCCGGCGAGGCGCCCGACCTGCCCGACGGCCACGAGTACGTCGTCAAGCCCACCTCGGGCGCCGGGGCCCGCTTCGCCGCCCGCTACACGCCCGACGAGCACGCCACCGCGCGGCGGCAGGTGGAGCGGATGCACGCCGAGGGGTTCACGGCGATGGTGCAGCCCTACATGCGCAGCATCGACACCGCCGGGGAGCGGGCGCTGCAGTTCTTCGGCGGGCGCCTGCTGCACGCCTCCCGCAAGGGCGCCGTCCTCACCCCCGGGACGCCGTACGACGAGCGGAAGGTCGCGCACCCCGGCCTGGAACCCTGGTCCCCGACCCCGGCCGAACGTGCGGTCGCCGAGAGCGCCCTGGCCGCCGTACCGGACGCCCCCGAGCTGCTGTACGCCCGGGTGGACCTGGTGGACGGGGAGGACGGGCGGCCCCGGGTGATGGAGCTGGAGCTGGTCGAGCCGAACCTCTTCCTGTGGCTGCACGAGGAGTCGCTGCCGCGGGTCGTCGAGGCGGTGCTGGTGGCGGCCCGCTAACGGCCCCCGACGGCCGTCCGCTGGAGCAGCCCCCAGGTGAACTCGGCGGTGACCTCGTGCCGTCGGCCCCGCGCGTCCGGTGCGGCGAGGGCGAGCCCCCAGCGGGTGGGGGCCGAGCCCTGGAGGGGGCGGGCGGGTGCGAAGGCGCGGGCGACCTCGTCGACCGTGCAGGACCAGGGGGTGAGGTCGTCCAGGGTGCGCAGCTCCGGCCCCTGGGCGCCGGGGGCCCGCACCAGCCACTCGTTCCAGACGACTCCCCGGTCGGCGACCAGCACCTCGAAGCGCAGGTCGGGCCAGAGGGGAAGCCGCCACCGCCGGGCCTCGCACTCCAGGTCGCCGATCCGGCGCGGCGCCGACGACTCGGGTTCGCCGAGGACGGAACGGTACCGGGAGGCGGCCGAACGGGCGCGCGGCGAGCGGAGCATGGCCTGCCAGCGCTTGTTCGCCTCCCGCTGGTCCGCGAGCGAGGCGCCCAGCGCGCGGCGGGCGTCCTCCACCAGCCCGGGGTTGTGGTCGGCCATGCGCCGCAGCAGCACCAGCTGGAAGTCGAGCGGGGTGAAGGGGGCGGGGGGCCGCTGACCGGTGGGCATGGGGACCATCGTCGCCCACCGGCCGGGCGGGCGGTGCGCGGACGCACGCCCATTGCCCCGGGAAACGCGATGTGAGTAGCCTGTGTTCGCTATTCCGATCGCCTGTTGAAATTTCGAACACTAAGGGAGGGGGCCGGACATGGGACGCCTCGTACCAGCCGTGACCCGGGCTCTCGACATACTGGAGCTCTTCCTCGACGGGGACGGCACGCTCTCCGCCCCCGACATCGTGCGCCGGCTCCAGCTGCCGCGCACCACCGTGCACGAACTGGTCACCACGCTCTCCGCCCGCAAGTACATCGTCCCCGTGGCCGGTCAGCCCGGACGGTACCGGCTCGGCGTGCGGCCGTACCAGCTCGGCGCCCGCTACGCCGAGCACCTCGACCTCGCCGCCGAGGGCCAGCAGGTCGCCCGGAGCGTCGCCGAGACCTGCGACGAGACGGTGCACGTGGCGATCCTGGAGGACACGGACGTCATCTACATCGCGAAGGTGGACTCCACGCACGCGGTGCGCATGGTGTCGGCGGCCGGGCGCAGGCTGCCCGCGCACTGCACGTCCGTCGGCAAGATGCTGCTCGCCTCCCTGCCCGAGCCGGAGCTGGCCGCCCGCTTCCCCGACGACGCCCGGCTGACCGCGATGACCCCGAACAGCATCACCGACCCGGCCGCCCTGCGCGAGGCGTTGGCCGGTATCCGGGAGCGGGGCGTCGCGGTGGAGAGCCGCGAGTCCAACCCGGACGTCTCCTGCGTGGCCGCCCCGGTCCGCGACCGCAGCGGCCGGGTCGTCGCCGCGCTGTCGATCTCCGTGCCCATGATCCGCTGGAGCGAGGAGCGTCTCGGCGAGCTGGAACGGCTCGCCGTCGGGGGTGCGGCCGACCTGTCCGAGCGGCTCGGCCACCGGAGCGCGGCATGAGCGCGAGCCGTCCGCCGTACGAGGTGGCCGTCCGGGCGGAGGCGGCTCTCGGCGAGGGCCCCACCTGGGACCCGGCGACGGGACGCCTGCTGTGGATCGACATCCTCGCCTCCCGCGTCCACACCTACGACCCGGCCACCGGCCGGCGTACGGTCCGCCGCACCGAGCAGCACGTCGGCGCCGCCAAGCCGCGCGCGGGCGGCGGGCTGGTGCTCAACCTGCGCGACGGGATCGGCCTGGTCGACCCCGACGACACCTTCCGCTGGCTGCACCGGGAGGTCGTGCCCGGCCGCCGCGGCAACGACGCCGCGGTCGCCCCCGACGGCACCCTGTGGGCCGGCACCATGCGCTACGACGAGGCGACCGGCGGCGGGACGCTGTCCCGGGCCGCGGGGGACGGCACGGTCACCCCGGTGCTGACCGACGTCACGGTGAGCAACGGCACCGGCTGGAGCCCCGACGGCCGGCTGATGTACTACGTCGACACCCCGACCCGGCGCATCGACGTCCTCGACGTCTCCCCTGCCGACGGCCTGGTCTCGGGGCGCCGTCCGCTGGCCGTGATCGAGGACGGCGCCGGCTTCCCCGACGGCCTGTGCGTGGACGCCGAGGGCTGCGTCTGGGTCGCGCTGTGGGACGGGGGCGCGGTGCGCCGCTACACCCCGTCCGGCGACCTGGACCGGGTGATCCCCCTCCCGGTCCCCCGGGTCACCGCCTGCGCCTTCGGCGGCCCCGGTCTGACCGACCTGTACCTCACCACCGCCCGGGTGGGACTGGCGGCACCGCACCCGCTGGCGGGCGCGGTGCTGGTGGTGCCGGACGCGGGGCGGGGGGTGCCCCAGCCGGCGTTCGCGGGCTGAACGGGCGGCGGGGCCGGGGCGGGTGGCCTGCCGCAGGCGCCCGGCCGCTCACGCCCCCGTGCGGTCCAGCCCCCGCAGCACCTCGCGCTCGCCGGGCGTCAGCGGCGGCTGTGCCGGTGGCGGGAGCGCGGGACCGGCGAGGGCGGCCAGGACCGCGTCGGGACGGAACAGGCGGGTCGGCGGCGTGCGCATGCTGGTGACGTCCCACAGGGCCGAGGCCGCCGCGTACGAGCCCGTCGCCGCCCTCGTCAGGCGCCGGGTGTACACCGTCACCACGCGGTCGGCGGCGCCCGGCCGCCCGCCGCGCACCCCCGGGTAGTGGACGTCCTGGCCGACGGCCAGCGACCACGCCGCGTCCACCGAGCGGGCCGCGCCCCGCAGCACCCGCCGGCCGAGACCGGGCGCGCCCGGACCGCCCCGCTCCAGCTCCCGGCCGAGGACCCGCGCTCCGAACGCGGCCACCGTCATGCCCTGCCCGTACGCCGGATTGAAGGTGGCCAGCGCGTCCCCGAGGACCACGAACCCCTCCGGCCAGTGCGGCGACCTCTCCAGGTACCGCCGCACGTTGCTGGTCGACCGGCTCAGGTGCACGTCGGTGAGCGGCTCGGCGCCGGAGATCAGCCGTCCCACGATCGGGTCCGGCAGCGCGAGCGTGTACCGCAGGAAGCCCTCCGGGTCCGCCGGCGGCTCACCACCGCGCGAGCCGCCGCAGCTCACCAGCCAGCGGCCCCCCTCGACCGGCATCACCATCGCGCTGCGGGCGGGCCGGGACACGTACGGGTCGGCCTGCACGACCGTCAGCGGGAACCGCTCCGCACCCACCGGGACCCGGTAGACGCGCGAGGCGTTGACCAGGCCCGAGTCCACGGTCCGCTCCCGGACGCCGGACAGCCCGAGCCCGTCCAGCCAGGCGACGACCCGCGTGCCGCGTCCGCTCGCGTCGACGACCAGGTCGGCGTCGAGGTCCGTGTCCCCGCCGGGCGCGGCGATCCGCACCCCCCGCACCCGCCCCGCGTCGCCGGTCAGCCCGATCACCGCGGCCCGGCGGATCCCGACGGGTCGGTGTTCGAGCACCGCGGCCCGCACCGTCCAGTCCAGCAGCGCCCGGGTGCAGGTCAGCATCACGGGCCCCTCGCGCCGCCATCTGCGCAGCCAGCCCTCGGGCGTGCGGGCCAGCATGCCCGAGCTGAGGGACACCTCGTGGGCTCCGGCGGCGACCAGCCGCTCGCGCAGGCCGAGGCCCGGCACCAGCTCCTCCATGGCGGCCAGGCCGCCGGCCATGAGCAGATGCGCGTGCCGCCCCTGCGGCAGCCCGCGCCGGTGCTCCGGCCCCGGCGGCAGCTCGTCGCGGTCCACCACCACCACCTCGTCGACGCCCGCGGTGGACAGCACGGCCGCGGCCAGCATGCCGGCCAGACCGGCACCGACGACGACAGCTCTACGCGACATGGGGCTCCTCGGGTTCGGCCAGGGATCCGGTCAGGGAGGTGCGCGCCGCTCCGTCGGGCGCGAGGGCCCCGGCGGGTGGACGCACCAGCGCCTGCGCCAGCTCCACCAGCCCGCTCGGGCCGGAGACCTCGGTGGCGTGCAGCCGGTACGAACCGGCGCTCTCGGGTGGTTCCTCACGGGCGCGGGCCCGCCGCGCGGCGTCCGCGAGCATCGCCGCCTCCGCCGCCAGCCGGGCCTCGTGGGGAGTACGGCCACCGCGCAGGGCCGCGTCCCGCACCCGCTCCCGGACCCGGTGGTCGAAGTACGGCGCCAGCGCGAGCAGGGCGTCGTGGATGGACACCTCGCGCCACTGGAGGCGGGCCCGGGGCAGCTGCCACCGGGCGGCCGGCGGTCCGGGGGCGGTGGACACCGGCTCGACCAGGGACCACAGCGGCTCCAGCCGCCGGTAGTCCTCCAGTCCCCGCCAGTGGGCGACCACGGGCGGCAGCAGCCTCGGCAGCACGAACCCCGCCGAGACCAGCAGGGCCGCCAGCGAGGCCATCGGCGGGGCCACCGTGGTGGACAGGAAGTCGAGGTCGTGACCCGTCCAGCGCGCCACGACCGCCGTGTACTTCGCCAGCTGGAACCCCACCACGTCCAGCAGCGCCCCCAGCAGGATCAGCCGCAGCCCGGTGCGCAGCAGCCCGCCCACCTCGCGGCCCCACTTGAGGCAGACGGCGCACATGACCAGCATCGCCGCGCTGTGGCCGAGCAGGTACAGCAGGATCATCTCGCGCATGAACGGGGTGCCGGCGTAGTACGTGTCGAGGTCGGTCAGCCGCTCGGTGTGCGCGTCGGCGAGCGTGAACAGCACGACGATGGCGACCACCAGCAGCCCGTAGGCGGCCATGCTGCGCAGCACCATCCGCCGCACCCGCGCGCGGGGGCCGCCCCGCCAGTTGATCAGCAGCACGAGCACCGCGCAGCTGTACGCGGAGAGCATGCCGTAGGTCAGCGGGGCGCCGAAGTTGGGGACGCCGGTGAGGTCGTTGACGGTGGCGAGGGTGGCGGGGGCCGCGCAGACGAAGACCAGGGCGCCGAGGACGACCGCCGCGCAGGTGGACAGGGTCAGCGGGTTCCGCATGGCCGTGCGCGGCCGCCGGAACAGCAGGACGGACGTCATCCCGAACACCAGGGCCGCCAGATACACGACGAGGCTCACGCCGCCCTCCTCCCTTCGCCGGGGGCCCGGTTCACGGGGTCCCCGCCGTGGTCGTACCGCTCGGCACCGCGGGGACCGCGGGCACCGGCGCGGTGCCGGCCAGCGCGTCGGCGATCCGGTCGAGGACGGCCGGGCCGGGCAGCCGGGCCGTGCCGCGGGCCGCCGGGTGCCGCCCCGCCGGGTCCGCCTCGCGCCGTACCGCGTCGCTGATCACGGCGGCCCAGGCGGCGGCCTCGGCCCGCTCCGGGGCGTCGGTCGCCGCCAGCGCCCCGGCGTGGACCCGGTCGTACAGGTCCCCGTCGAAATACGCGTCCAGGTGGCCGAGCGCGTTGTGGATGCTGGTCCGGCGCCACATCAGCAGGGTGGCGGGGGAGGCGAACCGGGGCCGGGGCAGCCTGAGCGCCCGGCGGGTGAGCAGACCGTCCAGCGCCCGCTCCAGCGGACCGAGCCGGGCGTACGCCCGCCGCGCCCGCCGCCACGCGGTCACCCGGGGCGCGAGCAGCGGGACCAGGACCCCGACGACCGTCAGCAGGGCGCCGAGGCCGGCGGCGGCCGGGGAGACGGTGGTGCCGAGCGCCGACCAGTCGTGCCCGGACCAGCGGGCGCCCACCGCGACGAGCTTGACCACGCTGTAGCCGGCGCCGCACAGCGAGCCGATGCCGAGCAGGGTCAGGCCGGCCCGCAGCCCGCCCCGCACCCGGCGCGCCCAGCGCAGCGCGGACACCGCGGTGACGGTCGCCGCGGTGAGGTGCGCGACCAGGTACAGGACGATCATCTGGGCGAGGAACGGCGTGCGCGCGTAGTAGGTGTCCAGGTCGGTGCGGCGCTCCTCGGGCGCGTCGCCGAGCGCGAAGGTCCCCGCGATGCCGAGGACCACGAGGGCGTAGGCGAGGGCCCAGCGGCGGGCGGTGCGCCGCACCCGGGGCCCGCCGCGCCAGTGGACGACGAGGATCTGGGAGGCGGCGCAGTACCCGGTGATCGCCGCGTAGGTCAGGGGGGCCGCCAGGTTCGGCACCCCGCTCAGCCGGTTGACGGCGCCGACCGTCGGCGGCGCCCCGAGCAGGAAGCAGAGGCCGGCCAGCCCCAGCACCGCGCACAGGGCGCGCAGGTACGGGTCGCGGCGGTGCCGGAGCAGGTCGGGGGCCTTCACCAGCAGACCGAGCCACAGCACTCCGCAGCTCACGTAGTTGATCAGGGCGTTCACCGCGTGGTCCCGCGGTAGTTGAGCGCGGCCCCGATGCGTCCGGCGAGGTCCTGGGGGTCGTCGGGATCGCCGCCCTCCGCGGCGAAGACCGAGTCGGTGGAGGCCTCCAGCCAGGTGCGCAGCCGACCGCCCATCAGCATGCCGAAGCGGTCCGCCTCCTGCTCCTCGGCGAGCGAGAAGTCGGTGCGCGCGGCGACGGGCCGGGGCTGTCCGCCGGCGGCCTCGTCGGGGGCGGAGCGGCGGCGGCTCATGTGCCACACCTCGTGGCAGAGGATCACGATCTGGTGCCACACGGCGGCGCGTTCGTCCACCACCACGTCGTCGTGGTGCTCGCGCTCCAGCCACAGCCCGCTCGCGGTGTGCGGCGGGAACGCCGCCCGGTGCACGACCACGTCGCGGCCCCGCCAGGCGCTGACGGAGGCGACGAGCGCTTCGAACAGGACCTCGGGATCCGCCGGTACCGGCACCCGGATGGGGTCGATGAGGGCGTCAGCGAGACGACGCATCTCCTTCCTGGTACGCACCGCTGTCTCCCTGTTCGCCTGGGTGTGGCTCGGTCACCAGTGCAATATGCCAAGACGGCCGCCGTGCGGGCCAGTTCCGCGTGCCGAGCGGTCACCGGGTGACCGCCGCGGTGTCCCGGGGTGCCGGGGCGCGGGCGCGGACCACGGGCTGCCATGGTGTCCCCCCGCTCTCACTCGCCGCCGTGCTCAAGGCCGTTCGAGCCTACGCGGGTGGATGTGTCCGCGTCATGCGATGCGGGGAGTGAGCGCGGCGCGTGGACGTCCCGGTCCGGATCCCTGCCCGAGTTCTTGCCCGAACCATTGACGCGAAAGCGCTTCCCACCTACGGTCCCGTTCGAAGTTACGAGCGATATTCGATATCTCGAACACCGTGAGCGGATATCCCTGAGCAGATAGGGCAGGGCATGGGACGACCTGGCCTCGATCGCAGGCAACTGCTCGCCGCGATGGGCGGGCTGACGGCCGCCGGGAGCTTCGGCTTCGCGGCGCTCGGTACCGGAGCCGACGCGCTCGCCTCCGGAGCGGACACCCGGGTGCGCTACTGGAACCTCTTCAGCGGCGGCGACGGCTACAACATGATCGCGATGCTGGACTCCTTCCGGAAGGACAACCCCGGCATCGACGTGAAGGACTCCACCCTCCAGTGGGGCAGCCCCTTCTACACCAAGCTCGCCATGGCGGCCGCCGGCAACCGCGCGCCCGACCTCGGCGTCATGCACCTGGGCCGCGTCACCGGCTTCTCGCCGGGCCGCCTCCTGGACCCCTGGGACATGGACCTCCTCGCCCGGTACGGCGTGCGCGAACAGGACTTCAACCCCGCGCTGTGGAAGCGCGCCGTCATCGACGGCAAGCTCTACGCCCTCCCCCTCGACATCCACGTCCAGCTCTGCTTCTACCGCAGGGACGTGCTGAGGAAGGCCGGCCTGCTCGACGCGGACGGCCGGATGGTCCCGGTGACGTCGGCCGACGAGTGGTTCGACGTACTGAAGGAGGCCAAGGCGGCCACCGGGAAGGGACTCCAGACCATCGGGCTGTGGGTCAACGACCAGAACTTCCAGTGGTGGTTCTTCGTCGCCTTCTACACCCAGCTCGGCGGCACCTGGTTCAACGCCGACCACACCGAGGTCACCTTCGACACCGACAAGGCCACCCAGGTCCTGGAGTTCCTGCGCCGGCACATCACCGACGGGTACGCCGACCCCGGCTTCGCGGGCGGCGCGGGCGCCGAGCAGTTCGTCAACGGCGGCCCCTTCGTCTGGGAGGGTAACTGGTCCGTGCCGGTCTTCGACGGAGCGAAGCTCGACTACGGGGCGATGCCGCTGCCGCCCGTCTTCGGGAAGCAGGCCACCCACGCCGAGTCGCACGCCTTCGTCCTGCCCCACCAGGCCGGCCGGGGCGGCCCCGGGAACGAGGGCGCCCACCGACTCGCCGCCTACGTCGTCCGGCACGCCCGGCAGTGGGCGGCCGGCGGCCACATCCCCGCCTTCACCCCGACCCTGTCCACGGCCGCGTACCGGGAGCTGAAGCCCCAGAGCGAGTACGTCTCGGCCATGGACCACCAGGCCACCGAGCCCAAGGTGTGGTTCGCCGGGTCCACCGGCATCCTCGCCCAGCGCGTCGGACCGATCGTCGTCTCCTCCACGCTGGGCTCCGCGAAGCCCGACGCGGTGGCCCGCCGGATGAGGAGCACGCTCGCCCGGCTCCTCGCCTCGAAGAACCCGATGGACGGGAAGACCGCCGCCGAGGGAGGTGCCGTCGCATGACGACCACCAGCGCCGAGACCGTCGTCCGCCCGGCCCGCGCCCGGAGCGCCGCCGCGACCGCCACCGTCCGCCGCAGGCAGGGCTTCCAGCACGGCGGCTGGTTCGTCGCCCCCTTCCTCGTGCTGTTCGGCCTCTTCGTGATCTGGCCGCTGCTGCGCGGCGTGTGGCTCAGCTTCACCGACGCCAACATCTCCGGCGACGCCGCGCGCTTCGTCGGCCTGGACAACTACCGCGAGGCCCTCGACGACCCGCTGATGTGGGACGCCCTCGGGCACAGCGCCTGGTTCACGCTGCTCGTGGTGCCCTGCATCACCGTGCTCGCCCTGCTGCTGGCGCTGCTGGCCCACCACATCGAACGCGGCAAGTGGCTCTGGCGGCTCTGCTTCTTCCTGCCGTTCCTGCTGCCGTCCACCGTCGCCGCCAACCTCTGGCAGTGGCTCTTCAACCCCGGCACCGGCATGGTCAACCACGTCCTCGGCCTCGACACGGCGTGGCTGACCGACAAGTCGTACGCCATGCTCGCCGTCGTCGTCTGCACCCTGTGGTGGACGGTCGGCTTCAGCTTCCTGCTCTATCTCGCCGCGCTCCAGGGCATCCCCGCCCACCTCTACGAGGCCGCCGAGCTGGACGGCGCGAACGCCTGGCACCGCATGCTCCACATCACGCTGCCGATGCTGCGCAACATCACCGGTCTCGTCGTGGCGCTCCAGATCCTCGCCTCGCTCCAGGTCTTCGACCAGGCCGTCGTCATGCAGGACTTCGGGCCGGGACCGGAGGACTCGACGCGCACCTTCGTGCAGTACACCCTCGAACAGGGCTTCACCAGCTACCGCGTGGGCTACGCCTCCGCGATCTCCATCATCTTCTTCGTGCTCATCGCGGCCGTCGCCCTCGCGCGGATGTGGCTGCTGCGCAACCGTGAGGAGGGCGGCCGATGACCACCGCCGCACCGGTACACAAGGACCCGCGCCGCCCCTGGACGCCGAGCCAGATCGCCCTCACCCTGCTCGCCACGGCCGTCTCCGCGGTGTTCCTCGCCCCGCTGGTGTGGGCGCTGTTCACCTCGCTGAAGTCGGAGACCGAGGCCGTCGAGGTGCCCACGCACTGGCTGCCCGAGGACTGGACGGGCCAGGCCTGGAAGGCCCTCTTCGAGACCGGCAACATCACCGCCTGGTTCGTGAACTCCTTCGTCGTGTCGGTGTGCGTGACGACGATCGTGCTGGTCGTGAGCGCGCTGGCCGGATACGGCTTCGCCCGCACCGAGTTCCGGGGGAAGTCCGTCCTGATGGGCGTGGTGATGGCGGGCCTCATGGTCTCCCCGGCCGTGCTCGGTGTCCCGCTGTTCACCACCGTCCAGCAGATGGGGATGGTCGATACCTACTGGGGCATGATCCTGCCGCAGTGCGCGCCCGCCGCGATGGTCTTCATCCTCTACAAGTTCTTCCAGGGCGTCCCGCGCGAACTGGAGGAGGCGGCCTTCATCGACGGCGCCGGCCGCTGGCGCGTCTTCCTCACGATCATCGTGCCGCTCTCCCGCCCGTCCCTGGCGGCGGTCGGCATCTTCACCTTCATCAGCTCCTGGAACAACTTCCTGTGGCCGTACATGGTCACCAACAACCCCGACCTGATGACCATGCCGAACGGCATCGCGACCGTCATGAACTCCTACGGCATCCAGTGGGCCCAGCTCATGGCCGGCGGCCTCATGGCGGGCCTGCCGCTGATCGTCGTCTTCGTCTTCTTCCAGCGCCAGATCGTGGCGGGCGTCGCCCACACGGGCCTGGCCGGCCAGTAGCGCCCCCGAAGAGCCCCCGGGCGCAGCCCCCGGGCAGAGTCCCCCGAAAGGAAAAGATGCGTACCGCCCGCTTCACCCTCGACCCCGCCTTCACCGTCGGCGCCGTCGACCCCCGTCTCTTCGGCTCCTTCGTGGAGCACCTCGGCCGCTGCGTGTACACCGGCGTCTTCGAGCCCGGACACCCCACGGCCGACGACGCGGGCCTGCGCCAGGACGTGCTGGACCTCGTCCGCGAACTCGGCGTCACCGCCGTCCGCTACCCCGGCGGCAACTTCGTCTCCGGCTACAAGTGGGAGGACTCCGTCGGCCCGGTGGAGAACCGCCCCCGCCGCCTCGACCTGGCCTGGCGCTCCACCGAGACCAACCGCTTCGGCCTCTCCGAGTTCATCGCCTTCCTGAAGAAGGTCGGCCCCCAGGCCGAGCCCATGATGGCGGTCAACCTCGGCACCCGGGGCGTCGCCGAGGCCCTGGAACTCCAGGAGTACGCCAACCACCCGGCCGGCACCGCCCTGTCCGACCTGCGCGCCGAGCACGGCGACAAGGACCCCTTCGGCATCCGGCTCTGGTGCCTCGGCAACGAGATGGACGGGCCCTGGCAGACGGGCCACAAGACCGCCGAGGAGTACGGCCGGATCGCCGCCGAGACCGCTCGCGCGATGCGCCAGATCGACCCCGGCGTCGAACTCGTCGCCTGCGGCTCCTCCGGCCAGTCCATGGAGACCTTCGCCGCGTGGGAGGCGACGGTCCTTCAGGAGACGTACGACCTGGTCGACCACATCTCCCTGCACGCCTACTACGAGCCGCTCGACGGCGACGTCGACTCCTTCCTCGCCTCCGCCGTGGACATGGAGTCCTTCATCGAGAACGTCGTCGCCACCTGCGACCACGTGGGCGCCCGCCTGAAGTCCAAGAAGAAGATCAACCTCTCCTTCGACGAGTGGAACGTCTGGTACATGACCAAGACGCAGGCGGAGGTGAGCGCCCTGGACTGGCCCGAGGCGCCCCGCCTGCTGGAGGACAACTACAGCGTCATGGACGCGGTCGTCTTCGGCTCGCTGCTCATCGCCCTGCTCCGGCACGCCGACCGCGTCACCGTCGCCTGCCTCGCCCAGCTGGTCAACGTCATCGCCCCGATCATGACCGAGCCGGGCGGCCCCGCCTGGCGCCAGACGACCTTCTTCCCCTTCGCCCAGGCCTCCCGGTACGGCCGCGGCGAGGTCCTCGACGTGCGGGTGGACTCGCCGACGTACGAGACGAAGAAGTACGGCGAGGCCGACCTGCTGCACGCCACCGCCGTGCGCGCCGAGGACGGCTCCGTCACCGTCTTCGCCGTCAACCGCTCCCGCACCGGGGCCCTGCCGCTGGACGTCGCCCTGAGCGGCCTGGACCTGACCGAGGTCGTCGAGCACAGCGCCCTCGCGGACGCCGACCCCGATGCCCGCAACACGCTCGCCGAGCCCGAGCGGGTCGCCCCGCACCGGGTCGACGGCACGGCCCTGGCGGACGGCAGGCTCACCGCCTCGCTGGAGCCGCTGTCCTGGAACGTGATCCGGCTGCGCTGAGACCGCCGGGGGGCGCGGGCGCCGGCCGGGGTGGCGCGGGCCGGGGAGGGCCGCCGGATCAGCGTCGGCCGGGGGAGGCGACCGGTTCCACCGGCACCCCTCCGGCCGCGCTGCCGAGCAGCTCCAGCCGTACCCGGCCCGGCCCCGGGGCCGTGTCGCCGCCCGACAGGACCGCGAGGGCCAGGGTGTTGGCGGCGGCGCGGGTGCGCAGGATGCCGTTCGGCAGGACGAAGGTCCCCGGCGAGTCCGTCAGGTCGCCCGCGTACTCGCCCATGTTCCAGCCGTTCAGGAAGACCTGGGCGCGGTTGCCGCGGCCCCGGCCGGCGTCGAGGGCCAGGCCGACCGAGGCGTCGACGTCCGGCGGGACGTCTAGCCGGAAGGTGGTCCGGTACCAGGTCACGCCCTGGCGCCGGTCCCCGCCGGCGTCCACTCGGGTGGGGGTGACGGCCTCCCAGCGGCCGTCGTCGTAGCCGGGCAGGTGCCAACCGTGCCGCTCTCCGTACAGCCCGCCCGTGTTGAGCGGACCGCGCACGGGGTCGGGTGCGACCGCGCCCCGGATGCGCCACTCCGCCTTCGGTGACGCCCCTTCGAAGGCGGCCGAGACGAGACCGCGGGCCGACCGGTGGGCGTCCTGGTCGTGCCGGGTACGCCGGACCAGGACGGACAGGACGGGGGAGGCACCGGCGTCCGGCCGTCGCCGCCGGCGCTCGCGCAGCGCGGCCGGGAGCCGGAAGCGGGCCGTGGCCGCCCACGTGCCCCCCTCCCCCTCCCCGCCCGTGCGGTGCGTGCCCAGCGGCTCCCCGTCCAGCCACGCCATCAGCAGGCCCCGCGCACCCGTGCGGTAGGCGAGGGACACGGACTCCAGGCCCGCGGCCGCGGTGAGCCGGCCGCGGTACCAGACGTCGCCGTAGTGGAAGCCGTAGTCGTCGGCGAAGAGCACGGGCTGTCCGTCCGGCACGGGGGTCGTGCCGTGCGAGGTCCGCAGGTCGGCGGTCCGCCAGCCGGAGTCGTCGTAGTCCGGCGCGGACTCGGGGTTCTCCGCGCGGCGCCGCCAGCCGTCGAGCGCGGGCAGCACCAGCTCGGGCACCCCGGGCAACTGCCAGGTGGCCAGCAGGCTGTGGGCGCGGCTGACCGACGTGCTCACCGGCTCGCCGTTCCAGGTCACGTCGGTGATGCCGCGGGGTGCCCACACCTCCAGGGAGCACTCCTCGACGGTGTCACCGGTCAGCCTGACCGTGGAGCCGTCCAGGGCGACGTCGCGCAGCAGCGCCGGGCCGTGCACGAGGACGCGGCCCGACGGGGTCTCGTACGGCCACAGCCGCAGCGAGGCGGCGTCGTCGGCGAAGAGCAGCAGCGTGGTGCGGTCGGACTCACCGCTGCGGATGCGGACCCGGG
This sequence comes from Streptomyces sp. NPDC047853, assembly GCF_043204535.1. Classification (NCBI taxonomy): domain Bacteria; kingdom Bacillati; phylum Actinomycetota; class Actinomycetes; order Kitasatosporales; family Streptomycetaceae; genus Streptomyces; species Streptomyces sp. NPDC047853. The sequence continues at coordinate 196,274 of NZ_JBIDCI010000005.1, read as the reverse complement.
TCAGCCCGTTCTCGCGCAGCGGCACCGTGACGTGCAGTCGGCCGTGGTCGTACGCCCAGGCCGCCTCCTCGTCGAGCCGGGTCGGCCACGGCTCGTGCGGGCAGTCCAGCACCAGGTGGGCCATCTCCCCGGCCCGGCCCGTGAAGGCGGCGATGTCCAGCCGTCCGACGCTCAGGGTCGCCATGGGCTGCACGGTGGCGTACGCGAGCTTGCGGCCCGAGCCCACGGGCAGCCCGGTGGCGTACAGCCGGGCGTCGCGGGCGGGGACGGTGACCTCCACGTCGGTCCCGCCCATCGGCAGCGTCGACGTCACGTCGGCGGCAGAGTCGTTGCGCAGGACGTACGCGTGCGTGCCGGTGTCCGGGTTGGTCAGGTGCCGCACCTGGAGGCGGGCGTCCGCGGCCCGGACCCCGGGCGCCTCGTCGAGCCGGGTGAAGTCGGGGACGTGGCGCAGCAGGTGCCCGAGCTGGTGGAGCGGGGCGAGCCGGTCCGTGGGCCGGCGCGCCTCGTCGATCGCCGCGGTGGGGTCGTAGGTGGGCGCGGGGGCCGAGGAGGCGGCCAGCCAGCCCCACGAGGTGCCGCCGAACGCGGTGCGCACGCTGTGCAGCGTGACCCCCCGCGCGAGGTGCGCCAGGTGGACGCGCCGTGCCTCGGCGGCGTCGCGGCTGTGCTCGGCCTCCCCCCGGGGGACCGGGGCGCCGGCGTGCAGGACGGGCACCTCGATGCCGTCGGCGCGGAGCCGGTCGTGCAGGCGGGTCAGGCCCGCGCGCTCGGGGGCGTCGACGCGGTAGAGCAGGACGGTGCCGGTGCCGCGGGTGTACTGGTGCCGGGCGGCGACGGCGTTGACGCGGCTCAGCCACTCGTCGGCGTGGCGCGCGTACCCGGCGTCGGTGGTCCCGGCCCCGCCCGCGGCGGACCTCAGCCAGCCCGGGAGGCCGCCGCCGTCCACGTCCGCTCCGATGCGCGGGCCGGGGTGCAGGACGACGTACAGGCGGCTCTCGGCGGCCGTGCGCAGGAACAGGTCCAGGTCGCGGACGCCGGTGAAGTCGTAGGCGCCGGGGGCGGGGGAGTGCTGGTTCCAGGCGAGGCGGACGTCGACCGCGTTGTAGCCGTACGCCCGCATCTTCTGCAGGACGTCCCGCCACAGGGAGGGGCTGGGCAGGCGGAAGGGGTGCAACTCGCCGGACCACAGGCTCAGGCGTCTGCCGTCGACCAGCAGGCTGTACCGGTCCAGGGCGACCCGGTGGCGCACCCCGTCGGCGCCGGGCGGCCCGGGCGGCGGCCCGGTGGGCGCCGGGCCGGCGGCGCCGGAGGCGGGCAGCGTCCGGCCGCTCACACTGCCGCCGAGCGAGAGACCGAGGACGGTGGTGCCCGCGAGGGCGCTGAACGCTCGTCTGCTGAGCCTGCTGAGCTCCAAGGGAGCCTCTCCTGTTGCCGTACTTCCTGCTGCGCCGTACTTCCTGCTGCGCTGCCGGCCATTCTCCACAAGGACCCGGCGATGCGTTAAATGGCCGGACTTCCCGCTGTTCGCGTCCCGCGGGGGTGCCTACCATGCGACCGTTCTGTGAATGTCATGTGCACAACATGTGTAGATGGCGGACGCATTCAACAACACCCACCCCCCACCGAACCGAAGGGGAGATCCATGGCCACCGGCCTGCTCCTGAGCGGCACGATCGCCGCGCTCCTCACCTCCGCGCTGCCGGCGCAGCCCGCCGACGGGTTCGAGGACCCGCCGCCGGACCGGATCGTCATCAAGGTCGCCACCGTGAACGGCTCCGGCTGTCCCCAGGGCACGGCGGCGGTCGCCGTCTCCGACGACAACACCGCCTTCACCGTCACCTACAGCGACTACCTCGCCCAGGCCGGCGGCGACTCCGCCCCCACGGCCTTCCGCAAGAACTGCCAGCTCAACCTGCTCGTCCACGTGCCCCAGGGCTTCACCTACGCCGTCGCCAGCGCGGACTACCGCGGCTTCGCCGCCCTCCAGCCCGGCGCCAAGGGCACCCAGCGGGCCTCGTACTACTTCCAGGGCTCCCCGAACACGGAGTACCGCACCCACCCCTTCAGCGGCCCCTACGACGACAACTGGCAGGCCACCGACACCACCGACTGGGCCCAGCTGGTGTGGGCGCCCTGCGGGGTCCAGCGCAACTTCAACATCAACACGGAGCTGCGGGTGAGCACGGGGACGTCCGACCCCGCCGAGGTGAGCTTCATGACGATGGACTCGACCGACGGCGACATCAGCACGGTCTACCACCTGGCGTGGAAGGAGTGCCCCGAGTCCTGACGGGTGACCCACGGAGGGCGCGGGCCGGCGTCACCGCTCGGCCGGCCCGCGCGCCTGTTCGACGAGGTCGGCGACCTCCTCGCAGTTGACGGCGGACGACTCCGTCGGCGCCGACTCCTCGGCGGGACCCGGCGTCCGACCTCACCCAAGTGCCTTCCGCATGACGCCGGTTCAGGGAATCGGCGCGTTCGAACGGGTCAAGCGTAGAGGGCGGCGTCTCACGGTCCGCCCGGGCGGCACACCAGTGGCTTGTCGAGTTCGGCGCAGGGGCGGTGGCCCTTGGAGCGGATGACGTCCTTGCCGACCTCGTCGGCGAGGTAGCGCAGGAATCCCGCGGCGATCGAGTCCGCCGGCGGCTCGCCGTAGGTGTAGGCGATCTCGGTCTCCCAGAAGGGGTACGCGCCCTGGTCGGCGCCCTCCAGCGTCGCGGGATAACCGTCTATGCGGACCTGCCGCACGCCCTCGTGACCGGTGGCGGAGCCGACCTCGCTGTGGCCGAGGGCGCCGGGCGTGGAGGCGACGGTGTCCAGCAGGGACGGTGTGCCACCGACCTCGCAGCGCCCGGGCCGGACGGCGTCCAGGCTCCGGCAGTCGTTCGTGGTGACCGCGGGCAGCGGCCGGCCGCCCAGGACCCGCTGTTCGAGGGCGGCGCGGGTGCCGGAGCCCGGATGGCGGCTGACCAACTGGATCGGCAGGTCGCGGCCCTTCACCTGGCTCCAGTTGGTGATCCTCCCGGCGTAGATGTCCCGCACCTGCCGCAGGGAGAGGTCCCGCACCCCGGCGTCCTCGCTCACCACCAGGGTGAACAGCGACAGGGCGACCGGCCTGGGAAGCAGCTCCGGACGGCCCTCCGTCTTCGGCCCGTCGCTGAAGGCCAGCCGGTCGCCCAGCCCCGCGGTCCCGTCGGGCGCCGCCTTCCCGCCGGCCGCGACGAGGGTGTCGAGGCCCGGGACGCTGCCCCGGAACGAGTCGTCGGACAGCGGTATCCGGGCGTCCGGACACGTCCTGGTGTACTGCGCGGCGGCCAGTTCCAGCACCGGCCTGAAGGCGGTGGAGCCCGACAGGTGCAGCGTCCCCCGGGCGCAGTCCAGCGGCGCGGCGACCGGGTCCTCGCCGCGGGCGAAGGTGGACGCGGACTGGGCGACACTGACCAGGACGAGCACGGCGAGCAGCCAGCGGACCGGCCGGGACGCGAAGGGGGAGTACTCGGTCTTCCTGGCGGTCCCGCCGCGCACCCCGCCGACGACGGCCGCGGTGACCTCAGGGTCGGGGAACTCGGGCTCGGTGAAGCCCTCCTCACGGTCCAGGACCGCCAGCACCTTGTAGTGGGCCCGGCGGTTGAGTATCACCTTCGGCAGCCGGATGATGCCGTCCGTGGCGGCGAACCCGGGCCGGTCCGGCGTGAAGAAGCTGCGCGGCACGTGGCGGCTGCGCTCGGTCACGGCCATGCCGACCACCCGCCGGCCCGGGAAGGCGATGCTCACGCCCACCGGGTCGGCGGCGGGCGCCACGTAGTCGCCCTCGACGATCGGGGACCAGCCGGCGTTCTCGATGCGCAGCAGCACGACCGACGGGTCGGTCAGCGTCCTGCCGTCCCACTGCATCCGCTGGAACACGCGGGTCTCGGGACCGGAGGTGGACGAGTCCCGGACGGTGGTGTCCATCTGCACGCGGTAGCCGAGCCGTTTGCGTCCCGCCAGGAAGAACTCCCACAGGGCGGCGATCACGGGCACGGCGAGGCCGAGCACGGCGATCACCGACTCCCACGGCACACCGTTCATGACCGACTCCCGAGGCAGGACGGACGTACAGGGACGGGGAGGCCATGGTGACGGCGGGGAGGCGTGTCCGGGCGACGCGCTGCTGACCGTCCGTCAGCAATTCACCGGCGCGTCATGTGAGAGGCGCGGTGTTCCCCGGGCGTTGGTTGCCGGCGTTGCGCGAACCATTGACGCGCAAGGGGTTCGATTCTACGTTCCCGTCCGAAAAGGCGATCGCTGTTCGAAATGCCGGACACGAAGGAGCGTCCCCCCATGACCATCGCGACCATGACGCGCAAGAGAACCGCACTCCTCGCCCTCCCCGCCGCGGCCCTGCTCGCGCTCGTCCCCACCACGGCGTCGGCCTACCCCTACCCCGGCCGGGTCACCGGCTCCGTCGTCACGCACGACCCGACGATGATCCGCACCGCGTCAGGGCAGTACCAGCTCTACGCCACCGGCGGCGGGATCAGCAGCAAGACCTCCTCCGACCGCACCGCCTTCGCCGCCGGAGCGGACGCCTTCGGCTCCCGGCCGAGCTGGTGGTCCCGCTACTCCAGCGTGCCGGAGGCCTGGGCGCCCGACGTCTCGTACCACGGCGGCAAGTACCTGATGTACTACTCCGTCTCGAAGTTCGGCTCCAACACCTCCGCCATCGGCCTCGCCGCCTCCACCACCGGCCGGCCGGGCAGCTGGAGCGACTACGGCATCGTCTACACCTCCGGCTCGTCCAGCGACTACAACGCCATCGACCCGAACCTCTTCGTCGACGACGACGGAAAGTGGTGGCTGTCCTTCGGCAGTTGGTGGACCGGGCTGAAGATGATCCGGATCGACCCGTCGACCGGGAAGCAGCTCTCGTCCGACACCACCCGCCACTCGATCGCCTCCCGGCCCTCCGGGACCAAGGCCGTCGAAGCCCCGTACATCGTCAAGCGGAACGGCTACTACTACCTCTTCGCCTCGTACGACACCTGCTGCGCCGGCACCGGCTCCACGTACAAGGTCAAGGTGGGCCGCGCCACGAGCGTCACCGGGCCGTACCGCGACAGGAACGGCGTCTCGATGATGAACAACGGCGGGACGCCGGTCCTGGAGTCGCACGGCAGCGTCATCGGCCCCGGCGGCCAGTCGATCATGAACGACGTCGACGGCGACCTGATCGTCTACCACTACTACGACGGCAACGACAACGGCACGCCCAAGCTGGGCATCAACCTCCTGAACTGGAGCAGCGGATGGCCCGTCGCCTACTGACCCTGCTGGCCGCGCTGCTGCTCGCCCTCTCGCTGGGGCAGCCGGCCGCGCAGGCGGCCTCCTTCGCCAACCCGGTCAAGGCGCAGAAGGGCGCCGACCCCTGGATCACGTAGCACGACGGCGACTACTACCTGGTGTCGACGAGCTGGAGCGACGTGATCACCGTCCGGAAGTCCCCGACCCTGGGCGGGCTGTCCACCGCGCCCGGCGTGCAGGTGTGGCAGGGCGACGCGGCCTCCCGGTGCTGCAACATCTGGGCGCCCGAACTGCACCACCTGAACGGGCGCTGGTACCTGTACTACGTGGCCGGCCAGGACGTGGCCGACTACAACCCGACCCAGCGCAGCCACGTGCTGGAGAGCGCGGGCCCGGACCCCATGGGGCCGTACACCTACCGGGGGCAGCTCAACTCCGCCTGGATGCTCGACCCCACGGTCGCCACGATCGACGGGCAGCTCTACCTCTTCGGCAGCACGCACGACGGGACGCAGAACATCGTCGCCGCGCGCATGTCCACCCCGTACACGGTCAGTTCCTCCTTCACGACCGTGTCCACGCCGACGTACGACTGGGAACGCTCCGGCGCCCCGGTCAACGAGGGGCCGGAGATCCTCCGGCGGGGCGGCAGGACCTTCCTGGTCTACTCCGCGAGCGGTTGCTGGACCCCGGACTACAAGCTGGGGCAGCTCGAACTGACCGGGTCCTCGCCGACCTCCGCGTCCTCCTGGACCAAGAAGTCCACGCCCCTCTTCCGGCGCAGCGACGGCGACGGCGTCTACGGCCCGGGGCACAACGGCTTCTTCACCTCGCCGGACGGCACCGAGAGCTGGATCGTCTACCACGCCAACGACGCCGCCACCGACGGCTGCGACAACGGGCGTACGGCGCGGGCGCAGAAGTTCACCTGGAACGCCGACGGCACCCCGAACCTGGGCACGCCCGTCCGGCTGGGGGCCGCCCTGCCCGGGCCCTCGGGGGAGCCGTCCACGGTCCGCAGGACGTACACCGTCACCAACCGCAACAGCGGCAAGTGCCTGGAGGTGACCGGTGGTTCGGCCGCGGACGGGGCCGACGTGCGGCAGTACACCTGCAACGGCGGCGCCCACCAGCGCTGGCGCCTGGAGGACCTCGGCGACGACACCCACCGGCTGCTCAACGCGGCCACCGGGAAGGTGCTGGACACCGCCGACTGCTCGGCCGCCGACGGCGCCGACCTGCGGCAGTGGTCCTGGCTGGACAACACCTGTCAGCGGTTCCGGTTCCTCGCCACCGACAGCGGCCACGTCCGGATCGTCAACCGGGCCACCGGCAAGGTCGCCGACGTCGCGAACTGCTCCACCGCCGACTCCGCCGACGTACGGCAGTGGTCCTGGCTGGACAACGCCTGTCAGCAGTGGCGACTGGACCCGGTGTAGGGCGCACCGCTCCGGCCCCGCGCCCTCACCCGGTGCGGCCCATGCCCGCCGCGTTCGGCCAGTTCTGCTGGGCCGGCCAGCCCGCCGCCGGTACCGACTCCAGCCCGTTGGTGCCCCGGACCTGGGCGGCCGTGAGTCCGCCACGGGCCGGGACACCGGGCGGGGTGGGTGCCGGGTAGGGGTCCGCCGCGGGGGCCGGGGCGGGCACGGGCTGCGGGACCGGTGCCGGGTGGGGGACCGGCACCGGCCCGGGGTATGGCGCCGGGTGGGGGACCGGCGCCGGTTGCGGGACCTGCGGCGGCGGGGCCGGCACCGGCATCGGGCCGAGGGCGGCCGCCGCCGGGGCGACGGGCACCGCGGCCGGGAGCGGCATGCCGGTGCCGGTGGCCGCCGGGACGGCCGGTCCCGGGGTGGAGCCACCGTCGGCGAGCGCCCGCAGGCCCGCGCCGTCGGTCTGGCTCAGCAGGCGGTCCACCACCGCCGTGCCCGAGCTGTAACCGGTCCCGGTGGCGGGCTCGGGCACGGCGGCTCCCCTCCCGGTCCCGTAGAGCACCTGTTCCAGGCCGGACACCAGGCGACGGACGTCGGCCTGGGGGCGCACCACGAGACGCAGGAAGCGGCTGGACGAACCGATCTTGTTGCCGCACTCGCGGACCAGGACCCGGTGCTCGGTGAGCATCCGGTCCCGGACGACGGTGCCCTCGGCGCCCACGGGCAGGCGCACGAAGAGGAAGTTGCCCTGGGAGGGGTAGACGGTCAGGCCGGGCAGCGCCGACAGCTGACCGGACATCTCCAGGCGGTCCCGGCGGACCTGGTGCAGGCTCCGCGCGTACTCCGGACCGTGATCGCGCAGCATGAACACCACGTGCTCGGCGAAGGAGTTGAGGTTCCACTTGGGGAGCATGGCGCGCACCCGGCCCGCGAGCGCGGGGTTCGCGACCAGGTAACCGAAGCGGATGCCGTGCAGGCCGAAGTTCTTGCCGAGGCTGCGCAGGACGACGACGTTGGGCCGCAGCATCGCCTCCTGGACCACGCTGGGCTCGGCCTCCGCGTCGGCGAACTCCAGGAAGGACTCGTCGATCACCACCAGGTCCCGGTCGGCCATCGCGTCCATGAACTGCACGAGCGCCTGCTTGTGCAGATAGCCGCCGTCGGGGTTGTTGGGGTTGCAGACCACCACCGCCCGGGTGCCGCGGGCCCGGATGAACTCGGCGTAACGCGCGAGGTCGAGGGCGAAGCCGCCGGACTCCTGGAGCGGGAACATGTCGACCCGTTTGCCGGTCTCCATCGGCTGGTCGGTCCAGCGGCCGAAGGTGGGGACGGGGACGGCGAGGGACTCGCGGACCAGCAGGTGGTCGATCCAGGTGATCAGCTCCGTGGAGCCGTTGCCCATCGCCACGCACTGCGGGGGCAGTTGCAGCAGGCTGCACAGCTCGGCGGTGATGGTGTCGGCACTGCTCGGGTAGTACGTGATGATGTCGCGCAGCCGGGCGGCCATCTCGTCGAACATCGCCGGGGTGGGGAAGTACGGGTTGCAGGGGATGCAGAAGTCCACCGGTCCGGCGCCCGCCCCGCCGCTCTCCCGCGCCAGCGCCGCCATCGACGGGCTGTGTGCCGCGGTGCTGCGGAACAGCGAGGTGACGTTGCCGGACAAGTGGACCTCCGTCGGTGGGGGGCCCGCGGGGGAGCGCGGGCCGCCCCTACATACGGGGGACGGAGTGACACTGTTCAACGCGTGTGAAGAAAGTGTGTTCCTCGTGCGCCCCCGCACGCCCCCGCGCGCCGCCGGACGGCCTCACGCGCCGCCGGACGGCCTCACGCGTCGAACGAGTGCACCGTCGTCGTCCGGTACGTCTGCCCGGGCCGCAGCACCGTCGAGGGGAACGACGGCTGGTTCGGCGAGTCCGGGAAGTGCTGCGTCTCCAGGCACAGGGCGTCGCCCTGGCGGTAGAGGGAGCCGCCGGTGCCGGTCAGGGTGCCGTCGAGGAAGTTGCCCGAGTAGAACTGCAGGCCCGGCTGGTCGGTCGCGATGCGCAGGGTGCGGCCGGAGGCCGGGTCGCGCAGGGTGGCGATGTGCTCGGGGCGGTCGGTGACGCCCTTGTCCAGCACCCAGTTGTGGTCGAAGCCCTTGGCGGTGACCAACTGCGGGTGGGCGTCGCGCAGGTCCCGGCCGACGGTCTTGGCCCGGCGGAAGTCGAAGGGCGTGCCGGACACCTTCGCCCGTTCGCCCGTCGGGATCAGGCCCGCGTCGGTGGGCGTGTAGCGGGACGCCGCGATCGACAGCTCGTGGTCCTCGATCGTGCCGCTGCCCTCGCCCGCCAGGTTCCAGTAGACGTGGCTGGTGAGGTTGACGACGGTGGCCTTGTCGGTGGTGGCCTCGTAGTCGATGCGCCACTCGCCGCGTCGGGTGAGGGTGTACGTCACCTTCGAGCGGAGCGTGCCCGGGTAGCCCATCTCCCCGTCGACGCTGGTGTAGTACAGGACCAGGCCGACGTCGGAGCCCGCGGTGAACGGCTCGACGTCCCACACCCGCTTGTCGAAGCCCTGGGCGCCGCCGTGCAGGCTCTGCTCGCCGTCGTTGACGGAGAGCTGGTAGGCCTTGCCGTCCAGGGTGAAGCGGCCCCGGCCGATGCGGTTGCCGTAGCGGCCGATGAGGGCGCCGAAGTACGGGCTGGACGCCACGTAGTCGTCGAGGTTGTCGAAGCCCGCGGAGACGTTCGCGTACCGGCCCCGGCGGTCGGGGACCTCGAGGGACTGGACGACTCCGCCGTAGGACAGCACCTTCATCCGCGTGCCGCCGTTCTCCAGCGACCAGCGGTACACCTTCGTGCCGTCGGCGAGCCTGCCGAAGAGCTCCTTCACCGGCTTCCTGCCTCCCGTGGCGTGTGCCGTGCCGCCGACCGCGGAGGCGGCGAGGCCGGCGGCTGCTGCTGATGCGATGACCGTGCGTCTGCTCAGTTCCATGTGCGGGCTCCTGTACTTCCGGGAAAGAAGCGGGCCCCGCCTCGGTCGGCGGGGCCCGGGGGACCTACGAACCGACCCTGCGTTTGTTCCACACGTCGAAGCCGACGGCCGCCAGCAGCACAGCGCCCTTGATGACCTGCTGCCAGTCGGTGCCGATGCCGACGAGGTTCATGCCGTTGTTCAGCACGCCCAGGACCAGACCGCCGATGATCGCGCCGAGGACCGTGCCGACCCCGCCGCTCATCGACGCGCCGCCGATGAACGAGGCGGCGATGGCCTCCAGCTCGAAGTTGAGGCCGGCCTTGGGAGAGGCCGCGTTGAAGCGGGCGGCGAAGACCAGACCCGCCAGGGCCGCGAGCATGCCCATGTTCAGGAAGACCAGGAAGGTGACCTTCTTGTCCTTCACGCCCGACAGCTTGGCCGCGGGCAGGTTGCCGCCGATGGCGTAGATGTGGCGGCCGATGATCGCGTTGCGCATCAGGTAGCCGAAGCCGACGACCAGCGCGCCCAGGATGAGCAGCACGATCGGGGCGCCCTTGTAGCTGGCCAGCAGCAGCGTGACCACGAGGACGGCGGCGACCAGCGCGACCAGCTTGAGCAGGAACATCTTGGCCGGCAGCACCTCGAGCGCGAACTCCTGCTGCCGCTTGCGGTCGCGGACCTCCTGGTACACCACGAACGCGATCAGCGCGAAGCCCAGCAGCAGCGTGAGGTTGTGGTAGTTGGTGTCCGGGCCGACCTCGGGCAGGAAGCCGTTGGCGATCTTCTGCAGGTCCTTCGGGAACGGGCCGAGGGTCTGGCCCTCCAGGAAGATCTCGGTGAGACCGCGGAAGAGCAGCATGCCCGCGAGGGTCACGATGAACGACGGTATGCCGAGATAGGCGATGAAGAACCCCTGCACCGCGCCCGCGACGGCGCCGATGGCCAGGCACAGCACCACCGCGACGGGCCAGGACAGGTCGTTCTCGACCATCAGCACCGCGGCCATCGCGCCGATGAACGCGGTCAGCGAGCCGACCGACAGGTCGATGTGGCCCGCGATGATGACGAGCATCATGCCGATCGCGAGGATCAGGATGTAGCTGTTCTGCAGCACCAGGTTGGACACGTTGCGCGGCAGCAGCAGGTCGCCGTCCGACCACACCGCGAACAGCGCCACGATCAGGCCGAGGGCGATCAGCATGCCGTACTGCCGCATGTTGCGGCGCATGCCGTCCAGCATCAGCCGCAGCAGTCCGTCCCCGGCGGCCGACCCGCCCCGGCCGGACGGCGCGGGGGCCGGCGTCTTGGCGGTCACGTCCGTGCTCATCGGGTTACCTCTTTGTCCTTCGTCATCCGACGCATCAGCGCTTCCTGCGAGGCCTCGGCCCGCGAGAACTCACCCGTCAGCCGGCCCGCGGCCATGGTGTAGATGCGGTCGCACATACCGAGCAGCTCCGGCAGTTCGGAGCTGATGAAGACGACCGCCTTGCCCTCGGCGGCCAGCTGGTCGATGACCGTGTAGATCTCGTACTTGGCGCCCACGTCGATACCGCGCGTGGGCTCGTCCAGGATCAGCACCTCGGGACCCGCGAAGATCCACTTGCTGAGGACGACCTTCTGCTGGTTGCCGCCGGACAGCTTGCCCACCGGCTCGAAGACGGTCGGCGCCTTGATGTTCATGGACTTGCGGAAGCCCTCGGCGACCTGCCGCTCCCCGTGCTCGTCGACGACCCCGCGCCTGGCGACCTTGCCCAGCGCGGTCAGCGAGATGTTCCGGTTGATGGTGTCGATGAGGTTGAGGCCGTAGTGCTTGCGGTCCTCGGTGACGTACGCGATGCCGTGCCCGACCGCCTCCGGGACGGTCTTCGTACGGATCTCGGTGCCGTCCCTCAGGACCGTGCCACCCGCGTACCGGCCGTAGGTGCGGCCGAACACGCTCATCGCGAGTTCCGTGCGGCCCGCGCCCATGAGCCCTGCGATGCCGACGATCTCGCCGCGCCGCACCTCGATCGAGACGTCGTCGACGACCTTGCGCTGCTGGTCGATGGGGTGGTGCACGGTCCAGTTGCGGATCTCCAGGGCGGGCGCGCTGCCCTCCTCCGGGTGGTGGGGGGTCCGGTCCGGGAAGCGGTTCTCCAGGTCCCGGCCGACCATCCCGCTGATGATCCGGTCCTCGGTCGTCTCCGCAGCCTTCACGTCGAGCGTCTCGATGGACTGCCCGTCACGGATGATCGTGACCGAGTCGGCGACCCGGCGGATCTCGTTCAGCTTGTGCGAGATGATGATCGAGGTCATGCCCTGGTCCTTCAACTGAAGGATCAGGTCGAGGAGTTTGCCGCTGTCCTCGTCGTTGAGCGCCGCCGTCGGCTCGTCCAGGATGAGCAGCTTCACCTTCTTGGAGAGCGCCTTGGCGATCTCCACCAGCTGCTGCTTGCCCACGCCGATGTCGGCGACCCGGGTCTCCGGGTGCTCGTCCAGACCGACCCGCCGCAGCAGTTCGGTGGCGTGCCTGAGGGTGTCGTTCCAGTTGATCAGCCCGCGCTTGGCGTGCTCGTTGCCGAGGAAGATGTTCTCCGCGATGGACAGATACGGCACCAGCGCCAGCTCCTGGTGGATGATCACGATGCCGTGCTGCTCGCTCGCCCGGATGTCCTTGAACCGGCAGGTCTCGCCCTCGAAGAGGACGTCCCCCTCGTAGCTGCCGTGCGGATGGACGCCGGAGAGCACCTTCATCAGGGTCGACTTCCCGGCGCCGTTCTCCCCGCAGATGGCGTGGACCTCGCCCTGGCGGACGGTCAGCGTGACGTCCGACAGCGCTTTGACACCGGGAAAGGTCTTGACGATCGAGCGCATTTCCAGGACGGGTCCCGCCATGGTCGTGCCTTCCAATCCTTGAGAGAGCCCGGTTACTTCAGGTCGTCGGCGGTGTAGTAGCCGCCGTCGACGAGCTCCTTCTCGTAGTTGGTCTTGTCCACGCTGACCGGCTGGAGCAGGTAGGCGGGGACGACCTTGGCGCCGTTGTCGTAGGACTTGGTGTCGTTGGTCTCGGGCTTCTTGTCGTTCAGGACCGCGTCGACCATGTTGGAGGCGACCTTGGCGAGCTGGCGCAGGTCCTTGTAGACGGTCTGCGTCTGCTCGCCCGCGATGATCGACTTCACCGAGGCGACCTCGGCGTCCTGTCCGGTGACGACGGGCATCGGCTTGGCCTTGGAGCCGTAGCCGTCCGACTTGAGGGCCGACAGGATGCCGATGGAGATGCCGTCGTACGGCGAGAGCACCGCGTCCACCCGGGCGCTGCGATAGCTGGAGGTGAGCAGGTCGTCCATGCGCTTCTGCGCGGTGCCGCCGTCCCAGCGCAGGGTGGTGACCTGGTTGAGGGCGGTCTGCTTGGAGCGGACGATCACCTCGCCCTTGTCCATGTAGGGCTTCAGGACGTTCATCGCGCCCTGGAAGAAGTACTTGGTGTTGTTGTCGTCGTTGGAGCCGGCGAACAGCTCGACGTTGAAGGGGCCCTTCTTGCCCGCCTTCAGACCGAGCTTGTCGACGATGTAGCCGCCCTGGAGCTCGCCGACCTTCTCGTTGTCGAACGAGGCGTAGTAGTCGACGTTCTCCGTGCCGAGGATCAGCCGGTCGTAGGAGATGACCGGGATGTCGGCGTCCTTGGCCTGCTGGAGCACGTTGTTGAGCGACTTGTTGTCGATCGCGGCGACGATCAGGGCGTCCACGCCCTGGGTGATCATGTTCTCGATCTGGGAGACCTGCTGGTCCGGGTCGTCCTCGCCGTAGACGAGCTTGGTCTCGTACCCCTTGGCCTTCAGCTCCTTCTCGACGTTGGCGCCGTCGGCGATCCAGCGCTCGGAGGACTTGGTCGGCATCGCGATGCCGATCGTGCCGCCGTCGGCGCCGCCCTTGTCCTCTTCACTGCCGCCCTCCCCGCTCTGGCCGCAGGCGGTCAGCGTGAGGGCGAGGGAGGCGGCGGAGGCCATCGCGGCGAGTGCGGCTCTGCGGTTGCGCATGGTCATCATCCTTGATGTGGGTGCAGGGTTCGGTCGGGTGGTGCCGACCCGCGAAGAGCTGAGGGTGGATCGACCGATGACAGGTGTGTGTGGGATTGTGCGCGGTCGTGTCTTCTTTTGTGAAGCACGTTTCCGGAACGTTATGACGAGATCTCGAACCGGTGGAGCGGGCCCGGTTCCCGCGAGCCGAGCGGAGCCATGTCCCCGTCCGCCCCGTGCCGCGCGAGCAGGTCCAGCGCCAGCCGGCCGCGCCGCACCCGCTCCTTCGCGGTGGCCAGCGTCAGTTCCCTCAAGTGGTGGCCGTACGGATAGATCCCGGGGGTCTTGGAGAGGCCGAACTTCAGGTACAGCGGGGCGCCGCGCCGGATCAGCTCGGCCACCTCGTACATCCGCACATAGCCGCCGAGGTCGTCGGGAGCCTCGATGTACATGTCCATGGGCGCGGCCGAGACCCGCCGGATCTCGCTCAGGTGATCCGTCGTCAGGTCGCTGGGCACGTTGATGGAGTCGGCGCCGAGCCGCTCGTAGACCGCGTACGAGGCCGGGTTGACCGGCCCCACGAGCGCGGAGAGCTTGAGCGTGGTGCCGGCCGGGAGGAGGCCGGCGGCGCGCGCCCGGTGCAGCGTCCACAGCACGCCCTCGTCGGCCACCAGCAGACACTTCACGCCCAGCTCCGTGGCGCGCACGGCGTCCTCGACACACCCGGCGACCGCGTCGTGGCCGCGTGCCCGCAGACCCGCGCCGCCCGAGTCGGTCCGGGTGGAGCCGCCGATGTCCCAGGTGCCGCGCGGACCGGTGAACAGGCAGAGCTCGATGTCGCGTTCGGCGGTGGCCTCGACCATCTCGGTGATCTCGGCGTCGGTCAGCATCCACACGCCGCTGCCCTGGCTGATCCGGTGGATCGGCACGTCCAGCCGCGAGGACTCCTTCAGCACCACCCCCAGCGCCTCGGGACCCTCGACGGACGGGATCTCGGTGCGCCAGCGGCCGCCGCCCGGGAAGGAGTGCGGCGAGGCGTCGGCGGGGTCCGGGGCGGGCGCGGCCAGGCCGAGCGCGGCGAGCGCCTGCTCGCCGGGCCTGCGTGCGGCGGCCTTGGCGGAAGCGTCGGTCACAAGCTGTCCTTAATGTTCGGTATTTCGGACGGGGTTCGCGGCTCTGGGGACGGGAAGCCCGTGCGGATGGGCGTACGCCGGTACGGGGGCCGTCAGGTCGCCCCCGTACCGGCGTACGGCTCGGGGGGGGCGTGGTCAGGGACGCAGCAGCACCTTGCCGACCTTCGGGTCGCCGGACCCCACCAGCTCGATGGCCTCGGCGAACCCGTCGAGCGGCAGCTCGTGCGTCACCAGCGGCCCCGGGTCGAGCAGGCCGGCCGCGAAGACCCGCACGGTGTGCGCCCAGGCCTCCGGCGGCGCCCCGAACACGGTGTGCACCTCCAGCTGGCGCACCACGAGGTCGGTGGGGTCGAGCCCGTCGGCGCCCGGGGCGGGGATGCCGGTCAGGACCAGACGCCCGCCCCTGCGGAGCAGCGCGGCGGCGGTGCGGGCCGCGTCGGCGGACCCGGCGGTCTCGATGACGACGTCGAAGTCGTCGGGGAGGGGCCGGTCCTTGGTCCGGAAGTCGCTCGCGCCGAATTGCCGCGACAGCGCCTCCCGGTCCCCGCGCGTCCCGACGACCAGCAGCTCGCCCGGGGACGCGGCGCGCAGGAACTGCACGGCGAACATGCCGAGCGTCCCGGTGCCGACGACCGCGACCCGCTCGCCGGGGCGGGCGTTCGCCTTGAGCGCGGCGGCGGCGATGCAGGCGGCGGGCTCCAGCAGGGCGGCGGCGGTGAGGTCGGCGCCGTCCGGCAGGACGTGCAGGAGCCGGGCGGGCAGGGTGAGGGTGGGCGCCATGGCCCCGGGCTCGGTGAAGCCCGTCTCCGCGTACCCGGCCGTGCACAGCGTCGTCTCGCCCGCGTGGCAGCGGTCGCAGACCTGGCAGTTGCGGAACCCCTCACCGACGACCCCGCGTCCGACCAGGCCGGCGGGGACTCCGGCGCCGACCCGCTCCACGGTCCCGGACCACTCGTGACCGGGGGTGAGCGGGTAACGCACGTACCCCTCGGGCCGGTTGCCCTGGTACACCTCGCGGTCGCTGCCGCAGATCCCGGCCGCGTGCACCCGGACCAGGGCCTCACCGGGACCGGGCTCGCGCGGCTCGTGCGGCACGATCCGGTGCTCGCCCGGCGCGTCGACGACGACCGCGCCGCTCATGCCCCGGTCCCCTTCGGCTTGCGCTGCTCCCAGCCCTCGGCCCACAGGTCGAACCGGGCCTGCTGCTGCGGGAACTCGGCCGCCGCGTCGGTGTCCAGCTCGACGCCGAGGCCGGGGGCGTCGGACAGGTGGAAGCACCCGTCCTCCGGGTCCACCTGCGGGGCGCCCTTGACCACCTTCTTGATCTCCGCGTCGGCGAAGTCGTTGAAGTGCTCCAGGATCTTGAAGTTCGGGGAGGTGAAGCCGACCTGGAGGGAGGCCGCGGTGAGCACCGGCCCGCCCACGTTGTGCGGGGCGACCAGCGTGTAGTGGGTCTCGGCGGTGGCGGCGAGCTTGCGGGTCTCCCAGATGCCGCCGATGTGGCCGACGTCGGGCTGGATGATGTCCACGGACTGGTCCTCGAACAGCTCGCGGAACTCGATCCGGTCGTGGATGCGCTCACCGGTGGCGACGGGGATGTCGACCTTCTCGGCGACCTTCCGCAGCGCCTTGAGGTTCTCCGGCGGCACCGGCTCCTCCAGCCAGGCCGGCTTGAAGGGCGCGAGTTCGCGCGCGAGCCGGACGGCGGTGGAGGGCGAGAAGCGGCCGTGCATCTCCAGCATCAGCTCGGCGTCCGGCCCGATGGCGTCCCGCACGGCCTCGATCAGCGAGACGGCGTAGTGCGTCTGCTGCTGGTCCAGCTCGAAGTGCCCGGTGCCGAACGGGTCGATCTTCAGCGCCCGGTACCCGCGCTCCATGACCCCCTGTGCGGCCTTGTGGTACGCCTCCGGGGTCCGCTCGGTCGTGTACCACCCGTTGGCGTACGCCTTGACCTTGTCGGTGACCTTGCCGCCGAGGAGCTGCCAGACCGGGACCCCGAGGGCCTTGCCCTTGATGTCCCAGCACGCCATCTCCACCACGGCGATACCGGACATCACGATCTCGCCCGCCCGGCCGTAGTCGCCGTACTTCATGCGGCGGACCAGGTCCTCGACAGCGAACGGGTCCGATCCGAGAATGTGGTTGGCCTCGGCTTCCTTCAGGTAGCCGAGGAGAGCGTCGGTGTGCCCCAGCATCCGGGTCTCGCCGACTCCGGTGATGCCCTCGTCGGTGTGCACCTGGACGTAGGTCAGGTTGCGCCACGGCGTCCCGACCACGTGTGTGCTGATTCCGGTGATGCGCACGGCGGTTGCCCCTCGCTGTGTTCGATATTTCGTCACTCGTTCGAAATGCTGGCGTGACAGTAAGGAGGGGACGGCGGGGGTGTCAATGGGTCGGACACATAACGGTTTCGGCAGTTTCCCGAGGCGGCGCGGAGCGGTCCGGACCGCTTCCCCACACAACCTTCACAGCGGCCTCTAGGAACACCGCTGTTGCGGAACTTAACCTTCCCGCGTCATGGACTACTGCCTCCCGTGCCGACGGCACCTCAACGGCGCCCTCGCCTGCCCGGGCTGCGGCACCCCAGCCGACGAACTCCACCCGCCCGAGCCTCACTTGCCGGGGCATACGCCGTACGCGGGCCCCACGGAGCCCCCGCGGCACACGGCGCCCGTATGGCCGGCCGCCGAGGAGGCGGACCCGTCGGCCGACACCCCCGACGGCGCTCCCGACGGCGCTCCCGACGGCGCCCCGGACGGCGCCCCGGACGACGCCTTCACCGGCGGCCGGGCCGGCCGCCGCGACCGCAAGGCCGCCGCCCACCGCCGCCGACGTCGCCGGACCCTGTTCGTCGCCGCGGGATTCGTCCTGGCGGCCGGCGGTCTGAGCCTCGCGGAACTCGGCCTGGACGCCCCGGGCTCCCCGGCGACACCGGCGGCCGCCGGGGACGAGACGACGGACGGCGGGGTGACCCGCGAGGTGGGCGAGACCTCGGCCGCACCGGTCGACGGCACGTCGAGAACGACGCCCCCCTCGGGCACGCCGTCCCCCGAAGCCTCCGTTTCCGCCTCTTCCTCCTCCTCGGCCTCGGCGTCGGCATCGGAGTCGGAGTCGGAGTCGGGGTCCCCCGAGGCGGAGGACCCGCGGACGCCGGACCCGGACGAGGACTGGTCCGCGCCCTCGGCCCCGGAGCCGGGGAGCACGCCGCCCCCGTCGACGACCCCGGACGACCCGCCCCCGGCCGCGACCCCCACCCCGGCACCGACGACCCCGACCCCGACCCCGACGGAGACGTGCGACCGCTTCCTGTGGTGGTGCACCTAGGGGCTCGCGTCGCGAGGCTCGCGCCGTCCTCCGCCGCGGAGCGGGCGTCCCGTCGGCGCCGGCCACCGGTCACCGGCGACCGCCCACGCGCGCCCGCCGCCTGCGCAGCGAAACGCAAGCGCCCCCCGCTCAGTCCCGCAGCATCCTCCGCAGCGCGTCCCGCAGAGCCACCCGTTCCCCCTCCGACAACCCGGCCAGCGGCTCCCGGGCGAAGCGCAGGGACTCCCGCAGGCCCCGTGCCACCCGGCGGCCCTCCTCCGTCGCCGCCGCGACCTTCACGCGCCGGTCGGCGGGGTCGGGGCGGCGCTCGACCAGGCCCCGCGCCTCCAGCCGGTCCACGATCCCCGTGACGTTCGACGGCTCGCACTTCAGCTTCTGGGCCAGCTTCCGCATCGGCAGCGGCTCCAGCGACAGCAGGCTGAGCAGCTTGGCCTGCGCCCCGGTCAGGGCGCGTTCGGCGGCCGCCTCCTCGTAGTCGGCGTGGAAACGGGCCACGACCTCGCCGATCAGCTCGACGACTTCCAGGGTGAGCGCGTCGGGTCGGCGGGGGGTGTCGCGTGGTGTGGCCATGGAAACCAGGGTACCCATTTGTTTGACAAGGTGAAATGTTCAGACGCATGGTTGTTTCAGAGGCTGAAACATCGCCTGTGATCCCCGACCACCGGAAAGGCGCCCTCATGACCGACTCCCCCGCCCTCCCCACCGTCAACCGCGAATGGCACCTGCTCAGCCGCCCGGTCGGCTGGCCCAAGCCCGAGGACTTCGCCCTCGTCGAGGCGGAGCTGCCCACCCCGGGCGAGGGCCAGGTCCTGGTGCGCAACCTGTACGTCTCCGTCGACCCGTACATGCGCGGCCGCATGAGCGCCGCCAAGTCCTACGTCGCCCCCTACGAGCTGGGCAAGCCCATGCAGGGCGGCGCGGTCGGCGAGGTCGTCGCCTCCAACGCCGAGGGCCTCGCCGTGGGCGACCACGTCCTGCACTTCTTCGCCTGGCGCGAGTACGCCGCCGTGGACGCGAAGAACGCGGTCAAGGTGGACCCGCAGGCGGCGCCGCTGTCGACGTACCTCGGTGTGCTCGGCATGACGGGGCTCACCGCGTACGCCGGTCTGCTGCGCACCGCCGCCTTCAAGGAGGGCGACTCGGTGTTCGTCTCCGGCGCCGCCGGTGCCGTCGGCAGCCAGGTGGGCCAGATCGCGAAGCTCAAGGGCGCCTCCCGGGTCATCGGCTCCGCCGGCTCCGACGAGAAGGTGAAGCTGCTCGTCGACGAGTACGGCTTCGACGCCGCCTTCAACTACAAGGACGGCCCGGTGAGCGAGCAGCTGCGCACCGCCGCCCCGGACGGGGTCGACGTCTACTTCGACAACGTGGGCGGCGATCACCTGGAGGCGGCCATCGGGTCCCTCAACCGGGACGGCCGCATCGCGATCTGCGGCGCGATCTCCGTCTACAACAACACCCAGCCCGCCCCGGGCCCGAAGAACCTCGCCCGTCTCATCCAGACCCGCGGCCGGATCGAGGGCTTCCTGGTCGGCGACCACTACGACCTCCAGCCGCAGTTCGTCCAGGAGGTCGGCCCCTGGGTCGCCTCCGGTGAGCTCAAGTACCGCGAGACGGTCGTCGAGGGCATCGAGAACAACCTGGAGGCCTTCCTCGGCGTCCTGCGCGGCGACAACACCGGCAAGATGATCGTCAAGCTCTGAGGCCCCCGAGCGAGTCCCCCGAGGCCGACGCCGGGTACCCGGCGCCGGCCTCGCGCGGGAGTGCCCTTCCCGGACTTTCCGGCATGCGGTAGCGTCTTTCCGAAATCCGTCGTGATCGTGGGCGCGAGTCACGGCGGACCGAGGAGGAAGACAACCGCAATGCCGATTCAGCAGTCCGAGGTCCTCTACACCGCCGTAGCCACCGCCGAGAACGGCCGTGACGGCCGGGTGGCCACCGATGACGGCAAGCTCGACGTGGTCGTGAACCCGCCCAAGGAGATGGGCGGCAGCGGCGCCGGCACCAACCCGGAGCAGCTCTTCGCCGCCGGGTACAGCGCCTGCTTCCAGGGCGCGCTCGCCGTCGTGGCCCGCCAGGAGGGCGCCGACGTCACCGGTTCGACCGTCACCGCGAAGGTCGGCATCGGCAAGAACGACGACGGGTTCGGCATCATCGTCGAGATCTCCGCCGAGATCCCGTCCGTGGACGCCGCCACCGCGCGGTCGCTGGTGGAGAAGGCCCACCAGGTCTGCCCCTACTCGAAGGCGACCCGCGGCAACATCACGGTGACGCTCGTCTGACCGGGGCCGTCCGGCACGGACGGGCCGAAGGCCCGACCCGGGACCACGGGGTGCGGCCTCCGGGCCGTCCCCCGGGCTCCCCGGGCCGGTGTGACGGTGCCCGGTAGAGTTCCGCCCATGCGCGATCTCGGGGCGGGTTTCGGTCATCTGATGAAGGGCCAGCGTTGGGTGGCCCGGCACGGCAGGAGCTACGGCTTCGGCCTCCTGCCGGGTCTGATCACCCTGGTCCTGTACGCGGCGGCACTGGTCGGACTGGCCCTGTGGGGCACCGACTTCGTGGCCTGGGCGACCCCCTTCGCCGACGACTGGTCCAGCCCCTGGCCCGGACTCTTCCGCGGCTTCCTCACCGCCGTCCTGTTCGCCCTCGCCCTGCTGCTGGCCGTCCTCACCTTCACCGCCGTCACGCTGCTGGTGGGCCAGCCGTTCTACGAGAGCCTCTCCGAGCGGGTCGACCGTGACGTCTCCCCGGACGGCACCGCCCCCGAGTCGAACCTGCCGCTCCTGCGCGAGCTGTGGATCTCGGGCCGCGACAGCCTCCGGATCCTCGTCCGCGCCCTCGGATGGGGCGTGCTGCTCTTCGCCGCCGGCTTCATCCCGCTCATCGGGCAGACGGTGGTCCCGGTGATCGGCTTCTTCGTCACCGGCTTCTTCCTCACCGAGGAACTGACCTCGGTCGCCCTCCAGCGCCGCGGGGTCCGGCTCCGTGACCGCCTCGCCCTCCTGCGCTCCCGCAAGAGGCTGGTCTGGGGCTTCGGCACGCCGCTCGGCGTGGCCTTCCTGGTGCCGTTCGTCGCGGTCTTCCTGATGCCGGGCGCGGTCGCCGGCGCCACCCTCCTCGCCCGCGAACTGCTGGGCGAGGAGACCCGCGACGGCGACGACGACCGCTCCGACGGCGGCTCCACGGACCCGGCGGTCAGCCCCGGTCCGGCCCCGGCGCACTGACCGCCGCGGCCACGATCGCCCGCACCTGCGCCACGATGTCCAGCCGGCTCCGCACGAACGCGGGGTCGGTGACCGTCCCGGTCGCCGGATCGGTGTTCCCGGCGCCGAACAGCAGCACCGGGGTGTGCACGTGCCCGCCCGGCAGCGTGCCGTGCAGGCCGAGCCGGTCCCGCAGCAGCGTCGCCCGGTAGGCGATCTCGTTGGACAGGTAGTCCCCGCCGCCCCCCGCGCGGGCCGTCGACCCGGGCGTGGGCCCCTCGGGCCGCACGACCGGCTCGGTGGCGCCCGCCGGAATCTCGGTGACACTCGTGTTGTCGTACACGGGGAAGCGCCCGGTGTCCGCGGCCGTGATCGCCGCGTAGGGCAGCGTGGTCGTCGTCCACTGCGGCTGCGTGGCCGGGTCGGCGACGGGCACCGTCTCCGTGCGGGAGACGTTCTCGTTGTCCGCGAAACCGCCCCGCCAGGCCCCGTTGGTCCGCTCCACGTCGAAGCGTCCGACCCGCCCCTGGCTCACGGTCGTGAACAGGTCCACCCGCGGCAGGTACGGGCGTAGCGCCCGCTCCACCGCCCCGTCGGCGAAGTCCCGCCAGCGCACCGGGAACACGGCCGTCTCCACGCGCGCGGGCCCCTCCGGTGTGTCGATCACCGTGCCGTCGAGGGCGAGCGCGGCGGCGCCGGAGGGGTTGGAGATCCGGATGTCACGGTCGAGGGTGAAGGGGTCGAAGCCGGTCAGCAGGACCCGCCTGGTGCGCTCGTCCCGCTCACCGCGAGGCAGGCGGAGGTCGCTCTGGCCGCGGGAGGCCTGCTCCAGCCCGTCGAGCAGCGCCGCCCGCCGCTCCTCGGACAGCCGGAAGCCGGGCGCCCAGGCGCGCAGTTCCCGCGTCATCCCGAGGCGCGCCCAGTACAGCGGGCGGTCGTCGTCCCGGCTGAGGTCCCCGCGCGCCGGGCCGCGCCCCTGCGCCCGGTCCACGGCCCGCCGCCACAGCGCGGTGCCCTCGCGGGCGACGACCCGGCGGGCCTCCCGGTAGGAGTCCGCCCGGTCGAGTCCGCGGGCGAACGCCGGCGCCACCCCGGCGAACCCGGAGCGCCGCAGGATCTCGCGGGGCACCTCCCCGTCGAGGCGCCGTTCCTCGACGGTGGGGGCGGAGGAGACGGAGGAACTGGAGGAGCCGGGGGAGCCGGGGGAGGCGGGGGAGGCGGAAGAGGGGGCCGGGGGAGCCGCCGTGGCCGTCGCCGGGGCCACCAGCCCCGCCACCAGGGCCAGTCCGAGTACGCCGGTCCGAACGCGTAGGTGTGTCAAGGGAGTCCAGGTCCTTCCGTCGCCGTGGGGTGCGCTGCCGGACGGCGGCAGTATCGCGTGACGGAAGGGGCGTGCGCTACGGCACACCTCGCCGAGGAGGGCGAGGAAGCCCCGAAGGTGCCCGGCATGTCCACCGACGCCGAGGTCGTGGACGGGGTGACCGGCTCGTAGGCGTTTGTGAAGGGTTCGTACGAACTCGTGAGCGGACGCTCGATCGCGGACCGTCGGATCACCGCGACGATTACCGTCTGAACCGGGACGTCTCCAGACGGCGTCCCCCCGCGGACAGCCCCGGCCCGGAACCTGACGGCCGGGCCGGGGCTCGCCGGGCCGGCCCGCGGGCACGGGTCACCGTGCCGAGAAGCCGTACACCGTCTCCGAGCGGAACACCTCGCCCGGCCGCAGCACCGTGCCGGGGAACTCCGGCCGGTTCGGGGAGTCCGGGAAGTGCTGCGTCTCCAGCGCGACGCCCGCACCGGGCGCGAAGGGCTCGCCCAGGTGGTCGGCGGTGTAGAGCTGGAGGCCAGGCTCGGTCGTCGACACCGTGAGCACCCGCCCCGACACCGGGTCGGACAGCTCGGCGACCTCCACGGCGGTGTCCGTCACCCCCTTGTCCAGGACGAAGTTGTGGTCGAAGCCCGAACCGACCTGGCGCGCCCGCCGGAAGTCGAAGCGCGTGCCCGTCACGTCCCGCAGTTCGCCCGTCGGGATCAGCGCGGCGTCCACCGGCGTGATCCGGGAGGCGGCCAGCCGCAGCTCGTGGCCGCCCGCGTGGCTGGAGCCGGCCAGGTTGAAGTAGCTGTGGTTGGTCGGGTTCAGCACGGTCGGCGCGTCCGTCACCGCCTCGTAGGCGATCCGCAGCGCGCCCGACCCGTCCAGCGTGTACGTCACCGAGATCTCCACCCGGCCGGGGAAGCCCTCCTCGCCGTCCGGGCTGACCCGGCTGAGCCGGACGCCGTGCCCGCCGTCCCCGACGGGCTCCACGTCCCACACACGCTTGTCGAAGCCCCGCTCGCCGCCGTGCAGCGAGTTCGGCCCCTCGTTGCGCACCGTCGTGTACGTCCGCCCGTCCAGCGGGAAACGGCCGCCCGCGATCCGGTTGGCGTACCGCCCGACGAGCGCGCCCAAGTACGGCCCCGGGTGGGCCAGATAGCCGTCCAGGTCAGCGAACCCCAGCACCACGTCGGCGGTGTGGCCGTCCCGGTCCGGGACCTCGGCCGACTGCACGATCCCGCCGTACGACAGGACCCGGACCCGTACTCCGGACCGCTCCAGGGTCCAGCGGTGGACCGGGGTGCCGTCGGAAAGTGTGCCGAAGAGTTCGCTCATGTGCGGAACTCTAGGACACCCGCAGGTCAGGGCGGTTTCAGGGTTTCTTCGCGGTCACCGCGCGGTACGCGATCTCCGCCAGCCGGGCCTGGCCGCTCACGCTCGGGTGGAACCAGTCCCAGCGGCTCAACTGGTCGGTGCCGAACCGGAATTCGTGCACCGCACCGCCGTCGGTACGGCACCGGCGGTCCTTCGCGCAGACGTCCCGCAGCACGTCGTTGTAGGCCCGCACCCGGTCCCGCACGGTGTTGCGGCGCTGCGTCGCCGCCGCGTCCAGGGCGTCCGCGTCGCCCAGCATCGAGGGGCACAGGCCCAGCTTCCACACCTGCTTGCCCAGCGGGTTGGTGCGCCCCTCGGACCACAGCCGCTTGAGGTCAGGGATGCTCGCCACGTACACCTGGGCCTTCGGCAGCTTCGCGCGCAGGGTGGCCATGGCCTCCTCGAACCGGTCCCGGAAGTCCGCCACCGGGGTCATCGCCGAGGTGGTGGCGCGGCAGGCGTCGTTCGCCCCGACCATCACCGCGACGAGCTGCGGCCTGCGCGCCACCGCCCGCGTCATCTGCCCGGGCAGGTCCTCCATCCGGGACCCGGTGACCGCGTAGTTCCAACTCCGCCCGGCCGCCCCGGCCTGCCCGAGCAGCCGCACCGCGAGGCTGTCGACCTCGGCACTGCTGCCGGTCGCCCACGAGACCTCGGGACAGTCGGACAGGACCGTGCAGGCGTCGAAGCCGCGCGTGATGGAGTCCCCCACGGCGGCGACCGACGCCGGGCTGGTGTCCCAGACCGGGGCCGGACTCGTCCGCTTCGAGGCCGAGGCGGACGGGCCGGGGGAGGCGTCGCCCCCCACGGCGTCGCAGCCCGTCACGCCCAGGACGGCGGCCGCGAGCACGGCGAGCGCGGCACGCGAACGGCGACGGACACGCCGCGCACCCTGCTCCGACCCCTGACCCATGTGGCTCCCACCCCTCGCCTCGTGCCTCCAGTGTCCTCAACCCATGACACCGCGCGGGGGTTCCCGCGAGCGCCGATGCAACGGCCCACACCCGTACAAGCGTCCTACTGGGTGAATACCTGAGGTTTGTCGGCACCGGGACCGACGGTACGTCACACTCCGCCCCCCGGCGCACGGTAGCCTCGGCCTCAACGTGGCCCGCCCGGCCACAGCCGTTCCGCCCGTTCCGAGATGTCCCGCTCAGCCCGGAGGTTCCGGTGACGACACGTGGAGTTCTGTACGTGCACTCCGCGCCGCGCGCGCTGTGCCCGCACGTCGAGTGGGCCGTCGCCGGGGTGCTCGGCACGCGCGTGAGCCTGGACTGGATCCGGCAGCCGGCCGCGCCCGGCACCTGGCGCTCGGAGTTCTCCTGGCAGGGCCGGGCCGGCACCGCCTCCCAGCTCGCCTCCGCGCTGCGCGGCTGGCAGCTGCTGCGCTTCGAGGTCACCGCGGAACCGTCCGCGAACGCGGAGGGCGAGCGCTACAGCTGCACCCCCGACCTCGGCATCTTCCACGCCGTCACCGGCATCCACGGCGACATCCTCGTCCCCGAGGACCGGCTGCGC
The DNA here is from genome assembly GCF_043204535.1 of Streptomyces sp. NPDC047853. Classification (NCBI taxonomy): domain Bacteria; kingdom Bacillati; phylum Actinomycetota; class Actinomycetes; order Kitasatosporales; family Streptomycetaceae; genus Streptomyces; species Streptomyces sp. NPDC047853. Next base: position 170,744 of record NZ_JBIDCI010000005.1, on the reverse strand, counting down.
GCCGCCCTGGTCCGCTCCCGGAGCGGCGAGAGCGACCTGGAGTCCGACCTCGCGAGACTCCTCGGCAAACCCTGGGACGACGAACTGGAGTCCTTCCGCCACGCGGGCGAGGGCGCCCCGGTCCGCTGGCTCCACCAGGTGGTCTGACCGCCGCCGTACGCCGCACACGCAAGGGAAGGGCCCCCACCGACCGGTGGGGGCCCTTCCCTTGCGTCTCGGGTGCGGCTCAGACCGTGCGGAAGGCCAGCACCACGTTGTGTCCGCCGAAACCGAACGAGTCGTTCAGCGCGGCGATCCGGCCCTCGACGGGCAGCTTGCGGGCCTCGCCGCGGACGATGTCCGCCGCGGCCTCGGCCTCGGGGTCGAGGTTCTCGACGTTGATGGTCGGCGGGGCCACCCGGTGGTACAGGGCGAGCACGGTCGCGACGGACTCGACGCCGCCGGCCCCACCGAGGAGGTGACCGGTCATCGACTTGGTGCCGGAGACCGCCATGTGGTCCACGTCGTCGCCGAGGACCTTGCGCAGCGCCTTCAGCTCGGCGATGTCACCGGCCGGCGTCGAGGTGGCGTGCGCGTTGACGTGCACGATCTCGGCCGGGTCCAGGTCGGTGCGGTCCAGCAGGTTCTGCAGGGCGTGCGAGATGCCGCGGCCCTCCGGCTCCGGCTGCACGATGTCGTGGCTGTCGGCGGAGATGCCCTGGCCGACCGCCTCCGCGTAGACGCGGGCACCGCGTGCCTCGGCGTGCTCGGCCGACTCCAGGACGAGGACGCCGGCGCCCTCACCGAGGACGAAGCCGTCACGGCCCGTGTCGAAGGGACGCGAGGCGCCCTGCGGGTCGTCGTTGTTCTTGGACATCGCCATCATGTTGCCGAACGCGGCGATGGGCAGCGGGTGGATCGCCGCCTCCGTGCCACCCGCGACGACGACGTCGGCGCGGCCGGTGCGGATCATCTCGATGGCGTAGCCGATGGCCTCGGCGCCCGACGCGCAGGCGGAGACGGGCGTGTGCACGCCCGCCCGGGCGCCCACGGCCAGGCCCACGTTGGCGGAGGGGCCGTTGGGCATCAGCATGGGGACGGTGTGCGGGGAGACGCGGCGGACGCCCTTCTCCTTCAGCACGTCGTACTGGTCGAGGAGGGTCGTCACGCCACCGATGCCGGAGGCGATGACCGCGCCGAGACGGTCGGGGTCGACCTGGGCCGCCCCCTCCTCGGCGGGGCTCTCGCCCGCCTTGCCGGAGTAACCGGCGTCCTTCCAGGCCTCCTGCGCCGCGATCAGCGCGAACTGGGCCGAGCGGTCCAGACGGCGGGCCTGGGGCCGCGGGATGACCTCGGAGGGGTCCACGGCGACCGGTGCGGCGATGCGGACCGCCTGGTCGGCGGCCCACTCCTGCTCCAGGGGCTTGACGCCGGACTTGCCGGCGACCAGGCCTTCCCAGGTAGAGGCTGCGTCGCCACCCAGCGGTGTGGTTGCGCCGATACCGGTGACGACCACGGTGCGATTGGTCGAGCTCACGGGAATTCTTTCTCCAACGGGATACGGGATTCGTACGGCGCCACCGCCGGGTGGCGGGGCAGTCAGCCCAGGGACGTGATCGGTGGATCAGCCCTGGTTCTTGAGGATGTAGTTGGTCGCGTCGCCGACCGTCTTGAGGTTCTTGACGTCCTCGTCCGGGATCTTGACGTCGAAGCGCTCTTCGGCGGCGACGACGACCTCGACCATGGACAGCGAGTCGACGTCCAGGTCGTCGGTGAAGGACTTGTCCAGCTGGACGTCCTCAACCGGGATGCCGGCGATCTCGTTCACGATCTCGGCGAGACCGGCGACGATCTCTTCCTGAGTGGCGGCCATGATGGCGCTCCTTCGTAGTTTCCATAGGGTGTGGCGGCCCGCCGCGTCGGCGGCGGGTTGGTGCTGGTCTCCGTCCCGGACCGGATGATCCGGCACGGAGTGCCTAGGGGAGGGTAACGACCGTCGCGGCGTAGACGAGACCCGCCCCGAAGCCGATGACGAGCGCGGTGTCGCCGCTCTTCGCCTCGCCGGTCGCCAGGAGCCGCTCCATCGCGAGCGGGATCGAGGCGGCCGAGGTGTTGCCGGTGGTGCGGATGTCACGGGCGACCATGACGTGCTCCGGCAGCTTCAGTGTCTTCACCATCGAGTCGATGATCCGCACGTTGGCCTGGTGCGGGATGAAGACGTCCAGGTCGTCCGGGCTGATCCCGGCCGCGTCCAGCGCCTGCTGGGCGACCTTCGCCATCTCGAACACGGCCCAGCGGAACACCGCCTGGCCCTCCTGCGTGATCGCAGGAAACTTCACGTTGCCCTCGCTGTCGAGGGGCAGCTCCGAGACGTCGCCGATCGCGAACCGGTCCCAGGAGACCGTCTGCTTGATCGTCTCGGACTTGTCGCCCTCCGAGCCCCAGACGGTCGGGCCGATCGCCGGCTCCTGGGAGGGGCCGACCACGACCGCGCCCGCGCCGTCGCCGAAGAGGAAGGCCGTGGCACGGTCCTCCAGGTCGGTCAGGTCGGAGAGCCGCTCCACGCCGATGACCAGGACGTACTCCGCCGAGCCCTCGACGACCATGCCCTTGGCGAGGGTCAGGCCGTAGCCGAAGCCCGCGCAGCCCGCCGAGATGTCGAAGGCGGCGGCCTTGTCCGTGCCCAGCTTGTCCGCGATCTCGGTCGCGACGGCCGGGGTCTGGCTGAAGTGCGACACGGTCGAGACGACCACCGCGCCGATCTGCGAGGCGGCGATCCCGGCGTCCGCGATGGCCTTGCCGGAGGCCTCGATCGACATCGCCGCGACGGTCTCCTCGGGCGAGGCCCAGTGCCGCGTCTCGATGCCGGAGCGCGAGCGGATCCACTCGTCGGACGAGTCGATCTTCTCGAGGATCACCTCGTTCGGCACGACCCGCGTCGGGCGGTAACCGCCGACGCCGAGGATGCGCGCGTACGGGGCGCCCTTGCTGGGCTTGATCTTCGACATGCTCTCGCGCTCCTTGTCAGGCCTGCTGGGCGTGCTCGGCGACGAGCTCGCGGGCCGCGTCGAGATCGGCGGGGGACTTCAGGGCCAGCGTCTTCACGCCCGGCAGCGCGCGCTTGGCCAGCCCGGTGAGCGTGCCACCCGGGCACACCTCGATCAGCGCGGTGACGCCCAGCTCCTGGAACGTCTCCATGCACCGGTCCCAGCGGACCGGGTTGGCGACCTGGCCGACCAGCCGCTCCAGCACCTCGGCACCGGAGGCGACGGCCCGCCCGTCCTTGTTGGAGACGTACGTCACCTTGGGGTCGGCCGGCGTCAGCGCCTTCGCGGCCTCCGCGAGCTTGTCGACGGCGGGCGCCATGTGCTGCGTGTGGAAGGCACCGGCCACCTTCAGCGCGACGACCTTGCGCACGCCCTCGGGCTTGTCCTCGCTCAGCGCGGCCAGCTGCTCCACGGTGCCGGCGGCCACGATCTGACCCGCGCCGTTCATGTTCGCCGGGGTCAGACCGAGCTTCTCCAGGTGCGCGACGCTCACCTCGGGGTCGCCGCCGAGCAGCGCGGACATGCCGGTCTCGGTGACGGCGGCGGCCTCGGCCATCGCCAGGCCCCGACGGCGTACGAGGGACACCGCGGCCGTGTCGTCGAGGACGCCCGCGAAGGCGGCGGCCGTGAACTCGCCGACACTGTGGCCGGCGACGGCGCCGGGCGCGAGGTCGGCGATGTCACCGAGTGCCGCGGCCGAGAGGATTCCGGCCGCCACGAGCAGCGGCTGTGCCACGGACGTGTCTCGGATCTCGTCCGCGTCGGCCTTGGTGCCGTAGTGGGCGAGATCGAGTCCAATGGCGTCGGACCAGGCGGCGACGCGGTCAGCGGCGCCGGGCAGGGCGAGCCAGTCAGTCAGGAAGCCGGGCGTCTGGGCGCCCTGGCCGGGAGCGACGAGTACGAGCACTCTCACACTCTCTCTTGAGGACGGCCACGGCCGCCCGTGGGGACAGGGACGAAGAACGGGAGGGGGTTTTGTGGACCCCCGACAAAAGCTTAGAGTTGCGGATCTCCATCGGCCAGACGCCCCAGGATGAGCGCGATCCGCAGTGTGAACGCAGACCGTACATCAGAGGGTGACCATCCGGTGACGTCAGTCACACGTCGGAGCCGGTAGCGCACGGTGTTCGGGTGAACGAAGAGCATCCGGGCGGCGCCTTCGAGACTGCTCGCCTGTTCGAGATAGACGCTGAGCGTCTCGAGCAGGGCTGCACCGGCCTCCTCCAGCGGTCTGTAGATCTCCTCCACCAACTGCTCGCGGGCCGAGGGGTCGGAGGCGATGGCGCGCTCCGGCAGCAGATCGTCGGCCAGCACGGGGCGGGGCGCGTCCTGCCAGGCGGTGCACGCCTTGAGCCCGGCCGCGGCGGCCTGCGCGGACCGGGTCGCGGCCAGCAGGTCCGGCACCACGGGACCGGCCACGACCGCGCCCTGGGCGAACGGCCCGATCAGCGACTTGGCCACCGCGAGCGGGTTGTCGCTGCCCCCCGCGATCACCACCAGCCGGTCCCCGAGCACCCCGGTCAGCACCTGGAGCTTGGCGTGCCGGGCCGCGCGCCGGATGGCCTCCACGGTCAGCTCGGAATCGCCGTCGGGGGCGGTGCCCAGCACGACGCACACGTGCTCGGGCGAGTTCCACCCGAGGGCGGCGGCCCGCGACACGGCTCCCTCGTCGGCCTCGCCGCTGAGCACGGCGTTCACGACCAGCGACTCCAGGCGCGCGTCCCAGGCACCGCGTGCCTCGGCGGCCTGCGCGTAGACCTGGGCGGTCGCGAAGGCGATCTCCCGGGCGTACACCAGCAGCGCCTCGCGCAGGACCGACTCGTCCCCTGGAGCGGCGACCTCGTCGATCGCGGACTCCATGACCTCGATCGTCGTCCGCACCATCTCCACGGTCTGCCGCAGCGTGATGGCCCGGGTCAGCTCGCGCGGCGCGGTGCCGAAGACGTCGGTGGAGATGGCCTGCGGGGCGTCCGGGTGCCGGAACCACTCGGTGAAGGCGGCGATGCCCGCCTGGGCGACCAGCCCGATCCAGGAACGGTTCTCCGGTGGCATGGCCCGGTACCACGGCAGTGTCTCGTCCATCCGCGCGATGGCCTGCGCGGCGAGCGATCCGGCGGACTGCTCCAGCCGCTTCAGGGTCGCGGTGTGCGAGTGGACGGGCCGGGTGGGGGCGTCGGGCTTGCCGGTTTCGGGTTCGGGCACGGGGACAAGACTGCCTTATCGGGACGGGCGGGTGTGCCGCCGGGGCTACGGTGAACGACGTGATGGACGTACGCCGCGCCGACGAGCGCTTCCCGGGCGGTGATCCGGCAGCCGGGATCGTCTCCCGCCACGCCTTCTCCTTCGGCCCCCACTACGACCCCGACCACCTCCGCTTCGGCGCGCTGATCGCCTGCAACGAGGAGCGTCTCGCCCCCGGCGCCGGCTTCGACGAGCACCCGCACAGCCACACCGAGATCGTCACGTGGGTGGTCGAGGGCGAGCTGACCCACCGCGACACCGCCGGCCACGAGACGGTCGTCCGCGCCGGCGACGTCCAGCGCCTCAGCTCCGCGGCCGGCGTCCGCCACGTCGAGCGCAACGACGGCCCCGCGCCCCTGACCTTCGTCCAGATGTGGCTGGCCCCGCTCACCCCCGGCGGCGACCCCGCCTACGAGATCGTCCGCGGCATCGCCGACTCCACCCCGTACGCCGTCCCGGAGGCCGGCGCGATGCTCCACGTCCGCCGCCTGGCAGCGGGGGAGCGGACGGCGGTGCCGGACGGGGCGTACGTGTACGTGCACGTGGTGCGGGGCGAGGTGACGCTGGGTGGCGAGACCCTGGGCGCGGGCGACGCGGCCCGCGTCACGGACGCCGAGGGGGTGGACGCGGTGGCGGTGACGCGGGCGGAGGTGCTGCTGTGGGAGATGGCGGGACAGTGACGATCCCGGACCCGCCGAAGCCCGTACGGCTTGACTTCGACGGGTCCGGGAAGCGGTCAGGTCAGCGGCTCCGTGAACGGACCCGCCGCTCTCTCGAAGGCCGAAAGGGTGATCGCCGGAACGAGAACGGAATCGTCCTCCATTCCCTCGGGCAGGTGCGCGCGCATGCCCTCAGGGCAGAGGAACGCACCGCTGGGAAGGAGGATCCCCGCCCCGAGCCGGTCCGTCAGCTCGACGATGTAATCCGTGGTGCCGTCTCCGGTTTTCTCCGCCCCAGCGCGGACGGGCGAGAGCACCGCCCGGACCACCTGCAGGTCGGGCGCGGCCAACTCGCCGTCCGAGAACCTGTAGAGGCTCAGGCTGTAACTCACTGCGCTTCCGGCGGTAGCCGCAGGGCTCGGACTGCCTACCGCAGGCCCTGGACGAAGGCCCGCCAGGCGTGTGCGCCGACGGTGAGGACCGGGCCGGACGGGTTCTTGCTGTCGCGCACGGGAACGGAGTCGGCGGCGTGGCCCTCGGCGACCTCGACGCAGTCACCACCGTTGCTTCCGCTGTAGCTGGACCTGCGCCACTCAACGTTGCTCAGTGCTGTGCGGGGTCGCATAGCGTTCCTCCATCACGCGGGTGATCAGTCTCACCGAGTCCTCGGGGGAGAGGGCTGAGGCTTGCAGTCGAGCGTAGCCGAACGAGCGTTCCTTGATCACGTCCGGGCTGGCGGTCATGTGGCCCTGGTCGTAGCCGTCCATGTAGAAGAGGTCGGGGTCCGTATCGAACCGCAGCAGATTGAACGTCCCCATCATGCCCGCGTGTTGGCCCGAGGTCAGCGGCAGGACCTGGATCTGCACCCAGGGCGCGGTCGCGTAGTCCAACAGGCGGGCGAGTTGCCCGCGCATCACGTCCCGGCCGCCGATCTCCCGCAGCAGGGCGGCCTCGTCCAGGATGACCCACAGGGCGGGCGGCCGGTGGCGCAGGAGGATGCGCTGACGCTCCATCCGGGCGGCGACCATCTCGTCCACGTTGCCCCGGTGCTCCACGTCCAGCACCGCCCGCGCGTACTCCTCCGTCTGCACCAGCCCGTACACCAACTGCGCCTGGTACGTGGAGATGTACGTCGCCCTCGCCTCCATCTCCGCGTACGGCTGGAACCACGTGGGCAGTTGGCTGCGCAGCACCAGGCCGATCAGGCGGGAGAAGAGGCCGTCCGTGCCGAGGGCGGCGTCGACCCGTTCGGAGAAGTCCCGGGTCGGGACCTTCTTCGTGGTCTCGATCTGGCCGACCAGTGAGCCGGTGCAGAAGATGATCTCGCCGAGCTGGGCCTGGTTGAGGCGGTGGGCCTCGCGTTGGCGGCGCAGCTCCCAGCCGTAGTAGTCGAGCGGGGAGGCGGTCGGGTCGAGGGACTGGATGTGGGCCACTGCGGTACCTCACTCACTCCGGACTACGGGCGGGGCGGGCGGCAACGTCCGGGGACGTTCGTTGCCCTGTGTAGTCGAGCGTATGCGGAGCGCGTCATCCTCTGTGGTGTGAATCGTGTAACTGGTCCGCCGTCGGCGGACGTTCACTCGAACCACACCGTCTTCCCCTGCCCGTCGCCGTACGGCGTGACGCCTCAGCCGCGCAGTTCCGCCAGCACCGCGTCCGTGAAGGGCGGCCACGCCTCGACCGCCCACGGGCCGAAGGCGCGGTCGGTCAGGGCCACGCAGGCGAGTCCGGCGTCCGGGTCGATCCACAGGAACGTGCCCGACTGGCCGAAGTGGCCGAAGGTGCGGGGCGAGGAGGCGGCGCCCGTCCAGTGGGGGGACTTCCCGTCGCGGATCTCGAAGCCGAGGCCCCAGTCGTTGGGGCTCTGGTGGCCGTAGCCCGGCAGCACGCCCTTGCGGCCCGGGTACTGCACCGTCATCGCCTCGGCGACCGTGCGCGGGTCCAGCAGGCGCGGGGCCTGGACCTCGGCGGCGAAGCGGAGCAGGTCCTCCACCGTGGAGACGCCGTCCTTCGCCGGGGAGCCGTCCAGGGTCGTGGACGTCATGCCCAGCGGCTCCAGCACCGCCTGGCGCGCGTACTCGGCGAACGGCATGTCCGCCGCCTTCGCGATGTGGTCGCCGAGCTGCTCGAAACCGGCGTTGGAGTACAGCCGCCGCTCCCCGGGCGGGGCGGTCACCCGGTGCTCGTCGAAGGCCAGCCCGGAGGTGTGCGCCAGCAGGTGGCGGACCGTCGACCCGGGCGGTCCTGCGGGCTCGTCCAGCTCCACGGCACCCTCCTCGTACGCGACCAGCGCCGCGTACGCCGCGAGCGGCTTGGTGACCGAGGCGAGGGCGAAGCGGTGCGCGAGGGGGCCGTGGGTGCCCAGGATCGTGCCGTCGGCGCGTACGGCACCCGCCGCGGCGGTGGGGACGGGCCAGTTCTCGATCGACGCGAGGCTCTTCAAGGACATGCCCGTGAGCCTAAGCGGGTCACAGGTGCAGCCGCATGGAGGGGTCGGTGTCCCGGGTGAACCCCATCGACGCGTACAGCGGCTCCGCGTCCGGGGACGCGGTGAGCATGACGTGGCCGGCGCCCCGCTCGCGGAACCACTCCAGCAGCTCCTCCATGCACGCGCGGGCGTACCCGCGACGCCGGGCTCCGGGGTCCGTGGCGACGCTGAAGACGTACCCGGTCAGCCCCCGCGGATTGCCGGCCCGCCCGATCCGGTACTCCACCGTGCCCACCACCAGCGCCGCCAGCGCGTCCGGCCGCTCCGGGTGGTCGACGACGAACGCGGCGAAGTCCCCGTCGGGGTCGGCGAGCCGCGCCCGCAGCGTCGGCAGGGAGCCGGCGTGCCAGTCGGTGGAGGGCGGACGGCCCACCGCGTCGAGCATCACCTGACGCAGGCGGAGCACTTCGGCCGCGTCGGCGGCCACGGCACGGCGTACGGGACTCATGCCCGCACGCTAGTGACCCGCCCCGTCGGCTGTCCCGCCCTTTTCCCCCCACCACCGCCTTCTCCCCGCGGGCGCTTGCCTGGAGTGCACTCCAAGGTCATAGCGTGGAACCCATGACGGTGATGCAGACCACGGCCGGGACCCCCGCGCCGCACGCCACCAGAACGGACATCTGCTCCGCCCCGCCCCCGCGCCACCCACGCCCCGACGGGCAGGACCGCTACACCATCAGCGAGGTCGTCGCCTTCACCGGCCTGACGGCCCACACGCTGCGCTGGTACGAGCGGATCGGGCTGATGTCCCACATCGACCGCTCGCACACCGGCCAGCGCCGCTACAGCAACCGCGACCTGGACTGGCTGGACTTCGTCGGCAAGCTGCGCATGACCGGCATGCCGGTCGCCGACATGGTCCGGTACGCGGAGCTGGTGCGTGAGGGGGAGGGCACCTACCACGACCGGCGGGAACTCCTGGAGTCCACGCGCCGCGACGTGCTGACGCGCATCGCCGAGCTGCAGGACACCCTCGCCGTACTCGACCGCAAGATCAGCTTCTACGGGGACGCCGGACGCGCCCGCGGAACGGAGACGACCCGATGACCGACAGCAGCATCCCGACGGTACGGCTCGGCGACGGAGGCCCGCCGGTGGGCGTCCAGGGCCTGGGCTGCATGGGCATGAGCTTCGCCTACGGCCCCGTGGACACCGAGGCGTCGCGGGCGACCCTGGAGCGGGCGCTGGAGCTGGGCGTCACGCTCTACGACACGGCGGACGCGTACGGGGCGGGCGACAACGAGCGGTTCCTGTCGCCGTTCTTCAAGGCGCACCGCGACGAGGTCGTCATCGCGACCAAGTTCGCCCTGTCGATCCCGCCGGACGACCCGACGAAGCGGATCATCCGCAATGACGCGCCGTACGTCCGCCAGGCGGTCGAGGCGAGTCTGCGGCGGCTGGACGTCGACGTCATCGACCTCTACTACATGCACCGGCGCGACGTGAACGTGCCGATCGAGGAGACCGTCGCCGTCATGGCCGACCTCGTCCGCGAGGGCAAGGTCAAGCACCTCGGGCTGAGTGAGGTGACGGGCGCGGAGCTGCGCGCCGCGCAGGCGGTGCATCCGATCGCCGCCGTGCAGTCGGAGTGGTCGCTGTTCAGCCGGGACATCGAGGCGGGCGTGGTGCCGGCCGCCCGCGAGCTGGGCGTGGCCCTGGTGCCGTACTCGCCGCTCGGCCGGGGCTTCCTCACCGGTTCCTTCGTCCACGCCGACCGCGACCTCACGGACGGCGACTTCCGCCGTCAGCAGCCCCGCTTCACCGGCGACAACGCGGCGGCCAACGCGGCCCTCCTCGACCCCGTCCGCACGGTCGCCGAGGCCCACGACGCCACCCTCGGCCAGATCGCCCTCGCGTGGGTCCAGCAGCAGGCGCGGGTGCACGGCCTGCCGGTGATCCCGATCCCGGGGACGCGCAGGCCCGCCCGGGTGGAGGAGAACACGGGCGCGACGCGGATCGTCCTCACCGAGGAGGAACTGGCGGTGCTGGAGCCGATCGCGGGGAAGGTCGCGGGCGACCGGTACGCGGACATGACGTTCACGTCCGCCGGACGGGAGTAGAGCAGCGTCACAGCTCCGCCAGCAGCTCGGCCTTCTTCGAGGAGAACTCCTCGTCCGTGACCAGTCCCTGCTGGTGCAGCTCGCCCAGGTGCCGGATCCGCTCGGCGATGTCCGCGGGGTCGCGCCGAGGCGCCGGGACCGGCACCGGCACCGGGGCGCCCCCGCCCCGCTCCCGTACCGCCGCCAGCACCGCGGCAGCGAACGGCAGCGACTCGTGCACCGGCCCGTACCCGAGCCCGAACACGACCGAGGCGGGGTCCTGGTCGGCCTGCGGGGCGACGGGTGCGGCCTCCCTCGGCAGCAGCCGCAGGTACCCCTCGAAGGCCTCGGGGGACCGCCACTCCACCCCGCCCAGGTCGGCGACCAGGAAGCTCTGGTCGCCGGCCTTCCACTTCGCCGACGAGGCGCCCGTCCAGGACCAGCGGAAGGACACCGCCTTGCCGTCGAAGGACGCCTTCCCGTCGTACGCCTTGAAGTGCAGCGGCGCCTCGGGCGCCGCGACGAGGTACCGCTCGGTCTCGTCGGACCCGGTCAGCAGCGCGCGCAGCTCGTCGGCGTAGTACTCCGCCAGCGTCTCCCGCTCGGCCGGCAGGACGAGCCGGTACGGGTCACCGCTCTCCTTCAGCTGCCCGGCCGCCGCCTCCATCAGCGGGTCGGCGCCCGGGCGCAACTCCATGCGCAGCACGACCGTGCCCCGCCGGCCGGGCGTGAGCGTCACCCCGGCGATCGCCTCGACGGGGACACGGCGTTCCCCGAGGGCCTGGAACAGCTTGGGCGTCCGAATCCCCCGTTCGTAGCGGATGAGCACGGAGTCGGACTCGAACTCCCAGGCGGCATGAAATCCGGCCAGTACGTCACCCATGCGGCTCATCGTATGCGGCACGAGCTCTTCCGTCCCCTCCCCGTGCAAACCGGAGTATCTGCGCCTCTACGCGCGTCAGGCCGCCGCCGTCGCGGACAAATCCGCCCGGCATGTGTCGTTCTCGCCGGCGCAGGCGACCGTGGGGTATGCGCCAACGCCGATCTGCGCGAAGTTCCGGAGGCTCTCCGTGCCCGGCACGAAGTAGCCGCTGTGCCCCTGGGCGCCCCGCGCGGACAGCAGCCGCGCCCCGAACGCCGGGGACACCGGGTCGGCGCCGTGCCCGAGGCCGCCGACCTCCAGGTACGGCACGTCCTGGATCCAGTCGTCGGCGTCCCGCATCGCCCACACCCGGGCCGAGGTGTGCAGCTGGGCGGCCTTCTCGACCCGCATGCCGGGGCTGCCGGCCACCGCGATGTCGGTCACCCGGCGGGGCAGCGCGTCGGCGGCTACGCCGCACACCACCGAGCCGTAGCTGTGGCAGAACAGCGAGACGGGGGCCCGGCCGGGCAGCGCCCGCAGCAGCGCGTTCAGCCGGGCGGCCCCGTGCTCGGCGCGGATCGCCGTGGCCGCCTCCATGCCGAGGCCGCTGGGGGAGGTGTAGTCGGCCCAGGCGATCACGGCCGTGCGGGTGCCGGGGCTCGCCGCGCGCTCGGCCGCGTGGAGCGACTCGGCCATGCCGACGGGCGCCGAGTACTTGCGACGGGTGCGCTGGAAGGTGAGCAGCTCGGTGTCGACGCCGGGCACGACGACCGACACGCGCTCGGCGCGGCCGAGGTCGCCGAAGACCTCGGCGACCTTGCCCGCACCCGCCGGATCGAAGGCGAGGATGTGCCGGTCGCGGTGGAGCAGCGCCTCGTACTGCTGCGCACGCCGGCCGGCCTCGTGCTGGCCCGACAGCGACAGGCGCTTGTCGTTCATGCGCAGCCGCTCCACGGCGCGGGCCTTGCGCAGCGCCGCGCGGTTGGCGAGGTAGCGCAGGTCGACGGGGGCACCGTTCATGTTGCCGACGGCCAGGGAGTAGCGGCGGGCGAGGCTGGTGCGCTGCCACTCGGTGAGCGAGGCGAAGAAGCGGGCCAGTCGGGCGGGGGACGACTGCGCGTCGGGCAGTCGGCGCCCGTCGATCCGGCCGTGCTCCCAGGCCGTGACCGACGCTTCGAGGGCCGTGGGGCCCCGCTGGTTGCGCAGGGCGGTCCAGCCGGTGGTCGCCAGCATCACGAACACCACGGCCAGGGCGAGCAGTGCGCGCCAGACGTTCAGCTGCGGGGAGGTGTCGAAGGAAGTCACTGGGAGGACACACTAGGAGAACGGGACGGTCTCGCGGGAATCCAGTGACACGGATCACGTTTCGATCATGTGCTACGGGGTTGGTTCCGCCCGTCCGGCCCCGTGGGCGCTCCGCCAGTCGCCCGTGAGCGCGGGTTCCACCTGATCGAGGTGGGCGGCGGTCAGCTCGCGCAGCGCCGCGAGACTGGCGTCGCCGCGCGCCGACCAGATCCGTTCCGTCACCCGGATCACCGCGCCGAAGACGGCCACGACCACGCGGGGGCGCGGGTCCGCGTCGAGGTCGAGGCCCTCGCGGTCGGCGACGACCCGGGCGATCTCCTCCTCCAGTTCCGCCGCCCGCCGCAGATGGGCGGCGAGCAGCGCGGGCGTCGACTCGATCACCTGGTAGAAGCGCATGTGCAGCTCCAGCGGGACCAGCCGCTCCACGGCCTCGCCGATGGTGTCCCAGCTCTCGTCGAGCGCCCGGCGCATCGCGGCCGGCGGCGCCTCGCCGGGCGGGCGGCGGCGCACCGCCTCGACGAAGTGCGACTCCGCGAGCCGCGCCACGAAGAAGGCCGCGTCCTCCTTGCTGGCGAAGTAGCGGAAGAAGGTGCGCTGCGAGACATCGGCCGTCTCGGCGATGTCGTCGACGGTCGTCTCCTCGTAACCCCGGTCGGTGAACAGCTCCAGGGCGGACCGCAGCAGCGTGTCCCGGGTGCGCCGCTTCTTGCGCTCACGCAGGCCCGGTGGTGTGGCCGTGTCCGCCATGTTCAAAAGGTTCGCTCCTCGGGTCGGCGCCGGCCTGCTGCCCCGCCGTCGTTTCCGCAGTTCAGGCTAGAGGGAGATGACATGTCAGTTACCGACTAGTGAAATGGTTTGTCAACTGTCAGTGACTGTCACTAGCCTCGAACGTATGACTAGTCAGACCACCATCGACAAGACGGGACCGGGGGACGGGGGGACCTCGTCCGGTGTGTCGGGCCCCGCACCGGCCGGCGGACTGCGCGGCCACCCGTGGCTCACCCTCGTCACCGTCGCCGTAGGGGTCATGATGGTGGCCCTCGACGGCACCATCGTGGCCATCGCCAACCCGGCCATCCAGGTCGACCTGAAGGCCAGCTTCGCCGACGTCCAGTGGATCACCAACGCCTACTTCCTCGCCCTCGCGGTCTCGCTGATCACCGCGGGCAAGCTCGGTGACCGCTTCGGCCACCGGCAGACCTTCCTCATCGGCGTGGTCGGCTTCGCCGCCGCCTCCGGTGCCATCGGCCTGTCCGACAGCATCCCGCTGGTCGTCGCCTTCCGCGTGCTCCAGGGCGTCTTCGGCGCCCTGCTGATGCCGGCCGCGCTCGGCCTGCTCCGGGCGACCTTCCCGGCCGAGAAGCTCAACATGGCCATCGGCATCTGGGGCATGGTCATCGGCGCCTCCACCGCGGGCGGCCCGATCCTCGGCGGCGTCCTGGTCGAGCACGTCAACTGGCAGTCCGTGTTCTTCATCAACGTGCCGGTGGGCGTCCTCGCCGTGGTCCTCGGCGTCATGATCCTGCTGGACCACCGCGCGGAGAACGCCCCGCGCTCCTTCGACGTCCTCGGCATAGCCCTGCTGTCCGCCGCGATGTTCTGTCTGGTCTGGGCGCTCATCAAGGCCCCCGAGTGGGGCTGGGGCGACGGAAAGACGTGGCTGTTCCTCGTCGTGTCCATCGTGGGCTTCGGGCTGTTCGCCTTCTGGGAGACGAGGGTCAGGGAGCCGCTGATCCCGTTGGGGCTGTTCCGTTCCGTCCCGCTGTCGGCGGGTGTCGTCCTCATGGTCATGATGGCGATCGCCTTCATGGGCGGCCTGTTCTTCGTGACGTTCTACCTCCAGAACGTGCACGGCATGAGCCCCGTCGACGCCGGCCTGCACCTGCTGCCGCTCACCGGCATGATGATCGTCGGCTCACCGCTGGCCGGCGTGATGATCACCAAGGTCGGCCCGCGCATCCCGCTCGCGGGGGGCATGGCGTTCACCGCGCTCGCCATGTACGGCATGTCCACGCTGGAGAAGGACACCGGCAGCGGCGTCATGTCGCTCTGGTTCGCCCTGCTGGGCCTCGGCCTCGCGCCCGTCATGGTCGGTGCCACCGAGGTCATCGTCGGCAACGCGCCGATGGAGCTGTCCGGTGTCGCCGGCGGTCTCCAGCAGGCGGCGATGCAGATCGGCGGCAGCCTCGGCACGGCCGTGCTGGGCGCCGTGATGGCCTCCAAGGTCGACAACGACCTGGCGGGCAACTGGGCGGACGCCGGCCTTCCGAGGCTGACGCCGGAAGAGCTGGGGCAGGCCTCCGAGGCGGTCCAGGTCGGTGCGGCTCCGGTGGCCGAGGGCATGCCGGGGCCGATGGTCGCGAAGGTCACGGAGGTCGCGCACGACACCTTCCTCTCCGGCATGAGCCTCGCGTCGCTCGTGGCCGCCGGTGTCGCGGCCGTCGCCGTGCTGGTCGCCTTCCTCACCAAGCGCGGCGCGAACGCGGAGGCCGGCGCGGGCGTGGGCCACATCTGAGGAGTTCCGCGCGTACCGGCCCTGTTTTCGCCCATCCGGGTGACAGGGCCGGAGAACCCTCCCCTCCCACCGACCGTGCAGGTCACAGTGGGTCAAGTCCTCCGCAGGGCACGGGGGCGAGAGGCTGCGGCGCGCTGCCGGAGGGGGGCAGCGCGCGGGCAGCACCTCCGCGGCAGGCATGAGCCGCCGCAGGGGGGTACCCGAACTCCACGATGAGTTCAGGGAGTTGATGATGGCAGGCTTCGGCACCGGATCGCGCAGGCTCCCCCGCTCACGTGGCCGGACGTGGTCACGGACCGGGCCGGATCGCGCGACCCTCGCCGTCGTCGGACTCGTCTGCGCGGTCGCCGGTTTCTTCGTGCTGGGGATCGTCCTCGGCCCCGCCGCGATCGTCTGCGGCCGACTGGCCATAGGCCGCACCGGGGCGGGCCCCCGCCCGGTTCCGGCCGTGGTCGCGGTCGTCCTGGGGGTCATCGACACGGTCCTGGCGGTCCTGTGGCTCATCGGCGCGGCACCCCTGGGCAACGGTCTCCTCTGACCTGCGACCACGTCGGGGGGAGAGTACCCGCGCCTCCGCTACTCCGCGGTGTCGGAGGCGGCGGGGACACGCTCCGAGGCGGGAACGGACGCGGGACCGGGAACGGACGCGGGACCGGGAACGGACGCGGGACCGGGCTCCGCGGGACCCCTCAGCCCCGCGACCTCCGCCCGCAGGGCCCGCACCTCCTCCGTCAGCGCCCGGATCGCCTCGGTCTGCCGCCGCTCCTCCACGTCGTCCCGCTCGAAGCGCGCGAGGAACCACGCCGCGATGTTCGCCGTCACCACACCGAGCAGGGCGATGCCGGACAGCATCAGGCCGACGGCCAGCAACCGCCCCACCCCGGTGGTCGGCGCGTGGTCCCCGTACCCCACGGTCGTCATCGTGGTGAACGACCACCACAGCGCGTCCCCCAGCGTGCGGATGTTCCCGCCGGGCGCGTCCCGCTCCACGGACAGCACCGCGAGCGAGCCGAACATCAGCAGCCCCACCACCGCCCCGGCGACATACGTCGTCAGCCGGATCTGCGGGGCCATCCGGGCACGCCGCCCGACCAGCAGCAGGGTGGAGACCAGCCGCAGCAGCCGCAGCGGCCGGAGCATCGGCAGCGCCACCGCGCACAGGTCCAGCCAGTGCGTACGGACGAACCGCCGGCGGTCCTCGCTGAGCACCAGCCGCACCACGTAGTCCACGACGAAGGCCGCCCACACCAGCCACTCCGCCAGCGCGCACGCCCGGGTCAGGGAGCCGCTCGCGGAACTGTTCACGATGGGGACCGCGTACGCCACCGCGAACAGCACGGCCAGCGCCAGCAGCGGCCGCTGGGTGCGCCGCTCCCAACGCTCCCGTGCCGTCCGCCCCTCGATGCCCTCGCCCGTGCGCGCCATCCCCGCATCGTAGGGAGCCCGGAGGCCGCCCGGGGCGGCGGAGTCGGAACCCCGCCGCCCCGGGCGGCCGTGCGCTCCTAGGCGTCCCCGCCGGCCACGCCCGGGTCGGCCGCCGTTACGTCGAGCAGCCGGTACCGGTCCACCGCCTGCTTCAGCACCGACCGGTCGACCTTCCCCTCCCGCGCCAGCTCGCTCAGCACTCCCACCACGATCGACTCCGCGTCGATGTGGAAGAACCGCCGCGCCGCACCGCGGGTGTCCGCGAAGCCCCATCCGTCCGCGCCCAGCGACTGGTACGTGCCCGGCACCCAGCGCGCGATCTGGTCCGGCACCGCGCGCATCCAGTCGGAGACCGCCACGAACGGGCCCTGCGCACCGGCCAGCTTGCGCGTCACGTACGGGACCCGCTGCTCCTCCTCGGGGTGCAGCAGGTTGTGCTCCTCGCAGGCCACCGCGTCGCGCCGCAGCTCGTTCCAGGAGGTCGCCGACCAGACGTCGGCCCGCACGTCCCACTCCTCGGCGAGGATCCGCTGCGCCTGGACGGCCCACGGCACCGCGACCCCGGACGCCATGATCTGCGCCGGGATCGAACCGCCGGTGGCCTCGCTGAAGCGGTGGATGCCCTTGAGGATGCCCTCGACGTCCACGTTCTCCGGCTCGGCCGGATGCCGGATCGGCTCGTTGTAGACGGTGAGGTAGTAGAAGACGTCCTCGCCGTGCGGGTGCTGCTCGTCCCCGCCGTACATCCGGCGCAGCCCGTCCTCGACGATGTGCGCGATCTCGAAGCCGAAGGCCGGGTCGTACGCCACGCACGCCGGGTTCGTCGAGGCCAGCAGCTGCGAGTGGCCGTCCGCGTGCTGGAGCCCCTCACCGGTCAGGGTCGTGCGGCCCGCGGTCGCGCCCAGTACGAAACCGCGCGCCAACTGGTCACCCATCTGCCAGAACTGGTCGCCGGTGCGCTGGAAACCGAACATCGAGTAGAAGACGTAGACCGGGATCAGCGGCTCGCCGTGCGTGGCGTACGCCGATCCGGCCGCGATCAGCGAGGCCGTGCAGCCGGCCTCCGAGATGCCGTCGTGCAGCATCTGCCCGGTCGGCGCCTCCTTGTAGGCCAGCAGCAGCTCCCGGTCCACCGACTCGTACTGCTGCCCGAGCGGATTGTAGATCTTCGCACTCGGGAAGAAGGAGTCCATGCCGAACGTGCGGTACTCGTCCGGCGCGATCAGTACGAACCGCTTGCCGATTTCCTTGTCCCGCATGAGGTCCTTCAGGAGCCGCACGAAGGCCATCGTCGTCGCGATGGACTGCTGGCCGGACCCCTTCTTCACGGTCGCGTACGTCTTGGCGTCCGGCAGCGCGAGCGGCTTCGACCGCACGACGCGGGTCGGGACGTAGCCGCCGAGACCCAGCCGGCGGTCGTGCATGTACTGGATCTCCTCGGTGTCCCGGCCGGGGTGGTAGTACGGCGGCGGCCCGGACTCCAGCTCCTTGTCGGAGATCGGCAGGTGCAGCCGGTCGCGGAAGCGCTTGAGGTCGTCGACCGTCAGCTTCTTCATCTGGTGCGTGGCGTTGCGGCCCTCGAAGTTCGGCCCCAGCGTCCAGCCCTTGATCGTCTTGGCCAGGATGACCGTCGGCTGGCCCTTGTGCTCCAGGGCCGCCTTGTACGCCGCGTAGATCTTCCGGTGGTCGTGACCGCCGCGGCCCAGGTGCAGGATCTGGTCGTCGGTCATGTTCTCGACCATCGCGCGCAGCCGGTGGTCGTCGCCGAAGAAGTGATCGCGGATGTAGGCGCCGGACTCGGTGGCGTAGGTCTGGTACTGGCCGTCGGGCGTGGTGTTCATCCGGTTGACCAGCACGCCGTCGCGGTCCTGCGCGAGCAGCGGGTCCCAGGTGCGGTCCCACACCAGCTTGATCACGTTCCAGCCGGCGCCGCGGAAGACCGACTCCAGCTCCTGGATGATCTTGCCGTTGCCGCGCACCGGGCCGTCCAGGCGCTGGAGGTTGCAGTTGACCACGAAGGTCAGGTTGTCCAGGCCCTCGCGGGCGGCGATGGAGAGCTGGCCCAGCGACTCGGGCTCGTCCATCTCGCCGTCGCCGAGGTAGGCCCACACGTGCGAGCGCGAGGTGTCCGCGATCCCGCGCGCGTGCATGTAGCGGTTCATCCGGGCCTGGTAGATCGCCCCGATCGGGCCGAGTCCCATCGAGACCGTCGGGAACTCCCAGAAGTCCGGCATCGACCGCGGGTGCGGGTACGACGACAGCATGTGCGGCGCCTTGGACTTCTCCTGCCGGAAGCCGTCCAGGTGCTCCTCGCTGAGCCGGTCGAGCAGGTACGCGCGCGCGTAGATGCCCGGCGAGGCGTGGCCCTGGAAGAAGACCTGGTCGCCGCCGTCGCCCTCGTCCTTGCCCCGGAAGAAGTGGTTGAAGCCCACGTCGTACAGGGACGCCGAGGAGGCGAAGGTCGCGATGTGCCCGCCCACGCCGATGCCGGGCCGCTGGGCGCGCGAGACCATCACCGCCGCGTTCCACCGGGTGGCGTTGAGGATCCTGCGCTCGATCTCCTCGTTGCCCGGGAAGAACGGCTCGCTCTTGGTCGGGATGGTGTTGACGTAGTCCGTGCTGCGCATCTCGGGCACGGCCACGCGCTTCTCACGGGCCCGCTCGATCAGCCGCAGCATCAGGTAGCGGGCCCGCTCCCTGCCGCGCTCGTCGACGGCGGCGTCGAGGGAGTCGAGCCACTCCTGGGTCTCCTCGGGGTCGAAGTCGGGGACCTGACTCGGGAGGCCGCCAATGATGATCGGACTGCGATCATTGCGATCGGATGCGGAAGCCACGCTGTTCCTTCGCTGTCGGAGGGCCACTTTGCCGGGTGTCTGCGCCGATTCCCCGCCGATTCACCATCGTGTACCTCGCGAGGGCAAACGTCATCTGTACCGTGGGGTAACCGGTTCCCCCATGGGGATCGGGGGCACGTTCATTCGAGTCTCGTACCCACACGTGGTTCCCAAATACGCAAACGGGGCAGATAGGTGTGGTGTACGTCACCTTCGGTCTGGACGGCATGGCTGGAGTTGCGGCGACACGGCCGGGATCGTCACCGTTTCGGCGGTCCCAGTCGCCGGGTACTTGCGCGATCCGTCCCGCCCGTGTGGACTACGGCCAATGCTTCGCGCACGCGCGTGGCTGAGACATTCACCAAGACATGATCAGGAGGCAACCCGTGAGCGCGACCGCGGACCACGCGGAGGAGCGGACGAACCCTGCCGCCAGGCTGGGTTTCCAGCCCGGGCAGGTGGTCCAGGAGATCGGCTACGACGACGACGTCGACCAGGAGCTCCGCGAGGCCATTGAGGGCGCCGTCGAGGGCGAGCTGGTGGACGAGGACTACGAGGACGTGGCCGATGCCGTCGTGCTGTGGTTCCGTGACGACGACGGCGACCTGACGGATGCGCTGGTGGATGCCACCACGTACATCGAAGAAGGCGGGTCGATCCTCCTTCTGACGCCGAAGACCGGCCGGTCTGGGTACGTCGAGGCCAGTGACATCTCGGAAGCCGCGACGACGGCCGGACTGACGGCGTCCAAGAGCGTCAGCGTCGGCAAGGACTGGAGCGGCAGCCGACTGGCCACGCCCAAGGCCGCCAAGTCCAAGCGGTAGCCGGCCGGGCTCCGCACCACCCGACTCCGGACGGGCCGACCGCCGTCGGCCCGTCCGCGGGTCCGTGAGGGTCCCTGCGTAGGGTGTTCCCAGCGAACCATCCTCGGAAGGGACGAACAGGACATGGCGATCCAGGTCGGCGACAAGGCCCCCGACTTCGAGCTGAAGGACAACCACGGCGCGACCGTCCGGCTGTCCGACTTCCGCGGCCGCAGGAACGTCGTGCTGCTCTTCTACCCGTTCGCCTTCACCGGCGTGTGCACCGGTGAGCTGTGCGAGGTGCGGGACAACCTTCCGCAGTTCTCCGACCGCGACACCCAGGTGCTCGCCGTGTCCAACGACTCCATCCACACCCTGCGCGTCTTCTCCGAGCAGGAGCGTCTGGAGTACCCGCTGCTGTCCGACTTCTGGCCGCACGGCAACGTCTCGCGCGCGTACGGCGTCTTCGACGAGGACAAGGGGTGCGCCGTCCGCGGCACCTTCATCATCGACCGGGAGGGCGTCGTCCGCTGGACCGTACGCAACGGCCTGCCGGACGCCCGCGACCTGAGCGAGTACGTGAAGGCGCTCGACTCCCTCTGATCCCTCTGACCGACACCGACCTCGACATGCGGCCTCGACACCGAGTGATTTGTCGGTCCCAGGGCCTGCGGGGGGCGGGAACCCGTCACTAGGATCGAATCGTTGATCCGATATCCACGCACTACGGGGCTCCCCGCCCCTGGACACCAATGGAGGACTCGTGGGAGTCAGCCTCAGCAAGGGCGGCAACGTTTCGCTGACCAAGGAGGCCCCCGGCCTCACCGCGGTCATCGTCGGTCTGGGGTGGGACATCCGCACCACGACCGGTACCGACTTCGACCTCGACGCCAGCGCGCTGCTGCTGAACAGCGGCGGCAAGGTCGCCAGCGACGCGCACTTCATCTTCTTCAACAACCTGAAGAGCCCGGACGGATCGGTCGAGCACACCGGCGACAACCTCACCGGTGAGGGCGAGGGCGACGACGAGCAGATCAAGATCGACCTCGCCACCGTCCCCGCCGACGTCGAGAAGATCACCTTCCCGGTCTCGATCTACGACGCCGAGAACCGCCAGCAGTCCTTCGGCCAGGTGCGCAACGCGTTCATCCGCGTCGTCAACCAGGCCGGCGGCGCCGAGATCGCCCGGTACGACCTGTCCGAGGACGCCTCCACCGAGACCGCCATGGTCTTCGGTGAGCTGTACCGGCACGGCGCGGAGTGGAAGTTCCGCGCCATCGGCCAGGGCTACGCCTCGGGCCTGCGCGGCATCGCGCAGGACTTCGGCGTGAACGTCTGAGTCATCGCCACATCCGGGGCGACAGCCCCGACCGTCCGGCGCCGCACGGTTTACGTGCGGCGCCGGACGCGCAGGAAACCCGAGAACCATCACCCGGGGAGGGATCACCATGGGCGTCACGCTTGCCAAGGGGGGCAACGTCTCCCTGTCCAAGGCCGCACCGAACCTCACACAGGTACTGGTCGGGCTGGGCTGGGACGCGCGTTCCACCACCGGAGCACCCTTCGACCTGGACGCCAGCGCGCTGGTGTGCAGCAGCGGCCGGGTGCTCGGCGACGAGTGGTTCGTCTTCTACAACCAGCTCAAGAGCCCGGACGGCTCCGTCGAGCACACCGGGGACAACCTCACCGGTGAGGGTGACGGTGACGACGAGTCGGTGCTGGTCGACCTCTCGGCGGTACCGGCCCACTGCGACAAGATCGTCTTTCCGGTCTCGATCCACATGGCCGACGAGCGGGGCCAGACCTTCGGCCAGGTCAGCAACGCCTTCATCCGGGTGGTCAACCAGGCCGACGGCCAGGAGCTCGCCCGGTACGACCTCAGCGAGGACGCCTCCACGGAGACCGCGATGATCTTCGGTGAGCTCTACCGTTACCAGGGGGAATGGAAGTTCCGCGCGGTGGGGCAGGGGTACGCGTCGG
Source organism: Streptomyces sp. NPDC047853 (assembly GCF_043204535.1). Classification (NCBI taxonomy): domain Bacteria; kingdom Bacillati; phylum Actinomycetota; class Actinomycetes; order Kitasatosporales; family Streptomycetaceae; genus Streptomyces; species Streptomyces sp. NPDC047853. Next base: position 148,567 of record NZ_JBIDCI010000005.1, on the reverse strand, counting down.
GTCTCCGGGGCATCGCTCTAGACTTCGGAGTCAACGTTTCGTAAAGCCGCGTACGGCGCGGGGGAGCCCCGTACACATACGATTGGGTAGCCAGTGGTTCTGAAAACCTTCGGGTGGTCGTTCGCGGTCACCGCGCTCGGCCTGGTGGCCGCGGTCTTCTACGGGGGGTGGGCCGCCTTCGGCGTCGTGGCGATCCTGTCCGTCCTGGAGATCTCGCTGTCCTTCGACAACGCGGTGGTCAACGCCGGGATCCTGAAGAAGATGAATGCCTTCTGGCAGAAGATCTTCCTCACCATCGGCATCCTGATCGCCGTCTTCGGCATGCGCCTGGTCTTCCCGGTCGTGATCGTCGCCATCAGCGCGTCGCTCGGGCCGATCGAGGCCGTCGACCTCGCCCTCACCGACAAGGACCGCTACCAGGAGCTGGTGACGGACGCCCATCCGTCGATCGCCGCCTTCGGTGGCATGTTCCTCCTGATGATCTTCCTCGACTTCATCTTCGAGGACCGGGAGATCAAGTGGCTCGCTCCGCTGGAGCGCGCGCTGGCCAAGCTCGGCAAGGTCGACATGCTGTCGGTCTGCATCGCCCTGATCGTGCTGCTGGTCTCCGCCATCACCTTCGGCGCCCACGCCCACCAGCACGGCGGCACCCACGCCGACAAGGCCGAGACGGTCCTGCTCTCCGGCATCGCCGGTCTGATCACCTACCTGGTCGTGGGCGGCCTCTCCGGCTTCTTCGAGGACAAGCTCGAAGAGGAGGAGGAGCGCGAGCACGAGGCCGAGGAGCAGGCCGAACGGGCCGGCAAGCCCAAGTCGGCCGTCAAGCTGGCCGGCAAGGCCGCGTTCTTCATGTTCCTCTACCTGGAGGTCCTGGACGCGTCGTTCTCCTTCGACGGCGTCATCGGCGCCTTCGCCATCACCAACGACATCGTCCTGATGGCCCTGGGCCTCGGCATCGGTGCCATGTACGTCCGGTCCCTGACCGTCTACCTGGTCCGCGAGGGCACCCTCGACGACTACGTCTACCTGGAGCACGGCGCCCACTACGCCATCGGCGCCCTCGCCGCCGTCCTCCTGGTGACCATCCAGTACGAGATCAACGAGTTCATCACCGGCATGATCGGCGTGGTCCTGATCGGTGCCTCCTTCTGGTCCTCGGTCCGCCGCAACAAGCGGCTCGCCGCGGCCGGGGGCGACGGCGGCAAGGAGAAGGCGGAGGTCTCCTCCGGGGTGTGAAACCCTGCTCTTCCCGGGCCGGGTTCACCCCCGGTGCGCCTGCTCCGTTGGTGTGAACAGGGCCCGGACGAGGAACGCTCTGTGCGGGGCGGTCGACGAGGACGTTTCCTCGGGGCCGCCCCGTCGGCGGTCTGCGTCAGCGGTCTGTGTCGGCGTTCGGCGTTCGACGGTCGATGAGATGGGGGCGGGAATGGGTTTCTTGGACGGGCTGTGGCGCGGCCGCGAGAGCGAGTTCGACTCGGGCAGCGCGGCGACCAACTCCATCCAGCTGACCAAACGGCACAGCCAGGTCTCCCTGGACCGGCAGGGCGCCGCCACCGGCAACCTGCGCGTCAACCTCACCTGGCGGATGCGGACCTCGGACATCATGGGTTCGCAGCGCGAGAGCCTGCTGCGGCACCCCCTCAAGGCGCTCAAGCCCCCCGAGGTCGTCGGCCACAGCCAGAGCATGGTCAACGTCGACCTCGACCTCGGCTGCCTCTACGAGCTCCAGGACGGCACCCGCGGGGTCGTCCAGCCGCTCGGCGGCTTCCTCGGCGACGTCAACGCCCCGCCGTACGTCAAGCTCAGCGGCGACGACCGGTTCGGCTCCGCCTCCGGGGAGACGATCTACGTCAACCTCGACCACAAGGACGCCATCAAGCGCCTCCTGCTCTTCGCCTACATCTACGACCAGACCCCGGCCTTCGACCGGACGCACGCCATCGTCACGCTGTACCCGAGCAACGGCCCGCGCATCGAGATAGGCCTCGACGAGCGTCACCCGCAGGCCCGGTCCTGCGCCGTGGTGATGATCGAGAACGTGAAGGGCGAGATCCTCGTCCGCCGCGAGGTGAAGTTCGTGTACGGCTTCCAGGGCGAGCTGGACCGGCTGTACGGGTGGGGCCTGCAGTGGGGCCGGGGCCACAAGAGCAAGGCCGAGCGCTGACGCCCGGCCGTGCCTCCCGTGCCCGCTAGCGTCCGATGAACTGGGGGCCCTGCGGCGGCAGCCGGAAGTCCGGGTCGGGCGTCCCGGTGGCCGGCGGCGGGTAGCCGTAGCCGGACTGCGCACCGGTGACCCCCGCCGCGGCGGGCGCCTGCGGGTACCCGTGGTCGGGGCGGCCGGCCGGCTGCGGATAGCCGTAGGTCGGCGGGGCCGCCGGCGGCTGCTGCGGATAGCCGTAGGCGGGCTGGGCCGGTACCCCCGGGGGCTGCTCCGGCGGCAGCGGACGCGAGACCTCCGGGAGGGGCTGCACGGTCGTCGGCTCGTCCGGACCGGCCGTCGGCGGGGCGGGCGTGGACCGCGGGGGCGTGGACCGGTCCGAGGTGTGCGCGGACGATCCGGGCCGCGGGGCCGCCATGGGGTCCTCCGCCCCCTCCGACTCGTCCACCGAGATGCCGAAGTCGGTCGCCAGGCCCTTGAGCCCGTTCGAGTAGCCCTCGCCCAACGCCCGGAACTTCCACCCCTCCCCGCGCCGGTACAGCTCGCCGCAGATCAGCGCCGTCTCCTGGCCCGTCTCCGGCTTGACGTCGAAGTACGCCAGCGGTTCCGCGTCGGCGGCCGAGGCGTCGTGCAGCAGGATGCGCAGGGAGCGGACCCGGTCGAAGGAGACGCCGTCCGCCGACGCCACCAGCAGGATGCGGCCCACCGAGGCCTCGACCCCGGTCAGATCCGTCTGGATCGTGTCGGTCAGGTCCTCGCCGACCCGCTTCTTGCCCAGCCGCCAGACCTGGCCCGAGGGGTGCCGAGGCTGGTTGTAGAAGACGAAGTCCTCGTCGGAACGCACGCGGTCGTCCGGCCCCAGGAGCAACGCGGAGGCGTCGACGTCGGGGACCCCCTGCCCGGGCGTCCAGCGCAGTACGGCGCGTACCGTGGTGGCTTGCAGCGGGACGTTCGACCCCTTCAGCATCGCGTGCGTCATGCCGTCATCCTGCCCTCTCGGTCCTGGTCACGACAATGCGGGGGGCGGGTACCCGGTCCGTGTCGCCTCGCCCCCGGTCGCCGCCGTCGACACGACCGGGTTACCTGGAATTCATGCCCGGTGGGAACCTCCGACATGGATACGTACGTACTATTACCGGCCACCTTCGGACAGTTCGCAGGTCGCCCAGACACTAGCGGGGGAGTTCTCATGCGTCATTTCGGGCAGATTGCCCCCGAAGTGCGGAAGCGCCTCTTCCACAAGGAGCCCTGCACCTTCACCGCGGACTCCCCGGCCCGGCTGCTCGCCGCGGCCCTGGGCGCCACGCTGTACAGCCCGGCCACCCGGCCCCGACTGGCCGACGACATCCTCAAGCAGGGCGCCGCCGGTGTGGTGTCGATGGTGCTGTGCCTGGAGGACTCGATCGACGACGCCGACGTACCGGCCGGCGAGGAGAACCTCGTCCGCCAGCTCACGGACCTGGCGGAACGTTCCGGCGCCGACGTCCCCCTGCTGTTCGTCCGGGTCCGCACCCCCGAGCAGATACCCGACCTCGTCCGGCGCCTCGGCCCCGCGGTGCGCCTGCTGTCCGGCTTCGTGCTGCCGAAGTTCACCGAGGAACGCGGTGTGCCCTTCCTGGAGGCCCTCTCCGCCGCCGAGGCCGCCTGCGACCGCAGGCTCTTCGCCATGCCCGTGCTGGAGTCGCCCGACCTGCTGTACCGGGAGTCCCGCGTGCAGACGCTGGAGGGCATTTTCCGCGCGGTCGACAAGTACCGCGACCGGGTGCTGGCCCTGCGGCTCGGCGTGACCGACTTCTGCTCCTCCTACGGGCTGCGCAGAGGCCCCGACATGACGGCGTACGACATCCAGATCGTCGCCTCCGTCATCGCCGACGTGGTCAACATGCTGGCCCGCGTCGACGGCACCGGATTCACGGTGACCGGCCCGGTCTGGGAGTACTTCCGCGTCCAGGAGCGGATGTTCAAACCGCAACTGCGCCAGAGCCCCTTCCTGGAGGGCCAGGCCGTAGCGCTGCGTCAGAAGCTGATCGAACACTCCATGGACGGTCTGCTGCGGGAGATCTCCCTGGACCGCGCCAACGGCCTGTTGGGCAAGACCTGCATCCACCCCTCGCACGTCCTGCCCGTGCACGCGCTGTCCGTCGTCAGCCACGAGGAGTACAGCGACGCGGCGGACATCCTTCGGCCGGAACGCTGCGGTGGGGGTGTCCTCAGGTCGGCGTACACGAACAAGATGAACGAGGTGAAGCCCCACCGCGCCTGGGCCGAACGGACGCTGCTGCGTGCCGAGGTCTTCGGGGTGGCGAACGAGGACATCGGCTTCGTGGAACTGCTCGCCGCCGGCCTGTCCGAATGAACGCAAGGAACCCATGACCGACGCAAGGACCCCTGCCACGGTGGACCACGGGAGGCACGAGTACATGACGGAGAGGGCGCGCGCCGAGGGGCGGGCCGGAGTCTGGTCCGGAAGCTGGGTGGCCGAGCGGCTCGGCGTCGAAGTCACCGGCGACGAGACGCTGACCGGCATGCTGGGCCTCGCCCTGCGCCGCAACCCCAAGCGGGCGCACCTGCTCGTCTCGAACGTGCTCGGCAAGCACGTCCCCCAGGCGCCGTCCGTGGTGTACGGCCACGGGGTCGCCCTCGGCCGGCGCGTCCGCGACCTGCTCGGCGAGGAAGCGGCCCGGAGCGCCGTCGTCCTGGGCTACGCGGAGACCGCCACCGGCCTCGGCCACTCGGTCGCCGACGGCCTCGGGCCGGCCCCGTACCTGCACTCCACCCGCCGCCCGGTCGCCGGGGTCGCCCGGGCGGGCGGCTTCGAGGAGTCCCACTCGCACGCGACCTCGCACCTGCTGCTGCCCGAGGACCCGGCGCTGCTGGCGGGGGACGGGGCGCTGGTGCTCGTCGACGACGAGTTCTCCACCGGCAACACGGTGCTCAACACCGTGCGCGCCCTGCACGAGCGCTACCCGCGCGAGCGGTACGTCGTGGTGGCCCTGGTCGACATGCGCTCGCCCGCCGACGCCGGCCGGCTGGAGGAGTTCGCCCGCGAGATCGGCGCCCGCGTCGACCTGGTGACGGCCGCCTCGGGCACGGTCCGGCTGCCGCCGGGGGTGCTGGACAAGGGGCAGGAGCTGGTCGCGCGCTACGAGGCCCCGAGCACGGATGCGGATGCGGATGCGGGTGCGGGAGCCGGGACCGGGGGAGCCGCCGGCCGTGTCGCCCGCGTCGACCTGCGCTGGCCCGACGGCGTTCCCGACGGCGGGCGGCACGGGTTCACGGCCGCGCACCGGGAGCGGCTGGAGCAGGCGCTGCCGGAGATGGCGGCGCGGATCGCCGGGGCACTGCCCGCCGGTGCCCGCCGCGTGCTCGTCCTCGGCTGCGAGGAGCTGATGTACGCCCCGCTGCGCCTGGCCCACGCGCTGGAGGGGACCGTCGACGCCGAGGTGCGCTACTCCACCACCACCCGCTCTCCCGTCCTCGCGGTCGACGACCCCGGCTACGCGATACGCACCCGCCTGGTCTTCCCCGCGCACGACGACCCGGCCGACGGCCCCGGCGAGCGCTACGCGTACAACGTCGCGGGCGCCGGCTTCGACGCCGTGGTCGCCGTCGTCGACTCGGCCGCCGACACCCCCGCCCTGCACGCCCGGGACGGACTGCCCGCCCGGCTCGCCGCCCACGTCCCGCACGTCCTGCTCGCGGTCGTCCCGTCGTACGTCCCGACGGCCCCGCACGCCCCCGAAAGGCCCTCCATGCTGCCCGAGCCCCTGCGCGGCCCCGACTTCTCCTCGTACCCGCCCGACGAGGTCGGGTGGCTGCTCCAGGACCTGTCGGACGTGACGCTGGAGGCGCCGACCGAGGAGCGCGAGGAGGCCATCCAGAGCGGCGGCGCGCACTACGCGGAGTCCCTGCCCGTGGAGTACCAGCCCACCGAGCAGTACCAGGAGCTGTTCCACGCGGCGCTGGCCACCTCCGCCGCCCGGCTGGCCCGCGCCGTCGGCGCCGTCACCGAGATCGTGCTCACCGAGCGGTCGCCCCGTCCCGTCCTGGTGTCCCTCGCCCGCGCGGGCACCCCCGTCGGCATCCTCATGCGCCGCTGGGCGCGGTTCCGCCACGGCCTCGACCTGCCCCACTACGCCGTGTCCATCGTCCGGGGCCGCGGCATCGACGCCAACGCGCTGCGCTGGCTGGCGGACCGTCACGACCCCGCCGACGTCGTCTTCGTGGACGGCTGGACCGGCAAGGGCGCCATCACCCGCGAACTCGCCACCGCCCTGCGCGCCTTCGAGGCCTCCGACGGCATCACCGGCTTCGACCCCGAGATCGCCGTACTGGCCGACCCCGCCTCCTGCGTGCGCACCTACGGCACCCGCGACGACTTCCTCATCCCCTCCGCGTGCCTCAACTCGACCGTCTCCGGGCTGATCTCACGCACCGTGCTCCGCGCCGACCTGGTCGGCCCGCACGACTTCCACGGCGCCAAGTTCTACCGCGAACTCAGCGGCGCCGACCTGTCGACGGCCTTCCTCGACGCCGTCTCCGCCCGCTTCCCGGACGTCGCCGACGCGGTCGACGCCCAGACCAAGGAACTCCTCGCCGTCGACCGCACGCCCACCTGGGAGGGCTGGGCCGCCGTCGAACGCATCAGCGAGGAGTACGGCATCCACGACGTGAACCTCGTCAAGCCCGGCGTCGGCGAGACCACCCGCGTGATGCTGCGCCGCGTGCCGTGGAAGGTGCTCGCGCGCGCCGGTGCCGGCGCCGACCTGGACCACGTGCGCCTGCTCGCCGAACAGCGGGGCGTACCCGTCGAGGAGGTCGACGGCCTGCCCTACACCTGCGTGGGGCTGATCCACCCCCGGTACACGCGGGGCGCGACCGGAGCCGACGGCAGGGCGGTGGCGCTCTGATGCCGGTACTCGTCGCCAGCGACCTCGACCGCACGCTCATCTACTCCGCCGCCGCCCTCGGGCTGACCATGCCCGACCTGAGGGCACCGCGGCTGCTGTGCGTCGAGGTCTACGAGAGCAAGCCCCTGTCCTACCTGACGGAGACGGCGGCCCGGCTGCTGACCGACCTCGGTGACGCGGCGCTGTTCGTGCCGACCACCACCCGGACCCGCAAGCAGTACCAGCGCATCAACCTCCCCGGCCCGCCGTCGAAGTACGCGATCTGCGCCAACGGCGGACACCTGCTGGTGGACGGCGTCTCCGACCCGGACTGGCACGCGCGGGTGACGGCACGGCTGGCCGACGAGTGCGCCTCGCTGGCCGAGGTCCGCGACCACCTGGCGCACACCGCCGACCCGCTGTGGGTACGCAAGCACCGGGTCGCCGAGGACCTCTTCGCCTACCTCGTCGTCGAGCGGGAACTGCTCCCCGAGGAGTGGGTGAAGGAACTCGCCGTGTGGGCCGAGAACCGCGGCTGGACGGTGTCCCTCCAGGGCCGCAAGATCTACGCGGTCCCGAAGCCGCTCACCAAGAGCGCCGCCGTGCGCGAGGTCGCCCGCCGCACCGGCGCCGACCTCACGCTGGCCGCCGGCGACTCCCTCCTCGACGCCGACCTGCTCCTCGCCGCGGACCGGGGATGGCGCCCCGGCCACGGGGAGCTGGCCGACTCCGACTGGACGGCGCCGGCGATCAGCGCCTTGCCCGAGCGCGGCGTGCTGGCGGGTGAGCGGATCCTCCGGGAGTTCCTCCACGCGGTGCGTCCGAGTCGCTGACCCCGCCGTCGTGGGCGTCGTGCTCCCCGGAACCGTCCCCGGCGCCCTCCCCGGTGCCGGGGCGGTCGTCGTCGGCCGACGGCCGGGCGTCCGGTCCGTCCCCGCGTCCGCGCCTGCGCTGTCCGCCGCCCGGCCGCATCAGCCGCCTGACGACGAAGGCCAGCAGCGCCAGGGCGGCGAGAGCGAGGATCACCTTCGAGTACGTGGAGGCGATGCCCGAGACCTTGGACCAGTTGTCGCCCAGCGCGTAGCCCGCGAGCACGAACACGGTGTTCCAGATCGCGCTGCCCAGCGTGGTCAGGGCCAGGAAGACGGGCAGCCGCATGCGCTCCACGCCCGCCGGCACGGAGATCAGACTGCGGAAGATCGGGATCATCCGGCCGAAGAAGACGGCCTTGGTCCCGTGCTTCTGGAACCAGGCCTCCGTCTTCTCGATGTCGGAGATCTTCACCAGCGGCAGCTTCCCCGCGATCGCCACCGTGCGCTCCCGGCCGAGCAGCGCGCCGACCCCGTACAGCGCGAGCGCGCCGATCACCGAGCCGGCCGTCGTCCACAGCAGGACGGCGATCAGGTTCATCCGGCCCGAGCTGGCCGCGAACCCGGCCAGTGGCAGGATCACCTCGCTCGGCAGCGGCGGGAAGAGGTTCTCCAGCGCGATGGCGAGGCCGGCGCCCGGGGCGCCGAGCCGGTCCATGAGGTCGTTGATCCACTCCGGTGCCGCGCCGCCGCTCGCGGCCGTCTGCACTGCGATGGCTGTCATGACGGCCACGCTAGGGAATCGGAGCTGAAGGGAGCCTGAGGAAACGCGTGGTACGGCTGGCTCCTGCTGGGCGGCATGGGCGACCCCGGTTCCTTCGTCCTCGGCTGGGCGGCTTCCTCCTCGTGTTCCTCGCCTGGCGGGGAATATGCGGCGGGGCGGGACGGGAGGGAGGCTGCCGGAAACGGCACGGACCGCGCGGAGGCGTCAGCCGCAGCAGCCTCCGCCGCAGCATCCGCCGCCTCCGCCACCCGGCGAGGGGGCGGGCGCCGGTCCGGCGGAGGAGCCGCCGACCGCGACCGTCGACAGCAGCTTCACCGTGTCCCCGTGCCCTGCGGGGCAGGCGGCGGGCGCGGAGGACTCGGCCATGGGACGGCTCAGTTCGAAGGTGTCGCCGCAGCTGCGGCAGCGGTACTCGTAGCGAGGCATGGGCACAGGTTAACCGGCTCGGCCGGACGGGCCGGCCCGTCGGCGCGAACCCGCCGGGCCGGTGGTCGCGCGGGTGGTCAGTGCCCGGCGCCGCGCTCCTCCCGGATGCCGGCCACGACGTCGGCCACCGTTCGCCGGACGGCGTCCGTCTCGGTCAGGAAGTGCCAGTAGTCGGGGTGCCGGCCCTCCAGCGTGGTGATCGCCCGCTCCAGCCGGGCCACGGCCTCGTCCAGCGGGCGCGCGTGCCGGGGGTCGGGGGTGTTGCGGCCCGCCATGGCCAGGCGCTGGGCGTCACGGATCGCGAAGCGGGTGCGTTCGATCTCCTGCGCCGGGTTCTTCTGCACCGCGTTCAACTGACGCAGCCGGTCGCCGGCGGCGGAGACCGCCTCGTCGGTCGCGTTCAGCAGCGCCCGTACGGTCGACAGCAGGGCGGTGGCGTCGGGCCAGCGCTGCTCCTCGCGGGCGGTCCGGGCCTCGGCCAGCTTCCGCTCCGCCTGCCGGACCGACTCGCCGGCCTGGTCCGGCACGTGCTGGAGGTCCTGCCAGCAGGCGACGGTGAACCGCCGGCGCAGCTCGCTCAGCACGGGCTCGACCTGTGCGGTGCGGGTGGTCAGGGCCTGGGCGCGGGTGCGCAGGGAGACCAGGCGGTGATCGATCTCGGCGGCCCGCTCCGGCAGCCGCTCGGCCTCCGCCCGCACCGCCCCGGCCTCCCGGATGACGCGTTCGGCCCGGTCGAGGGTCTCGGGCACGCCGTGCCGGCCCGCGCCCTGGTTCAGCCGGGTCAGCTCCGGTCCCAGGGCGGCGAGCCGGGCGGCGAGGTCGTCCGCCCGCAGCCCGGCCTCCCGTACGGCGTCGAGGGCGTCGGAGGCGGCGAGGAGGGTCTGCCGGGCGCGTTCGACGGCGGGCGCCAGCCGGGCGAGTTGGGTCTCGGCCTTGCCGAGGAGCGGGCCGAGTCCTTCGGCGAAGCGGTCCAGTTCCTGCTTGACGCGGCCCAGTTCGGTCCTGGCGGCGGTCAGTTCGCCGCGGGCGCGGGAGGCGGCGGACGCCTCCAGGTCGTCCCGGTCGAGGTCGTGGGCGTCGACGGCCTCGATGTACTGGTGGCTGGCCTCGTCGATGCGGCGGCCGAGCGCCTCGAAGTCGGTGACCGCGCGCCGGGCGGCGGGGGAGGCGTCGACGGCCGCGATCGTCTCGACCGAGATCCTGAGGTCCCGCTGCGCGGTGTCCAGCTCGTAGAAGGCGGCCGCCGCGTCGTCCTTAGCGGCCTGCGCCTCGGCCCGCTGGCTCTCGGCCCGTCCGCCGAACCACCGCCGGGTGCCGCCCCCGGCGAACGCGGCGGGCAGCGCGAGGGCGGCGAGGAAGGGCAGCCCCACGAGGGTGAGCGTGTCGCGGAGCGCGCCGGGCGGGCGCCGCCGACGGGAGCGGTGCGGCAGGCGCCGCGCGCGCGGCACCATCGGCGAGTACGGCTGCGATGGTGTCGCCGTCACATCCCTCTCCCGTGTCGTCCGGCCTGCCCGGGTCCATTCTCCCACCCGTTGAGGACGAACACACGGGCCCGGTCAGTTCGCGGTTTCGACCGTGACTTCGCCGTCCTGGGTCCGGGCGTTCACCACGTGGGAGCTGGCGTCGTCCCGGGGCACGGACACGTCGACCGAGCCGTCGTCGCTCTCGGCGGACACCTTGTACGTCTCCCGGGGCAGGGAGACGCGCACGGAACCGTCGTCGCTGCGGGTCTCCACCAGGTCCGGGACGGTGGCGAGCCGCAGGCGGACCGAGCCGTCCTGGGTCGAGGCCTTCACCTGGCGGGCGGAGACGTCCGCGCGCAGCGAACCGTCGTCGCTGTGCATCTCCAGCCGTCCCGAGGAGTCGCTGACGCGCACGGACCCGTCCGCCGTCCGGATGTCCAGGCTGTCCCGGAACCCCTGGGCCCGCACGCTGCCGTCGTCGGACCTGACCTTGACGGCGACGCCGCGCGGCACCTCCACGCGGTGCCTGGTGGCGCAGTCGGCGACCATTCCGGAGCAGTGCGTCCGCAGCTCCAGCCGGTCGCCGTCCATGCGCCAGGTCACCTTGGGATCGGAGCCGATGGCGACCGAGCCCTGGAACCACCGGGTCACCTCGACCTCGCCGGAAGGATGGCCGTCGGCGGCCACGATCTCCAGTGCGGAGTCGTCGGCGTCGATGGTCAGCGCGTCGCCCCGGAAGGCGAAGGTCCGGTGGTCGGGGTCCTTGTCCTCGTCGGCGGAGGCGCAGGCGCCGAGGCCGGCGACGAGGACGGCGACGGCACCGGCGGCGGCGAGTGCGCGGACCGGAAGCATGCGGCGGGACATGACGGTTTCCCCCAGGGACGGACGACGAGGCGCCGGCGGGCCGATCCGCGGTGCGGGACCCGGTGCGGCGGGACTCTCCGACCGTACGGAGCGGCGGGCCCCGGCGGGATCCGGGTCACCGGCGGATCGGGGGTGGGGATAACCCCCGCCCATGGCACCCATGGCACCCATGGCACCCGCGGCACCCGTGGCACCCGCGGCCCGGAGCCCTCGGGCGTTGCGGCGCACCGCACGGGGCCATGTAGGCTGTCGACTCGTCCTGGGTGCGTAGCTCAGGGGTAGAGCGCCTGCCTTACAAGCAGGATGTCGGCGGTTCGAAACCGTCCGCGCCCACCGGGACCGGCGCCGCTGTCGTCGGCGCGAAGGCCCTCGGAGATCCTCCGGGGGCCTTTCGTGTGCCCTCCGTCGCGGCCGCCTCGGGGCGGTGTCCCTCCCGTACGTCTCACGCGTCCGTGGCCGGGGTGTCGCCCGGCGGGGCGTCACGGGCCCGCTTCAGCTCCGAGCGGGCGTCCACCTGGTCGGGGCCGGTGATCTGCGACCAGTAGCGGTGGGTGCTGACGAACACGGCGAGCTCCCGCTCGCGCCGTCGGAGCTTCTCCACCTCGGCCTGCTCGTCCGCCGACCAGCCGGGGGAGGCGGGGCGCTCGACCTTGCGCCAGCCGCTGTCGTCGCTGAAGCCGTCGAGTGGCTCGACGGACCAGGGAAGTCTCTTCAGCAGGGCCGCCAGCTCGGCCCGGACCTGGTGCAGTTCCTCCTGACCGGCGAGGAGGTCACTGGGGAAGTCATAGGTCGTAGCCACGGGCTCAATGATACGCCTGTTCGATTTTGAGGCGCGCGTTCCCTTCGGTGGTTCACGCGAAAGGGTGGCCCCCGCGACCGGGGCCGGATGTCAGACCCCTGCCCTACCGTGAGGAGCATGGACGGCGTGGGCGAGTGGACCGGGAGCGGCGCGGAGCAGGTGCGCCTGGTCCCCTGGTCGGAACGGGACCTGTGGCTGCTGCGCAGGACGAACAGCCCGGAGATGACCGCGCACCTGGGCGGCCCGGAGAGCGAGGAGCGGCTCCTCGGCCGGCACCGGAGGTACACCGAGCTGGAGGCGGGGCGGATGTACCGGGTGGTGTCGGCGGACGGTGAAGAGACCGTGGGCTCGATCGGGTACTGGCAGCGGACCTGGCGGGGCGCGGAGGTGTGGGAGACCGGGTGGGCGGTACTGCCCGAGTTCCAGGGGCGCGGACTGGCCGCCTCGGCGGCCCGTGCGGTGACGCGGGCGGCCCGCGCGGCCGGCCGGCACCGGTATCTGCACGCTTTCCCGGACACCGGCCACGCCGCGTCCAACGCGGTCTGCCGCAGGGCCGGCTTCACCCTGCTCGGACAGGCCGACTTCGAGTATCCGAAGGGCCACTGGATCAGGTCGAACGACTGGCGGGTGGACCTGGAGAAGGGAGACTGACCTCATGTGCCGCAGCATCAAGACACTGCGTCCGCCCGTGCTGGCCGAGGAGGCCACGGGGGACGAGATCAGGGCCGCCGCCCTGCAGTACGTGCGCAAGGTCTCGGGGTTCCGTGCGCCGGCCGCGCACAACCGCGAGGTCTTCGATCAGGCCGTGGAGGCGATCACCGCGGCCACGGCCGAGCTGCTCGACGGCCTGGAGGTACGAGGAGGCGCCGGCGCCCAGAAGGCCTCCTGACGCCGTCGCGCCGACCCGATCGTGGGTCGGCGTGCAGCCGTTCGCGCGTCGCGACTAGGCGTGCCGGCGTCCGGAAGGCCATCTGATGCCGTCGCGCCGACCCGATCGTGGGTCGGCGTGCAGCCGTCCGGGTGGCCTGTGGCGGTTATCTGTGCCGGTGCACGGAAGGCCTTCTGATGCCGTCCGCCGCCCTGACCGTGGGTCGGCGTGCAGCCGCCCGCGCGGCCCGTCGCCACTCTTCGTGCCGGTGCCCGGAAGGCCTCCGGCCACCGTCGCGGCGACCCGATGCTGGTCCGGCGCGCACCCGCCCGCGCGGCCCGTCGCGGTTACCCGTCCGCTACGAGGCCTCCGTCGCCCGGGGCCGGGGGCGCATCAGGAACGCGGCCCCGGCTCCCGCGCCGAAGAGGGCGGCCAGTGACACTCCGGCCGCCAGCCAGGTGGCGCCCAGCCACTGGCCGCCGAAGTAGCCGAGGGCCACGCTGTAGGCGGCCCACGCCAGCCCGGCGAGGGCCGACCAGGGGAGGAACTCGCGGACCCGGCGGTGGGCGGTGCCCGCGAGCAGCGAGACCACCGAGCGCCCGGCCGGGGCGAAACGGGCCACCACGACGAGGGCGCCGCCACCGCGGGCGAGCGCCCCGCCGAGACGTTCCTGCGCCGTGACCAGGCGACGGGACCGGGCGATCGCGCGGTCCAGACGCGGACCGCCGCGCCAGGCGAGGCGGTAGACGGCCAGGTCGCCGAGGACCGAGGCGGTCGCGGCGCACAGCGTCAGGACCAGGATGTCGGGGACGTCCTGCGGAACCCGCCCGGCCGCCGCCGCGCCCGATCCCGCGGCCGCCGCGGTGGCCGCCGTGATCACCAGGACACCGCTCGGCAGCACCGGCAGGAAGATGTCGAGGAGCACGGAGACGGCCACCACCACATAGATCCATGGGCTGCTGACCAGCGCACCGACACTGCCGAGACCTTCGACCACCACAACTCCCCGTTCCTCCCCCGTGGGCCGGGCCATGCCGCGGGACGCGGGGACGGCAGGAGCGGCCGATGACAGCCATACAGCGTACGCCGGGGGTGTGACAGACAGTTCACAGGGGGCTCAGGTCTTCACCACGGAGCGTTCACCTGAGAGACGGCCGGAGCGGTCCCGCGGTGCGCCGCGTCCGGATCAGGCCGCGACCGGCGTCTGCCGCTCGGTGACGGACTCCGGCCGCTCGGAGGTGCGCCGGGTGAGCAGCCGGTCCAGGCCGAAGGCGCCGGAGCCGGTGAAGACGAGCAGCAGGAAGGCCCAGCAGAACATGGCCGAGGCCTCGCCGCCGTTCTCCATCGGCCACAGGGCGGACGGCTGGTGGACCTTGAAGTACGCGTAGGCCATGGAGCCCGAGGAGACGAGCGCGGCGGCGCGGGTGCCGAGGCCGAGCAGCACCAGGGTGCCGCCGACCAACTGGATGACGGCCGCGTACCAGCCGGGCCAGGTGCCGGCGTCGACCGTGCCGCCGCCCGACGCGCCGCCCAGGACACCGAAGAGGGAGGCGGCGCCGTGGCAGGCGAAGAGCAGGCCGACGACTATGCGGAACAGGCCGAGGGCGTAGGGCTGGGCGCTGTCGAGGCGTCCGGACATGTGGGGGGTGCTCCTTCGGTCGGGCCGGCCCGACGAGGGGCCGGTGGGGGGACGGAACCGAGTGGGCTGCCCACGTTAGGTGAGCCTAACGAGTACTTGCAAGTTCAACATTAGGCCAAGGCGTGACGTGCGGTGGCGTCGCGGCCGCGGGTCGCGCCACAGGTGGGAGCGCTCCCACAAGTGAGGCGGAGCCCGCCGGTGTGACTTGTTTCGTACCCGGCTCCGCCCCCCGTGACCCGCGGCCGCGGCTACGCCAGCTCGCGCTCCGTGATCAGCCGCAGCGCGGTCGTCCCGTCGCGTTCCGCCTGTGCCTGCTCCAGGCGCAGCCGGGCGGAGCGTCCCCGCAGGGTCAGCGTCATGATCTGGTTGCCGAACCAGGGGCCGCCGGTCTTGCGCCAGCCGACCGCGGGCGCCGCACAGCGCCCGTGCCGGGCGATGCGCCGGCCGAGGGCCCGCGCCGCGGCGCTCCAGCCGAAGCGGAAGCCGAGCCGGATCGAGAGCGGCACCGAGTTGTGGACGGGGGAGCAGGTCAACTGCGCCACCCGGGCGTCGGGGGTGCGCCCCGGCCAGGACGGCTCGGCCACGTAGGCGTGGTGGACGTCGCCGGAGAGCACACTCACCGTCGCGGGCGCCCCCGGCCCGGTGCCGGCCTCGGCGATGAGGTCCGCGAGGGCGTCGAAGGAGGCCGGGAAGGCCGCCCAGTGCTCCAGGTCCGCGCCCCGCCTGATCTTCTCGCCCTGCCGGGCCCAGCGGGCGCCCCGCTCACCGGCGCAGATCGCGGCGTTCCACGCCTCCACGTCGTGCACCAGGTGGGGCAGCAGCCAGGGCAGGGAGGTGCCGATCAGCAGGTGGTCGTACGACTCCCGGTCGTCCATGACCTGCTCGCGCAGCCAGGCGTCCTCGCCCGGGTCGAGCATCGCGCGGTGGTCCTCGTCCAGGACGCGGGCCGCGCGGGAGTCGACCATCAGCAGCCGTACGCGCCCGAAGTCGCGCCGGTAGCTCCAGCGGACGGAGGCCGGGTCGGCGTCGGCCCGCGCGGCGAACGAGCGGAGCGCCTCGGTGCCGTCTTCGGCCTCGCGGACGGCCGCGTAGAGGGGGTCGGCGGCCAGCTCGTCGGGGGACAGGTTGCCGAGCTGCTGGTACACCCAGTAGGACATCAGCCCGCTCAGGATGCGCTCGTTCCACCAGTCGGTGGCCCGCATGTCGGCGAGCCAGGCGGCGGAGGTGTTCCAGTCGTCGATGACGTCGTGGTCGTCGAAGATCATGCAGCTGGGCACGGTGGACAGCAGCCAGCGCACGTCCGGGTCGGTCCACGACTCGTCGTAGAGGTGGCTGTACTCCTCGTAGTCCCCGACCTGGTCGCCCGGCCCCTCGTCCAGGCTCCGGCGGCCGGAGATCCACTCGCGCGTGGCGTCGGAGACCTCGTCGGCGTACACCTGGTCGCCGAGCAGGAGCAGCAGGTCGGGCCGGGCGCCCTCCGGGTCGGCCGCGATGCGGGCGGCCAGGGTGTCCAGCGCGTCCGGGCCCACCGGGTCCTTCCCGCCGGCCGGGGGCGCGGCCCAGCGGCACGAACCGAAGGCGACGCGCAGATCCCCGTCCGCCGGGGAGGTGGCGATCACCGACGGCGGGAAGCGCGAGTCGGGCAGCGGCCACACGCGCGTGTCGTCGAGGAGGACCTCGTACTCCGTCGCCGTGCCCGGGGTCAGGCCGCTCACCGGGACCAGGGCGTAGTGGTGGCCCGCGACGCGGAAGGTGCGGGCCGTGCCCTTGGCGCCGTCGGCGCAGCGGACCTCGGCGGTGCAGGGCCGGTCGGTCTCGACCCAGACGGTCGCGCACGAGCCGTCGGTGTATCTCAGCAGTGGTCCCAGGCGCAGTCCGGCCATGGTGATCCCCTCCTCCGTCGCCCCGTACGGTACGGAACGACGGAGGCCGAGGGGGAGGCTCCGCGCCGAACGCGTGAGGGACGGGACGTCAGCAGTTCGCGAGCTGGCTTTGCAGGGCCGACTTCTCGGCGGAGTCCACCGAGAGGTCGTAGTAATACTTCACCTGTACCCAGGCTCGGGCATATGTGCAGCGGTATGCGGTGCGCGAGGGAATCCAGGTGGCCGGGTCCTGGTCGCCCTTGGACTGGTTGACGTTGTCGGTGACCGCGAGGAGCTGGGGGCGGGTCAGGTCGTTGGCGAAGGACTGGCGCCGGGAGGTGGTCCAGGAGCCGGCGCCCGAGTCCCAGGCCTCGGCGAGCGGGACGAGGTGGTCGATGTCGACGTCGGCGGCGGCGGACCAGGTGGCGCCGTCGTAGGGGGAGTACCAGCTGCCGCTGGTGGCGGCGCAGGAGGAGTCGGTGACGACGCCCGAGCCGTCGCGCTTGAGGACGGTCTCGCGGGTGTTGCAGGCGCCGGACTGCGTGATCCAGTGCGGGAAGAGGTCGCGGTCGTAGCCGGTGCGGTTCTCGGTCCTCACCGTGAGGGTGGCGAGGTAGGAGCGGGCGGTGGCGCCGCTGACCGGGGTGGGGAGGGCGGCGGAGGCGGCCGGGCCGTTGAGGAGCCCGGCGGAGGCTATGAGTCCGGTGAACGCGGCGAGGAAACCGAGCCGTCGACGCGCGTAGAACTTCGACATGCGAACTCCCTGGGGAGGTGGGGGTGTGGGGACGCGGGCAGGGGGAATGCTCGCGACGCCGCATGGCGCACAGGTGTGCGGCCGGTAAGAAGTTAGTGACGTGTGCATGGCACGTCTATGGGTGCGACGGGACTCGTGACGGAGCGCCCCGGGACGTTCGCCCCTCGATGCCGCCCGGGCGCTCGCGTACTATGGACGGCGCAGAAGGGGAGTAGCTCTTCGCCGGACCGTCGACATACTGCTCAGCTCGTCTGAGCCGGCGCCCGGAGGCAGGCCTCGTACGCGGGGCCGGCCAGCGAGACCTTCGGCAAGCAGTGCAGGCCCGTGCCGTACGGCGGGGGCGACCGTGTGCTGCCGTGCCGAGGGGTCCGCAGCGCAGGACCAGCACTCTCGGCGGGGCGGCCCCGACCGATAGAGGAACCCTTGATCAGCCTGACCGTGACGGCCGTAGTCTTCGGCGTCGTCTTCCTCGCGGAACTTCCGGACAAGACCGCGCTCGCCGGCCTCGTCCTCGGCACCCGCTACCGGGCCTCGTACGTCTTCGCCGGCGTGGCCGCCGCCTTCCTGGTGCACGTCGTGCTGGCGGTCGCGGCCGGCAGCGTGCTCACCCTGCTGCCGCAGCAGATCGTGCACGCGGTCACCGGCGTGCTGTTCCTGGGCGGCGCGGCCGTGCTGCTGATGCGGAAGGACGACGAGGACGAGGAGATCCGCAAGCCGGAGGACCAGTCCTTCTGGAAGGTCTCCGGGGCGGGCTTCATGCTCATCCTGGTCGCGGAGTTCGGCGACCTCACGCAGATCATGACGGCGAACCTGGCGGCCCGCTACGACGACCCGCTCTCCGTCGGCCTCGGCGCGGTGCTCGCGCTGTGGGCGGTGGCCGGGCTCGGCATCGTCGGCGGGAAGGCCCTGATGAAGCGGGTGCCGCTGGCGCTGATCACCAAGATCGCGGCGCTGCTGATGCTGGGCCTCGGCCTGTGGAGCCTGTGGGAGGCGGTCGCCGGCTGAGCCCCGGTCCGCGGGCCGGCCCCCGGCGGGACGGGTGTCGGGTGAGGCGAACGGCACGTGAACGTTTCGGCGGGGCGGTGGCGCGACCCCCGGTGCGTTTTGTACCGTGGAGGAACAAAGTGGCTCCCGCCCGTTCTCCCTGACCGGCGGGCGGGGCCGCCTTGTTTCCTCCCCGCGTCTGGAGTCTGCCGATGTCGGCCACCGCCACCACCGTCCTCACCGCCCGTGCCCTGCTGCTGGACATGGACGGCACCCTCGTCAACTCGGACGCCGCCGTCGAGCGCGTCTGGCGGCGCTGGGCCGACCGGCAGGGGCTGGACGGCGACGAGGTCATGAAGGTCGTCCACGGGCGGCAGGGCTACGCGTCGATGGCGTTGCTGCTGCCGGACCGGCCCATGGAGCAGAACCACGCGGACAACGCGCGCATGCTCGCCGAGGAGACCGCCGACACCGAGGGCGTCGTCGAGATCCCCGGGGCGTCGGAGTTCCTCGCCTCGCTGCGCGGTCTGCCGCACGCCCTGGTGACGTCGGCGGACGTGCCGCTGTCCACGGCGCGGATGGCCGCCGCCGGGCTCGCGCAGCCGGACGTCCGGGTCACCGCCGAGTCCGTCGGCGCCAGCAAGCCCGACCCCGAGGGTTTCCTCAAGGGTGCGGCCGAGCTGGGCGTCGCCCCCGCCGACTGCATCGCCTTCGAGGACTCCGGCGCCGGCATCACCGCCGCCCGCGCCGCCGGGATGCGGGTCGTCGGGGTCGGTCCCCGGGCCGCGCTGCACGGGCCCGACGTGGTCGTGGAGGACCTGAGGCGGGTCCGGGTGGAGGCCGGCGCGGACGGGACGCTGCGGCTGCACGTCGGCTGAGCGGCGGCCGGCCGCACGCCGGTGGAGCCACGAGCCGCGGCTGCACGTCGGCTGAGCGGGCCGGTGCGGCCGGCGGCGGCCGCGTTCACGGCTCCCGGGTCTCGGACTCCAGTTGGCGCCGGGTGTCCTGGCCGTAGACGCCGAGTTCGTCGGAGCGGATGCCGCGTGCCCACTGGTAGGTGCGGACCGCGTCCTCGACCCGGTGGCCGTAGGTGCCGTCGATCTCGCCGGTGTAGAGGTACAGCTGCGCCAGGCGCTGCTGGAGTTCGGAGACCTCGGGGCCGCGGTCGCCGCGGTGCAGCGTGGAGCCGCCGTCATCGTCGCGGCCGTCGTCCTCGGACTCCCGCGTCGGGTCCTCGGCCGGCGTGGTCGTCGTGGTCTGGGTCGGCTCGGCCGACGGGGACGGTGTGGGCGAGGCGCTCGACGCCGACGGCGACGGTGAGGCCGACGGGCTCGCGCTGGGGGACGCGGAGGCGGACGGGGACGGTGACGACGAGGTCGGCCGGGCGGACGCGGGGCCCGGCACGGGGGCCGTGGACACCGCGTCGGTCGACGGGTCCGGCACGCTCGCGCGGACCTCGTCCGGCAGCGCCCCGTCCCGCGAGGGACTCTCGTAGGAGAACAGTCCGCTCGCGAACCCGGCCGCGCCCACCACGATCACGAGCGCCCCGGCGGCGCTGAGCAGCACGCCCCGACGCCGTCTGCGCGGCGGGTGTCCGTCAGGGGTGCCTTCCGCATCGGGCCCCGCGGGTGCGGCGGGCGCGGTGGCGGGCTGCTCGAACAGGCGCAGGTCGTGCGCGCTGGGCGCGCCGGTCGAGGGCGCCAGGGGAGTGGGCAGCACGGAGGTCGCCTCCGTCGGCGCCGAGCCGCCCGTACCGGCGCCGACGGCGCGCAGCGTCATGGTGGCGTCCTCGTCCGGCGCGGAAGCCCTGCCGGGCGGGGTGGGGCCGGCCGCGGACGTCGGTGCGGGGGTGGCGGGCGTCCCCGGCGGAGGTGCTGCGGATGCGGGCGCTGGGGCCGCGGGCGTCTCCGCTCCCGGGGAGGGCGCGGTACCGGGTGCGGGCAGGGTGCCGGGTGCGGACGGGGTGCCCGGTGCGGGTGCGGTGCCGGAAGCGAGCGGCGTGCCGGTCGCGGGTGTCGGGCCGGGAGGAGGCGTCGCGGACGGGTGCCCCTCGTCCTCCGGGGCCGCGGGTGCGGGTGCTCCGGAGGCCGGTGCCGTACCGACCCCGGGCGCCGGGGCGGACGCGTCCGTCCCGGCCCCCGGGGCCGGTATCCGCCCGGGGCCGTCGTCCAGGTCCACGTAGGGCCGGATGCGCAGGGGGTCGAAGTCCTCCGCCGCTGCCGCCTGGGCCGTGCGGGCTTCGCGCAGGGCGTCGGACGCCCGCGTTCCGCAGGCGCAGGAGGGCGTGTTGTCGGCCCTCCTGGGCATGCCGCACTCCGGGCACGAGTGGCCCGCGGCAGGCTCCAGCGGCTCCTGCGGCGGCTCTTTCTGCTGTTCCACGCGTTCGTCCCTCCCCTCGCGACTCCCCTCGCGAACTCCAAGGATTATGCAGATCTTCTCCACACTTGCGCGCACACGCCCCCCGAACACGGGCTTCCCGCAGGCGTCGAAACAGGCATATCCGGTCACACCGTCCTGAGTGAGATGCTGACTTCCCGTCAGGCGGCGTGCGCCAGCCGCTTCTCGAACCAGTGCTCGGCGTACGGGTCCTCCTTGTACGCCTCGGTCTCCGTGTAGCCGAGCCGCGCGTACAGGGCCCGGGCCTCGACGAGGTCCCCCCGGGTGTCGAGGACCATCCGCGAGGCCCCGAGTGCCCGTGCGGCGTCCTCGGCGGCCCGCACGAGCAGCGCGGCGCCACCCCGGCCGCGCATGTCCGCGTACAGGAACACCCGGGTCAGTTCGGCGGTGGTGTCGTCCCGCAGCCGCACGCCCGAGGTGCCGGCCGGTTCACCGTCGTACCGGGCGACGAGCAACCGCCCCCGCGGCGCCGCGAGGTCGGCACCCGAGTGCGCGGCGATCTCGCGCTCCAGCTCGGCGGGATCGGTGGGCCGACCCTCGTGCAGCAGGTACCAGCGGTCGCTGACCTCCGTGTAGTACGCCCGCCACAGGGCGGCGGCGACGGGGGAGTCGTGGGGTTCGGGGGCGACGGTCCAGTCCATGACCGGCATTGTCGGGAGGGGGCCGGCTCCCGGCGCAAGCGTATTTTCCCACCGGTGCGCCGTCGGCGCCTCCCGTGCGCTGTTTACGGGGGGACTTGGAGGCAACCCGAACAGCGAACCGGCCCGTTCGGAGAGCCGGTCAGGGCCGAGAACCCGGAAGGCACCCATGTCCACAGGCGTGATCATCGCGTTGATCGTGATCGTGGCCGCCGTGCTCGTCGTTGCGGCCGTACTGGCCCGGCGCGCGCGGGGCCCCCAGCACGGCGTAAGCCTGAAGCGTCGCTTCGGGCCCGAGTACGACCGGGCCGTGGCCCGGCACGACGGCGACACCAAGGCCGCCGAGCGCGAGCTGGCCGAGCGCGTGGAGCGGCACGGTTCGCTGCACATCAGGTCGCTGGAGCCGGCCGAGCGCGAGCGTTACGAGGCGCGGTGGACCGCGGCCCAGGAGCGCTTCGTCGACTCCCCGCGCGAAGCGGTCGGCGAGGCGGACCGGCTGCTCGCCGAGCTGGCCGGTACCCGGGGCTTCCCGGACGGCGGGCAGTACGAGGAGCAGCTCGCGGCGCTGTCCGTGCACCACGCCCACCACGTCGACGGTTACCGGCGCGTGCACCGCGTGACGCACGCGCGGGTGGACGGCGCGCAGGACAGCGGCGCGGGCACGGAGGAGATGCGCGAGGCCATGGTCGCGGCCCGCGCGCTCTTCGAGGAACTGGTGGACTCCTCCCGCCACGACGGCAGCCGGCACCGTGCCGGAGCCGAGGGCGACGGCCGGGCACCGGCCACCCGTACCCAGCACACCTGGTCGTTCAACAAGCGCCAGCCGAAGGAGAGTTGAGCCACATGTCCGATGTGACCCGGCAGACCGGCGGCATCCCCGTCGAGCGAGACAGGCAGACCCCCGACGCCCGGGGCGAGACGGCCCTGGGCACCACACCGCCGCCGCAGCCGACGGAGCCGGCTCCGGGAGCGCGCGCCGATCACGCGGCGGGCACCCGGAGCGAGACGACCCCGGGCCTGCGGACCGACGGTCCGGACCGCACGTCCGGTCTGCGGTCCGACGGTCCGGACCGCACGTCCGGTCTGGGGGCCCACGGTCCGGAGCACACCTCGGGCCGACGGTCCGACGGCCCCGACCGTGCCTCCGACCACCGGTCGGCGCACGGTGAGGGCGCGCTCCTCCCGCACGACGAGCTGGACAAGTTCGGTCAGCGCCTCCACCACGCGGTGGCCGGCTTCGTCGACGCGCCGCGCGCCTCCGTGGAGGAGGCCGACCGCGTCCTGGAGGAGATCGCCGCCCGTCTCGCCGACGCGGTGACGCACCGCCGCACGACCCTGCGCACGTCCTGGCACGACACCGGCGCGGACGACCGCGCGACGAGCACCGACACCGAACAGCTCCGCCTGGCCCTGCGGGACTACCGCGAGCTGGCGGACCGCCTGATGCACCTGTGACGCGTGGGCGTCACCGCTCCGCCGCCCGGCCCTCCCGCCACCGCTCCACGACCTCTTCGACGTCGTAGGGCTTCAGACCCAGCGGGGGGCCGGGCGGCGGCTTGAACATGACGTCGCGGATCTTGACGTTGATCTCCTCGACGATGCGGCGGACCACCCGCTCCGACGGGGCCTTCGCGGCCGCCTCCAGGGCGTCCTCCGCCTCCTTGCGCAGCGCGAGCGTCGGGGGCAGCACGGAGAAGCCCTCACGGGCCATCTTCCGCTTGACCCACCACAGTTCGTCGTAGGTGCCGTCGACCTCGCTCGGCAGGGGCTTGCCCGCGCCGGGCAGCTGTGCGAACTCACCGCGCGCCTCGGCGTCGCGGATCTGCTTGTCGACGAAGGACTCGAAGTCGACGCCCGGGGGCTTTCGCTCGGTCATGACCCCATTGTGCCGGACACCGCACCCCCGACCGATCTACTATGCGGCGGCGACGAGGGAAGGAGCGCACGTGCTCGAACTCACCATGGCCGCCGTGACCGCGGCGGACGCGGGTGCCACGGCCGGCATGCAGATGGCCGAGGCGCCCAGCGAGCCGGGAGCGGTGCTGCGGGTGGGCCGGGACAAGTCCGTGTGCCGGCTGTCGACGCCGGACGACTGGCTGTTCGTCTCCCGGGTGCACCTGGAGTTCCGGTGCGGGGCCGACGGCACGTGGCAGCTGACCTGGTTGCGGGGCTCCCAGCCGGACCCCTCCTCGGAGGTCCGGCTCACCGTCGACGGGTACGCCCGGCCGGTCGGCTACGGCGACACCGTGGGGCTGCCCCGGGGCGGCAGCGGCGAGATCGTGGTCCAGGACCGGGTGGAGCCGCGCAGCGTCAACGTCGGCTTCTACCACGAGGCGTGAGGACGGGCCTCCGGCAGGCGGCACCGGCGCGGGCTCACGCGGTGGTCGCGCGCTCCTCGACCGCCTCGACCGCCGGGGCCGATCCCGGCAGCGGGCGCCCGGCCGACTCCGACATGAACCACACGGCCACACCGCCGACGACGGCCGCGGCCATCATGTAGTACGCGGGCATCATCATGTCGCCCGTCGCCCCGATCAGGGCCGTCACCACCAGCGGCGTCGTCCCGCCGAACAGCGAGACCGAGACGTTGAAGCCGATCGACAGCGACCCGTACCGCACCCGCGTCGGGAACAGCGCGGGCAGCGCGGACGGCATCGACGCCGTGAAGCAGACCAGCAGCAGGCCCAGCGCCGCCATGCCCAGCCCCACGGCGAGCAGACTGCCCTCGCGGATCAGCAGCAACGCGGGGACGGACAGGAGCAGGAAGCCCGCGCAGCCCGCCGCGATCACCGGACGGCGCCCGATCCGGTCGGTCAGCGCTCCGGCGAACGGCTGGACGACCATCATCAGCGCCATCACCGCCAGCACGACCAGCAGCCCGTGCGTCTCGTCGTACTTCAGCTCGCTCGTCAGATAGCTGGGCATGTACGACAGGAGCATGTAGTCGGTGACGTTGAAGACCAGCACCAGGCCGACGCAGAGCAGCAGCGCCCGCCACTGCCCGGTGACCATCTGCCGCAGCGGCACCTTGGGCCGGGTCGCCTCCGCCTTCTCGACCTCGGCGGCGAAGGCCGGCGTCTCCTCCAGCCGCATCCGCAGATACAGCCCGATGATGCCCATCGGCCCCGCGATCAGGAACGGGATGCGCCAGCCCCAGGACGTCATGTCGCCGTCGGAGAGCAGTGCCGTCATCAGCGTCACCAGCCCGGCGCCGCCGATGTACCCGGCCAGCGTGCCGAACTCCAGCCAGCTCCCCAGGAACCCGCGCCGCTTGTCCGGCGCGTACTCGGCGATGAAGGTGGACGCGCCCGCGTACTCGCCCCCGGTGGAGAAGCCCTGCACCAGCCGGGCGACGAGCAGCAGCGCCGGCGCCCAGACGCCGATCGTCGCGTAGGACGGGATCAGCCCGATGGCGAAGGTGCCGGCCGCCATCATGATCATCGTGAGGGCGAGGATCTTCTGCCGCCCCACCCGGTCCCCGAGCGGACCGAAGACCATGCCGCCGATCGGCCGCACCAGGAAGGCCGCCGCGAAGGCGCCGAACGTGGAGAGGAGCTGGGCGGTCGGGTTGCCCGACGGGAAGAAGACCTTGCCGAGCGTCACGGCGATGTAGCTGTAGACGCCGAAGTCGAACCACTCCATCGCGTTGCCGAGCGCCGCGGCCTTCACGGCACGCCGGACGAGCGCGGGGTCGGTGACGGTGGGCGCGGCGGCGCGAGGCGGGGAAGCGGGGCTCGTGCGGGACGGGTGAGCGGCGACGGGGGCAGCCGACAAGACTTCGCTCGCCTACCTTTCGACGGGAACAGGGACGCCACGACCCGCACGGCGGCGCTGTCGCCGGGCCGGAAGAAGCCCGCGGCACACGGCCGCGGGCAGAAAACGACCATAGGCGCTGATGCGCCGCTTACGCCCGGTACGCTTATCGTTGCACTGTGCACCGAAAGGGCGTGCACGCAGGGACGTCCCCGCGTCACGGCCCGCCTCCACCCCCTGTGACCTGTGATCCTTCTCGCTCCTGGGGGAGGTGTCCGCATCCGCTCCGCCCCGTCACCGGTCGAACGCATGACCGGTGGGCCGAAGAAAAAACGGAGCGAAAGGCGGGCGGCGGTCAGGTTGAGCGGGGGTTGCCTGCGTCTCCCTCCGGGGGCGGTGCGAGCCTCATAGGGTTCGCAGGAACAACACATCGCGTACACGGGCGCGGTGGGAGCGGGGCGGGAGGCCGACGAGGCGTGGCGAATGCGGAGCACAGTGGGCGACCGGCGGAGGCTTTCGGAGCCCCGGCCGTCGATGCGACCAGAGCACGGCTGCGGGCCGCGCGCCTCGGGCTGTGGCTGGTCGCCGCCCTCCTCGTCGTACGACAGCTGGCGGCGGTCCTCAGCACCCCGCGGGGGGAACGGCTGACGGATCTGGAGACCTGGGTCGGGCCGCACGGAGTCCTGCACGTCGAGGGCTCGCTGTACGACTCGACGCAGTTCACCGGCACGCCGTTCGTCGGGCTGGTCCTCAAACCGTTCACCCGCGCCGCCGAACAGGCCCTCGGCTGGGGCTGGACCTTCGGCTCGCTGCTGCTCGTGGTGGCCCTGGGGCTGGTCGCCGCCCGCGCCCTGCCGAAGCCGGTGGGCCGCCGTACGGCGCTGCTGGCGGCGCCGGTCGCCGTCAGCCTGCTGATGCTGTCCCTGCCCGTGCGCAACGCGCTGTGGCTCGGCCAGACCAGCATCATCCCGGTCCTGCTCGTCCTGCTGGGCTGCTTCGCCGTACGCGGCGAGCACGCCGACCGGGTCGGCGGGGTGCTGATCGGTGTCGCCGCCGCGTTCCAGCCGACCGTGCTCCTGTTCGTCCCCCTGCTGTGGTTCACGGACCGCAGACGGGCCGCCGTGTCCACCGGGATCACCTTCCTCGCCTGCACGGCCGTCGCGTGGGCCGCCATGGACGAGGACTCCTACACCTACTGGGTGCACCACCTGGCCGGCGTGGGCCTCGGCGGCGCGGCCGACGACCTCGCCAACCAGTCCCTGCACGGCGCGCTGCTGCGGCTCGGGCTCACCGGCCCCCTGGAGATCGCCCTCTTCCTGCTGCTCGGCGCGGCCGTCGCCACCCTCGCCCTGCGCCGCGCCGTGCGCTACGCCCGGGACGGCCAGCTGCTGCTCGCCGTCGCCGTCACGGGCTGCGCCGCCGTCGCGGTGTCCCCGGCCGCCTGGCAGCACCAGCTCCTGTGGGTGCTGCTCGCGGTGGTGGGCCGGGTCGGCAAGCGCGCCTCCGACCGGTACGTCTGGCCGGTCGCCGTGGTCCTGGTGATGACGCTGCCGGCGAAGATGATGCTGCCGAACATGGCGGCCCTGTACCCGCTGCGCGACAACGTGGTCCTGCTCGCGGCCCTGGCCGCCGCCGTCGCCGTGCCGTTCCTGTCCCGCACCTCGCCGTACTTCGACGCGCCGGTCCCCACGAGCTACGCGCCGCCGGTCCCCACCCGCTTCAAGCACGTCCCCCTGCTGCCGTTCCTGCGCCGGGTCCTCACCCGCCCCAACCTCCTCCTGGAACTCCTCCTCATCCGGGTCACCTACGCCGCGTACTCCAAGGTCCGCCTCGCGGCGACCGGCGGCAGCAACTCGGCGGGCCGGGAGCGCGCCGAGGAGCACGGCCGGCAGATCCTGGACATGGAACGCTTCCTGCACATCGACGTCGAGCACGCGATCAACCACGCCGTGGTGAAGATCGGCTGGCTGCGGGACTTCTTCGACTTCTACTACACGTCGTTCCACTTCGTCGTCCCGCTGGCGGTCCTGGGCGTCCTG
Source organism: Streptomyces sp. NPDC047853 (assembly GCF_043204535.1). Classification (NCBI taxonomy): domain Bacteria; kingdom Bacillati; phylum Actinomycetota; class Actinomycetes; order Kitasatosporales; family Streptomycetaceae; genus Streptomyces; species Streptomyces sp. NPDC047853. The sequence continues at coordinate 121,441 of NZ_JBIDCI010000005.1, read as the reverse complement.
TACTGGCGCCGCCCCGTCGACTACCGCTGGGCGCGCGCCTCGCTCGGCTTCACCACGCTGCTGGCCCTGGTCGGCTTCTGGCTGTACCCGCTGGCGCCGCCACGGCTGATGCCGGGCCTCGGCATCATCGACACGGTGCACGGCGTGCAGGACTTCACCAAGCCGGACTACGGCACCCTGACCCACCTCACCAACCAGTACGCGGCGATGCCGTCGCTGCACTTCGGCTGGTCGCTGTGGTGCGGGGTGGCGATCGCGGTCATCGCCCCGAAGATGTGGATGAAGGCCCTGGGGCTCCTGCACCCCACCTTCACCGCCGCGGCCATCGTGGCGACCGGCAACCACTGGCTGCTGGACGCGGTGGGCGGGGCGGCCGTGGTCGCCGCCGGTTTCGGCCTGGCCTACCTGTTCCAGGGCCCGAGGGCCCGGGTGGTCACGGCGACGGCCGCCGAGAAGGCCACCCCGGACGCGCAGGCCGTCCCCGCGCCCGCCCGGCCCCCGGCCGAGGACTCCGTGCGGCCCGCCGAGGGGCTCAGCAGCGATCCTCCGTCGCCGGCGAAGGACCGTACCGGGAGCTGAGCCGGTACGCGCCGGGTGCCTCGACGGTCAGGCGGGTGAACTCGCCGTCCCGGGCGAGGCACCCGCCGTCGGCCCGCAGCCACGGCGACCAGGCGACCCGCACGGTCACCGGGCCGGGCCGGTCCACGTGGAGCACCAGGTCGGTGCTGCTCGTCGTCACGACGGTGCCGGGCTCGGAGACGAGCGGTACGGCGTCCCGCACCCGGAACACCCTCCAGTGCGCGTCCTGCCAGACGGGCTCCAGCCAGTCGGGGCGCAGCGCCGGGTCCCGCACGAGGGCCGCCTCGGCCTCGGCGGGGCCGTCCGGCTTGGCGGCCGGGAGCACGACGAAGCCGACCGCCCAGCGGTCCAGCCACTGCCGGTACGTGGTCGCGGAGAAGGTGCCGTCGTAGAAGAGGCGGGCGCGTTCCACGTCCAGCTGCCGGTTCCAGCCGCGGGCCAGGTTGACGTGGGGGGCGAGACCGGCGGCCTCGCGGTGGTCGCGCGCGGGCACCACCTCCACCCGTGTGCGGTCGGCGCCGAGCCCGTCGAGCGCCCGCACGACCCCGTCCGTCTCGGCCGCCCAGGCGGGCACCACCGTGTACTCCCGCAGGTCGTCGTCGGTCTTCTTCACCGTCCACCCCACGGAGAAGACGAGCGCGACGACCAGGAGACCCCGCGCGACCCGCCGCGCCCGGTCCGTGCCGAGCAGCGCCGCGAGCAGCGCGGGAGGCGCGAAGTACTCCGCGAACCGCTCGACGTTCGTGCCGACGGCGGAGGGTATGAGGTACGTCAGCACGGTCCCGGCCGCGTACACGGCCCCGCTCCACCGGGCGACCCGCCAGTCGCGCGGGGCCAGCGCCGCCACGGCGAGACCGAGCACGACCGGTGGCCATATCCGGGAGGCGGGCATCGGCTGCTCCCCGCTGAACGGGAACAGCAGCGTGGTGAGCCCGACGACGGCGGCGGGCGGTACCAGCAGCACCAGGGCCCGCCCCCGGTCCCGTACGAGCAGGAAGCCCGCCCCGACGACGGCCAGGAACAGCCCGGCCACCGGCGACGCCATGGTGGCCAGGGCCGCGTACCCGGCGGCGAGGACCAGTCGCCGCTCCCGGACCAGCACCAGGCACGCGGCCAGCCCGAAGGCGAGGCCGAGCGCGAACGTCGTGCGCCCCGAGGCGACGTTGCACCACAGGGCGAGCGAGGCGAGCAGGGCCACCCACGCGGGCTTGCGTACACCGGTCCGTACGACGAGCACGGCCGCCAGCCAGGCGGCGGCCAGCCCGGAGACGAGGGTGACGGTGCGCACGCCGAACACGGCCATCAGGTACGGCGAGAGCACGCTGTAGTTCGCGGTGTGCACTCCGCCGTACCAGAACAGTCCGTACGGCGAACCGCCGTGCCGCGTGACGAAGTCCGTCCACGCCACCTGCGCGGCGAGGTCACCCCCGCCGGTGGCGAGAAACGCCCACCACACCGCGTACAGCGGGAGGGTGGGCAGGGTCGCGAGCAGCGGCACGCGATGCCGGTGCGCGAAGGCACGCAGGGCACCGCGCGGGGGTCTGCCCGTACGCCCCTCGGGGAGGGCGACGGCGAGTTCGGCAGGGACCACGGTCGGGGAATCCGTTCGGTTTCATCGGCGGGCACGGCGGGTGCACGTGCGTAGACGAGAAATCGAACAGATTAGTTGATCGGTCCCGGTCAGATCACTCCGGGGTGGAGGCCCACCCGACGAAGGCGGCGAAGGTGGCGGGGCTCAGGGTGAGGACCGGCCCCGCCGGGGTCTTGGAGTCACGGACGGCGACGGTGGCGTGACGGGGGAGTGCGGCGACTTCGAGGCAGTTGCCGCCCTGGTCACTGCTGTAGCTGGACTTACGCCACTGGATCTCTGTCAGAGTCGCGTTGCTCCCCATAGCGTTCCTCCATCAAGCGCCGGATCAGCTCCGCCGATTCCCTGAGGGAGAGCGCGGAAGCCTGGAGATGATCGTATCGGAGTGAGCAGTTCTTGACGGTGTTCGGGTTGGCGGACGGGTGCCCACTTCCGTACCCCTCGGTGTAGACAATGGTCGGGTCGCCCGCGAAGCGGTAGAGGTCGAATGAGCCGGTGAGCCCCGCGTGCGCTCCCGCGGTGAAGGGCAGGACCTGGATGTTGATGCGCGGGTCGCTCTCGAAGGCCAACAGGTGGGCGAGTTGCTCACGCATGATGTCCCGGCCGCCGATTTGTTGGAGCAGTGCCGCTTCGCCGAGCACGGCCCAGAAGAGGGGCGGTTCCTCCTTCTCGAAGATGTTCTGGCGGGCGATCCGGACGGCGGTGCGGTCGTCGAGGTTGCTCTGGTCCAGCGCGCCCAGGACGGCACGCGCGTAGGCCTTGGTCTGCAACAGACCGTGGACCATGTGTGTCTCGAACGAGTAGATCTCCGTGGCCCTCGCCTGCAACTCGGCGACCTGTTGGAACCAGGCCGGTTGCTGACTGCGCATCACCAGGTCGATGAGCCGTGACAGTAACCCGCCCGTCCCCAGAGCCGCGTCGACCCTTTCGCTGAACTCCGGCGTCGGCAGCTTTCGGGCCGTCTCGATCTGGCCCACCAGCGAGCCCGTGTAGTTGACGATGTCCCCGAGCTGCCGTTGGGTCAGTCCGGCGGCCTCGCGGTAGCGGCGCAGTTCGAAGCCGTAGTAGTCCAGCGGCGAGGCGCCCGGGTCGAGGACGTTGATGTGGGTCATGCGCAGAGCTCCCTCTCGCACAACTCGGTCCACTCCGGAACCGGTTGTATCCGTTCGGTAGCCCACGGTAGTCGTCCGACGTCAGGCTCGTGCCGTGAACGAATACTTTCCCTCGACCCTCGTGGGTCACCGCTGCGCCGACCAGTACCGGATGAGCTTCACGGCCGGCGCGCACTCCGCCCGGCACGTGCGGCGGATCGTCCGTTCCTTCCTCGCCGAGTGGGGCCTCGCCGGCGTGACGGACGCCGTCGAACTCGGCGTGACGGAGCTGCTCGCCAACGTCGTACGCCATGTCCCGGACCGCCGCTGCACGCTGCTGCTGCGGCGGCGGACGGGCGGCGTGGTCCGGGTCGAGGTGGCGGACGGCAGTCCCCGGCAGCCCGTGCTCGCCGTGCCGGTGCGCGACGACTCGGAGTGCGGCCGGGGGCTGGTGCTGCTGGACGCGGTCGCCGACAAGTGGGGCGTAGGGCCGGGCTCCGAGGGCGGCAAGACCGTGTGGTTCGAGTGCGCGGACCGTGCCGGGACCCCGTCCCCGTAGACGGCCTCGTTAGACGAGCTCCTCCTGCGACGGGACGACGACCCCGTACAGGTCGGCGATGGTGGCGAGAGCGGCGTGGTGCACCTGGCGGGCGTCCACCTCCGTGCCCGCGACCGGCAGCGCGCGGGTGGCGCAGGCGTCGGCCACGACGGTGGGGCGGTTGCCGCGCAGGAAGGCGCCCTGGGCGGTGAAGGCGACGCACATGTGCGTCATGAAGCCGGCGAGGACGAGGTCGCCGTGGCCCGCGGCGTCGACGTGCCGGTCCAGGTCGGTGCCGACGAAGGCGTCTGGGGCCTTCTTGACGACGACGGGCTCCCCGTCGAGCGGGGCGACGCTCGGGTGGATCGCGCCGATCTCGGCCCGGACGTCGTACGGGGTGCCCTCACCGCCGTCGTTGACGACGTGGACGACCTTCGCGCCCTCCTGGCGGGCCCGCGCGAGGAGCCGGGCGCCGGCGTCGAGCGCGTCCTGCCAGCCGTCGAGTTCCATCACGCCGGTCGTGTAGGTGTTCTGGTAGTCGATGAGGACCAGGGTCGAGTCGGCGAGCTTCGCCGGGGTGTCGTCGAGGCCGTTGAGCTGTCGCAGCGTGGTTCTGGGCATGGGGGACCGCCTGAAGTCGTGTGTCGGGGTGGGCAGTTCACCGACGCGGTGACCTGCGCTCATGACGCTACGGCCGGTCCGGTGGTGTCGGCAATGTCGTCTAACCTGCAGATACCGACATCGCTGGTGCCGAGTACGGGGGGTCCGGTGCGCACCGTCAGCCGACTGATCGTCGTCGTCCTCTTCGAGGGCGTCGACCTGCTCGACGTCACCGGGCCGCCGGAGGTGTTCTCCCTGGCCCGGCGTGAGACGGAGGAGGCGGCGGGCTACGACGTCGTCCTCGCCGCCGAGACCATGGACCCGGTCACCACCGGCGCGGGTGTCCGCGTCCTGCCCGACACCACCTTCGGCGAGCTGCGCACCAGGGCCGTCGACACCCTGATCGTGCCCGGTGCCGTCGAGGTGGACGACCGGGGCCGGGTGCACCCGCTCACCGACCCCGGCGTGGTGGAGCGGGTGCGGCAACTCGCCGCCCGCACCCGGCGGGTGACGTCCGTCTGCGTCGGGGCGCACCTCCTGGCGGCGGCCGGGCTGCTCGACGGCAAGCGCGCCACCACCCACTGGTCGACCGCGCGGCGGCTCGCCGAGGACCATCCGGCCGTCGAGGTCGACGCCGACCCGATCTTCATCCGCGAGGGCGACGTCTGGACCGGCGCGGGCATCAGCGCCTGCCTCGACCTCTCCCTCGCCCTGGTCGCCGACGACCTGGGCGAGGACGTCGCCCTGCGCGTCGCCAGGCAGCTCGTGATGTACCTGAAGCGGCCGAGCGGGCAGAGTCAGTTCAGCGTCCCCCTGGAGCGGGTCTCCGCCACGCGGCGGGTCGAGGAGCTGAGGCACCACGTCATGCGCCACCTCGCCGAGCCGCTCAGCGTCGCCGACCTCGCCGCCCGCGCGCACGTCAGTGACCGCCAGCTCACCCGGATCTTCAAGACCGAACTCGGCACGACCCCGCACGCCTACATCGAGTCGGCCCGCGTCGAGGCGGCCCGCCATCAGCTCGAATCGACCGACGCCACCCTGGAACGGATCGCCTCCGCCTGCGGCTTCGGCACCGTCGACACCCTGGTCAGGGCGTTCCGCCGGCGCCTGGACGCGACCCCGACGGAGTACCGGCGGCGGTTCCGGACCACTCCCGCCTGAACCCGCGTCCCGTCCCCGCGTCCCGTCCCCGCGTCACGGGACCCCGAGCGCGGGAGGCCCCGTCGGGGCAGGTGGCCTGGGGGCCCCTGCCCCGACGGGGCTCGGTCTGCCGGGCGGGCGGCTCACCGGCGCCCGGCGAAGGCCGGTGCCGTGCGCGGCGCTCCTCGGCTCAGCCGAAGTTCACGTCGCTGCACCACATGTACGCCTGGTCGAGGTGCGAGGCCTGCCAGATCACGAACACGATGTGGTGTCCGGTGTACCCGGAGGTCTGCACCGGGAAGGTGATGTTCTGCGCCGGGGCGTAGCGGCCGGTCTGCGTGATGAAGTCGAGGTTGCCCCAGCCCAGGGTCTGGGTCTTGGGGTCGAAGCCCTGCTTGCTCACGTAGACCTTGAAGTAGTCGGCACCGTGGGACGCCTGGTCGTACAGCTGCACCGAGAAGTTGTTGCCGACGTTGGTGGTCTTCCACTGGCCGGGCTTGTTCAGGCTGGCGTTCCTCGACAGGTTGTTGCTGCAGAGCGTCCCGTCGGGGGTCTTCGCCTGGAACTGGCCGCCGAGGCCGTCGCGGAGGGCGCTCATCCAGTTCCACATGGTGTCGGCGTTGGCCTGGAAGGCCTGCCAGCACATGGGGTCCTGGGTCTGCATGGCCGGGTTCGTGTGGTTGCTGCCCCACGTCTTCCAGCACTGGTAGGCGCGGGTGGCGGGACCGACGATGGTGCCGTGGGCCTGGGCGGGGGTCGACCAGGCCAGGGCGCCGGCGACCACGGCGAACAGCATGACGAGCGCCTGGAGAGGCCGGCGGAGGGCCGACCGAGAACGCCCGGTTAACGGACTCGTTGTGCGCATGTGGGGGGAACTCCTTCCAGAGGCAAGGCTGTAATGGGAGCGCTCCCAAAGTGACGACTCCTCAGTGAAATGTCAATGAAACAGACAAACTTGATCACGGGGGTGGGTCGCGGTCGGGGAATCCGCCCTGGTGCGGGCGCCGGCGCCCTTCCCGAAACGGGCATCAGCCCCTCCCGAATCGGGCGTCGGCCCCTCCCGCGGCGCCTCCGGAACCACTCCATGCCGTCGAGTCCCACCCATCGCATCCGGAGGGGCGACGGCTTACCATGACGCCGCGTCAGTTCACGGTCCCGCGCATCCGGGCCGGCAGAGGAGACCGCCGTCACGGCCGAGTCCCCGCCAGCACCACGCAAGCCGTTCGGTCAACCGTCACTCCATCGAGATGAGGTTCCATGAACCGAAACCGAACCGCCGTCGGCGCGTTCGTCGTGGCCCTGTGCACCGCCGGCCTCGCCCTCGGCCCGACGACCGCCGCGAGCGCCGCCGAGGCGAAGTCCCGCGTCGGAGCCGACTGGGAGACCCAGTCGATCGTCTTCACGGCCGCCGCGGGCCACACCAACGACCTCAACGTCTTCTTCATGTACACCAGCGACGGCATCCAGCGGATCGGCTTCCGCGACGTGGTACCGCTCCAACCGGGCGACCACTGCGCGCACTCCTCGCCCGAGGACACCACCGCCGTCGTCTGCGAACTGCCCGCCGAAGGCCCCCGTCCCGACCGGATCGACATCCACCTCGGCGACGGCGACGACACGGTCGCCGCCTTCACCCCCGGCGTCGGCACCGTCAGCGGCGGCTCCGGTGACGACGAACTGCACGCCCACACGGCACGCACGGTGCTGGGCGGCGACGGGGACGACATGGTCATGGGACCCGCCGTGCTGCACGGCGGCGACGGCATGGACCACCTCATGGGCGACGACGAGAACCAGCGGATGTGGGGTGGCGCGGGCGACGACATGATCGAGGGCTACGGCGGCGACGACGCCGTGTACGCCGGCTCCGGCGACGACCACGCCATGGGCGGGGACGGCCGCGACATCCTGCTCGGCGGTCCCGGCGCCGACATGCTGCACGGCGAGGGCGGCGACGACCTCGTCGGTGGCGGCCCAGGCAAGGACACCGTCGACGGCGGACCCGGCCGCGACCTCGTCCTCCCGTAGACGCACCCGGCGCACCGCCCCCTCGTGCGCGCCGCCCCGGTCACCCGGGGCGGCTCACCTCGTCGGCCGCTCGAAGGCGACCGGCGCCTCGAAGGCCGCCCGGCGGGTGGCCCGGCGCAGCGCCTTCAGGACCGGCGTGCCGAGCGCGAGGGTCAGGACCACCGTCACGGCGGCGCGGCCCCCGTCCCAGCCGAGGGACGTGGCCAGGCAGTAGGCGAAGAAGCGGGCCAGGTTGTCCGGGACGGAGGCGTCCGGGTCGAAGGCGATGTTCGAGGCGAGCCTGTTCATGAAGGTCCAGCCCGCGAGGTTCATCGCCGTGCCGTAGGCGAACGCGGCCAGGAAGCCGTAGGCGGCGAGCACGAGCAGCTCCGCACGGCCGCGCAGCCGGTCGGGGAAGGGCAGCAGACCCGCGCCCATCGTGAACCAGCCCATCGACAGCATCTGGAACGGCAGCCACGGGCCGACCCCGCCCGTGAGCAGCGCGGACGCGAACATGGTGACCGAGCCGAGGACGAAGCCGAAGCCGGGACCCAGGACCCGGCCGCTCAGCACCATCAGGAAGAACATCGGTTCCAGACCGGCCGTCCCCGCGCCGATGGGGCGCAGCGCCGCGCCCGCCGCCGCCAGCACGCCGAGCATCGCCACGGCCTTGGGGCCGAGGCCCGACTCCGAGATCGTCGCCGCGACCACCGCCACCATGAGCACCAGGACACCCGCGAACAGCCACGGCGCGTCCTGGGTGTGGGCGTTGACCGAGGCGTCCGGCGGCGCGAGGAAGGGCCAGCCGAAGCCCGCCACCCCCACCGCGCTGACCAGCACGAGGGCGGCGACGGAACGGGGGCCGAGGCGGACGGCGCGGACCTGGCGGTCATGGGGAGCGGTGCCGGCGCCGGTCATGCCAGGGCCTCCCGCACCTGGGCGACCGTCAGCCACTTCCGCGGCGCCAGCACCTTGGCGACCTGCGGTGCGAAGGACGGCGAGGCCACCACCACGTCCGCCGCCGGACCGTCGGCGATCACCTCGCCCTCGGCGAGCAGAACCACCCGGTCGGCCAGCTCGGCGGCCAGCTCCACGTCGTGCGTGGCCAGCACGATCGCGTGGCCCTCGGCGGCCAGGCCGCGCAGCACACCGGCCAGCCGGGCCTTGGCCGCGTAGTCCAGGCCGCGCGTCGGCTCGTCCAGGAGCAGCAGCGGCGGGCGGGCCGTCAGGACGACGGCCAACGCGAGGGTGAGGCGCTGGCCCTCGGAGAGGTCGCGGGGGTGGGTGTCGTCGGTGACGCCGGGCAGCAGCTCCGTCAGCAGGGCGCGACAGGTGCCCTCGGCCGCCTCCGCGTCCCGGTCGGCGGCCCGGCACTCGGCGGCGACCGTGTCGGCGTACAGCAGGTCGCGCGGCTCCTGCGGAACCAGGCCCACCCGGCGGACGAGATCCCGGGGGGAGGTGCGGTGCGGTACGGCGTCGCCGGTCCGCACCGAGCCCGAGGACGGCTCGACGAGGCCGACGAGGGCGGACAGGAGGGTGGACTTCCCGGCTCCGTTGCGGCCCATGAGGGCGACCGTCTCGCCGGGGGAGACGGTCAGGTCGACGTCGCGCAGCGCCTGGACCCGGTCGCGGCGGACGGCCAGGGAGCGGACCTCGGCGGCGTACAAGGCGGGGGCGGAGGGCGTCCGCGGGGCCTTGCCGCGCCAGCGCCGGCGAGGGGCGGGGGGCGCCGGAAGCGTGGCGGCCGGCGGCGTGCGGCCCGGGATCTCCCGGCCGGCCAGCCGGTCCCGCAGCGGGGCCGCGCGGCGCCGGGCGTCCCGGACCGTCAGCGGCAGCGGGGACCAGCCCGCCAGCCGGCCGAGCCCCACCACCGGCGGATACACCGGGGACACGGCCATCACCTCGGCCGGCGGGCCGAGCAGCGGGGCCGCGCCCGGGGAGGGCAGCAGGACGACCTGGTCGGCGTACTGGACGACCCGCTCCAGGCGGTGCTCGGCCATCAGGACCGTCGTGCCGAGGTCGTGGACGAGGCGCTGGAGGACGGCCAGGACCTCCTCCGCCGCGGCCGGGTCCAGGGCCGAGGTCGGCTCGTCCAGGACGAGCACCTCGGGGTGCGGGGTGAGGACCGAGCCGATGGCGACGCGCTGCTGCTGGCCGCCGGAGAGCGTGGCGATCGGGCGGGCCCGCAGGTCGGACAGGCCCAGCAGGTCGAGGGTCTCCTCGACGCGGCGGCGCATGACGTCCGGGGGGAGGCCGAGGGACTCCATGCCGTAGGCGAGTTCGTCCTCGACGGTGTCCGTGACGAAGTGGGAGAGCGGGTCCTGGCCGACGGAGCCGACCACGTCGGCGAGTTCGCGCGGCTTGTGGGTGCGGGTGTCGCGGCCGGCCACGGTGACCCGGCCGCTCAGCGTGCCGCCGGTGAAGTGCGGCACGAGGCCGCTGACGGCACCGAGCACGGTGGACTTGCCGACGCCGGACGGACCGGCGAGCAAAACGAGTTCGCCTTCGGGAACCTCGAAGTCGATGCCCCGGACGGTGGGTCCGGCCATGCCGTCGTACGTGACCGACACGTCCTCGAAGCGGATCACGACGACTCCTTGGCGGGTACGGGACCGGGGGCGGGGGCGACGAACGCCGGGAGCAGGCCGATCAGTACGGCCGCCGCCGGCCACAGCGGCAGGGTGGGGGCGACCAGGGGGACCACTCCGGGGTGCAGGGCAGCCGGCTCGCGGGCGGCGGCGAGGAACATCAGGGCCGCGACCGCGACGCCGGAGGCGGTGACCAGCCAGGCGCGGGCGTCCCAGGGGTCGGGGCGGTAGCGGGTGCGAACGGTTCGGCGACCGCCGAGCCACAGCCCGGCCAGGGCCGCGGCGACGCCGAGCACGAGCACCGGGACGCCGTACGTGCCGCCCGCGGCGGTCAGCAGCCCGTACGTCCCCGCGCAGACGCCGAGCAGGCCGCCCAGGGTGAGGGCGGCGGTGGTCCGGCGTACGGGGGCGGGGACCTGGGCGGTGCGGCCGTAGCCGCGGGCGTCCATCGCGGCGGCGAGGGCGACGGAGCGCTCCAGCGCGCCCTCCAGCACCGGGAGTCCGACCTGGAGCAGGCCGCGCACACCCTTGTCGGGTCGCCCCCGCAGGCGGCGGGCGGCGCGCAGCCGCTGGACGTCGGCGATGAGGTTCGGGGCGAAGGTGAGGGCCACGACGACGGCCACGCCCATCTCGTACAGGGCGCCGGGGAGGGACTTGAGGAGGCGGGAGGGGTTGGCGAGGGCGTTCGCGGCGCCCACGCAGACCAGGAGGGCGGCCAGCTTCATCGCGTCGTACAGCGCGAAGGCGAGGCCCTCGGCGGTGACCCGGCCGCCGAGCCGGATGCCCTGCGCCCAGTCGGGGAGGGGGACTTCGGGGAGGGTGAAGAGGGTGTGCGTGCCGGGGATGGGGGAGCCCAGGACGGTGGTGAACAGCAAGCGGACGACCAGGACGGCCAGGGCGAGCTTGACGAAGGCGCCGTAGGAGCGGGACCAGGGGGCGTGGGGGCGGCGGGTGATGACCACGTAGGCGGAGACGGTGACGAGGAGGGCGAGCAGGAGGGGGTTGGTGGTGCGGGTGGCGGCGGTGCCGAGGGCCAGCGCCCAGAGCCACCAGGCGCCGGGGTGCAGGCTCTCGGGGCGGTGGCGGGGGGCGGGGACGCCCGACCGGGCCGCCGGAGTGCCCCCGGCGGGTGCGTATCCGGCCTCCGCCCGGGACGCGGCGGTACGACCGCCCGCGGCCGGGACGCGCGCCGGGGTGCCGGGGGCAGGGTCAGTCGGTGGCATTCCGGCGCCGCCTCGCCTGCCAGGTCGCCGCTCCGGCGAGGACCGCCACCAGGGCGATGCCCGCGTAGAGGCCGACCGAGGGGCCGTCGTCGTCCCGGGTGCTCGTCCCGTCCGCGGTCGCCGTCGGCTGCTCCTTCTTCCCTTCCTGCTTCTGCCCCTGCTGCGACACCTGTTCGCCGCAACCCGCCTCCGGGTACCCCGCGATGGCGCACAGCAGGGCGTTGGTGTCGTAGCGCAGCGGGCCCGCGACGGCGGCCAGGGCGTCGGCCGTCGTCGCGTCGGGGGAGACCCGGGCGCAGGCCGTGCGCGGAGCCGGCGGGTTCTCGCCGGCCGGGGCGTCGGACGCGGTGCCGAAGTCGAGGACGAGGGCGACGCGCTTGCTGCCGTCCTCGGCCGGTGTCTTCGCGCAGATCGACGCGAAGCCGGCGGTGCCGCGCGGCTGGGCCGCGTCGTCCGAGTTCTCGCTCACCGAGAAGCGGAAGCCCTGGACGTCGCCGTCGGAGGGGCGGACGAGGGACGGGCCCTGGGTGGCGTAGATCCACCGGTCGCCGTCGCGGTCCCAGAAGGACCAGTAGCGGTAGCCGGCGGCCTGCGCCTGGCCCGCGGTCCCGATCAGCAGGAACGCGGCCAGGAAGAGGAGGACGACGCGGCGCCTCACGGCTGCCGCTTCTTGTTGCGGCCGCTCAGCAGGAAGCCGACGCCGATGCCGAAGACCAGGCAGACGCCGACGAACCACCAGACGCCGAAGCCGGAGTCGTCCTTCTCGTCGTTCTCCTTCGCGCCGTCCTCGTCGCTCGCGGTGGCGCTGTCGCTCACCTTGCCGCCCTGCGGGCTCGGACCCGTCGCGTTCAGCGCCGCCACCAGGTCGGTGCCGCCGAAGGCACGCGGGTCGGCGCCGGTGGCGTGGGCGGCGAGGATCAGCTGGGCGTAGGCGGCCGGGCCGCTCTGCGCGGCCCACTTCGCGCTGTTCTTCTCCAGCCACGCCAGCGGCTTCGCCGCCTGGTCGGCCCCGCCCTGCGCGGCGAGTGCGACGACCGCGTCGGCGGTGTTGCCGTAGTCGGGCTGGTCGGCGGAGCCGCCGAGGGCGGACGTGAGGTGGCCCTTCTCGGCGACGACCGCGGCGAGGTGGGCGGCGCCGTTCGCGGCGGCCTGCTCGCGGGTGGGCTTCTTCGCGTCGGCGCAGGTGGCGGCGGCGGACTTCGCACCGGCCTTCGTGACCAGGCCCTTGCCGAGCGCGCCGAGGACTCCGGCGGCCGTCGCGTCCGCGTTGGCGAGCAGCTTGCCGTCCTTGTCGGGCTGGAAGGCGAAGGCGCCCGCGCCCTTGTCCGCGGCACAGGGCAGCGCGAACGTCAGCAGGGCGTCGTACGGCGACCTGCCGTCCTTGACGACCTGCTCGGGGTCGGTCTCCGTGGCGGTCAGCGCGCCGATGACGACGGACGTGGAGTTGGCGTCGCTGGGACCGCCGGGGGTGTAGCCCCAGCCGCCGTCCTCGTTCTGCACGGACTTCAGCCACTTCAGGGCGGACTCGACGACGTCGCCGTGTCCGCCGACGGCCCACAGCGCCTGGACGGCGGCGGCCGTGCTGTTGGTGTCGACCATGGTCTTGGCGTCGCAGGCCTTGGCCGGGTCGGCCCGGTACGGGGCGAAGGCGCCGCTCTTGCACTGCTGCCCGGTGAGCCACTGCACGGCCTTCGGCGACGGGACCACGCCCACGGTGTCCTGGGCGAGCAGCGCGAGGGACTGCCGCCAGACGCCGTCGTACTGGGGGTCGGCGGTGCCGTACAGCCCGGAGGACCCGGACTTGGCCGGGGCGGACGCGGAGGCGGACGGTGACGGATCGGCGGCGACCGCGGGCGCGGCGGCGGCGCCGATCACGGCTATGGCGGCCAGGGCCGCGGCGCTGCTGCGACGGCGGACGTTCATGATCGGCGGGTGCCTTTCCCTGCGCGGAGTCGGGCAGCACGGGCACCCCCGGGCGGCTCGGCCCCGTATGCCTCGACGGTGCCCGTGCGCCGGCGGGTGCCGGGCACGTGAGCCGGTCACGTCCGCCCGGGGCAGTCCGGCTCACCGGCCGCGCGGGCCCTCACGGGGTGCGGCGAACGGCTCACGGTTGCGGGTCAGCGCCGGAATTGCACCGGCTTCCCCCCGTACGGGTGTGATGACGACGCGGCCACTTTACCCGGAGGCGACAGGGCCGGTCCGGGGCGCCCGTCCGCCCGCCCCGGTGCCCGCCAGGTCGATCAGGCGGCACACCGTCTCGATGTCCGCGCCCACCTGCGCGAGCGACGCCCGGCCGGAGAGCCAGGCGATCAGGGTGGAGTGCCAGGTGTGCTCGACGACGCGGACCGCGGAGAGCTGCTCGGCGGTGGGGGCCTCCGGTCCGCCCATCGCCTCCAGGATGATCGCGGTGGTCTGCCGGGAGACCTGGTCGACCTCCGGGGAGACGCTGCGGTCGGCGAAGGTCAGGGCACGGGCCATCGCCTCGGCCAGCCGCGGTTCGCGTTGCAGGGCGGCGAAGGCCCGCATCAGGGTCTGCGCCACCCGGTCGGCCGCCGTGGCCCCGGCCGGCGGGCTCTCGCGCAGCGTGCCGTGCAACTGCTCCAGCTGGTCGTGCATGGTCGCGACCAGCAGATGGACCTTGGACGGGAAGTACCGGTAGAGCGTGCCGAGGGCGACCTGCGAGGACTCCGCGACCTCCCGCATCTGCACCGCCTCGAACCCGCCCCGGCAGGCCAGCCGGGCGGTCGCGTGCAGGATGCGGCGGCGCCGGGCCCGCTGCCGCTCGGTGAGCGGCGGGCCGGCGGGCCGGCGCGCCGGACGGGGGGCTTCCGCTTCCGGGTTCTCCACCTCGGCCACCTCCTCCCCCTCGGCCGGCCCACCGGGCGCCGCACGGGGCGCCCGGCCGTGGCGTGAATCACCTGATCCACTCGTCACAGCGCACCTACCTGCCGGTAGATTCGGAGCCTCTGACGATCAAGTCTGAAACTTGTTCTAGATTAACGTCCCGGCATAGTGTCGCGGGACAATGCAGTGAGAAGGGGGCCCCGAGTGACCGCTGAGGCCAGTCGGACGGGTGCCCGTCCCGAGCCCGCCGCCGACGGCATGCGACCGCTCCGCATCGCGCTCCTCACCTACAAGGGGAACCCGTTCTGCGGCGGCCAGGGCGTCTACGTGCGCCACCTCTCCCGCGAACTGGCCCGCCTCGGCCACCGGGTGGAGGTCATCGGCGCCCAGCCCTACCCCGTGCTGGACGAGGGCCTCGGGGACCGGCTGTCCCTCACCGAGCTGCCCAGCCTCGACCTCTACCGCCAGCCCGACCCCTTCCGCACCCCGAAGCGCGGCGAGTACCGCGACTGGGTCGACGCGCTGGAGGTCGGCACGATGTGGACCGGCGGCTTCCCCGAGCCGCTGACCTTCTCGCTGCGCGCCCGCCGCCATCTGCGCGCCCGTCGCGGCGACTTCGACGTCGTCCACGACAACCAGACCCTCGGCTACGGGCTGCTGGGCGACGTGGGCGCCCCCCTGGTCACCACGATCCACCACCCCATCACCGTCGACCGGCAGCTCGAACTCGACGCCGCGGACGGCTGGAAGCGCCGGTACTCCGTGCGCCGCTGGTACGCCTTCACCCGCATGCAGAAGCGCGTCGCCCGCCGCCTGCCCTCGGTGCTCACCGTCTCCGGCACCTCCCGCCGGGAGATCATCGACCACCTCGGCGTCCGGGACGACCGCATCCACGTCGTCCACATCGGCGCCGACACCGACCTGTTCTCGCCCGATCCGTCGGTGCCCGTGGTGCCGGGCCGGATCGTGACGACGTCCAGCGCGGACGTGCCGCTCAAGGGCCTGGTCTTCCTCGTCGAGGCGCTGGCGAAGACACGTACCGAGCACCCCCGCGCGCACCTCGTCGTCGTCGGCAAGCGGCCCGCCGAAGGGCCCGTCGCGCAGGCCATCGAGCGGTACGGGCTCGAAGGCGCCGTCGAGTTCGTCAAGGGCATCACGGACGCCGAACTGGTCGACCTGGTGCGCTCCGCCGAGGTCGCGTGCGTGCCGTCGCTGTACGAGGGGTTCTCGTTGCCGGCCGCCGAGGCCATGGCGACGGGCACCGCGCTGCTGGCCACCACCGGCGGGGCCGTCCCGGAGGTCGCCGGACCCGACGGGGAGACCTGCCTCGCGGTGCCGCCGGGCGACGCGGGCGCCCTGGCCGCCGGGTTGAACCGGCTGCTCGGCGACCGCGAACTGCGGGTCCGGCTCGGCGCGGCCGGCCGCGAGCGCGTGCTGCGGCACTTCACCTGGGCCCGCGCCGCCGAGGGCACGGCCGCCCGCTACCGCGAGGCCGTCGGCCCCCTTGCGACCTCCCCCGGGGCCGTCCCCGCGGCCCCCACCAGTGACACCGGCGTCTACCCCGAAAGCAGGGCCACGTGCTGACCGTCGACTTCTCCCGGTTCCCGCTCGCCCCGGGCGACCGCGTGCTGGACCTCGGCTGCGGGGCCGGCCGGCACGCGTTCGAGTGCTACCGGCGCGGCGCCCGGGTCGTCGCGCTGGACCGGAACGCCGAGGAGATCCGCGAGGTCGCCAAGTGGTTCGCGGCGATGGAGGAGGCCGGTGAGGCCCCGGCCGGCGCCACCGCCACCGCGATGGAGGGCGACGCGCTGGCCCTGCCCTTCCCGGACGAGTCCTTCGACGTCGTCATCATCTCCGAGGTGATGGAGCACATCCCCGACGACAAGGGCGTCCTCGCCGAGATGGTCCGCGTCCTCAAGCCCGGCGGGCGCATCGCGATCACCGTGCCCCGCTACGGTCCCGAGAAGGTCTGCTGGACCCTCTCCGACGCCTACCACGAGGTCGAGGGCGGCCACATCCGCATCTACCGCGCGGACCAGCTCCTCGACCGCATCCGCGAGGCGGGTCTGAGGCCCTACGGCACCCACCACGCGCACGCGCTGCACTCGCCGTACTGGTGGCTGAAGTGCGCCTTCGGCGTCGACAACGACAAGGCGCTGCCGGTGCGGGCGTACCACAAGCTGCTGGTCTGGGACATCATGAAGAAGCCGCTGGCGACGCGGGTCGCCGAGCAGGCGCTGAACCCGCTGATCGGCAAGAGCTTCGTGGCGTACGCGACCAAGCCGCACCTGCCGCCGGTGGACGCCGCGTGACCTCGCCCCGCAGCCCTCGCACCCCCCGCACCGAACACCTGGTCCTGCCCGGCGTCCTCACCGACGCCGAGGCCGCCGCGACCGTCCGCGGCATCCTCGCCGCGCAGCGCGAGGACGGCGCCATCCCGTGGTTCCGCGGGCACCACCTCGACCCGTGGGACCACGTCGAGGCCGCCATGGCCCTGGACGCGGCCGGCGAGCACGAGGCCGCCGAGCGGGCGTACGAGTGGCTGGCCCGGCACCAGAACCCGGACGGCTCCTGGTACGCGGCCTACGCCGACGGCGACTTCGGTGACGTCACCGACCGCGGCCGGGAGACCAACTTCGTCGCCTACGTCGCGGTCGGCGTCTGGCACCACCACCTCGCCACCGGCGACGACACCTTCCTGGACCGGATGTGGCCCGTCGTGCACGCGGCGGTCGAGTTCGTGCTGGGCCTCCAGCAGCCGGGCGGACAGATCGGCTGGCGGCGCGACGACGACGGCACCGACACCACCGACGCCCTGCTGACCGGCAGCTCCTCCATCCACCACGCGCTGCGCTGCGCGCTCGCCATCGCCGAGCAGCGCGAAGAGCCGCAGCCCGACTGGGAGTTGGCGGCGGGCGCGCTGCGGCACGCCATCCGCCGCCACCCGGAGCGGTTCCTGGACAAGGGCCGCTACTCGATGGACTGGTACTACCCGGTGCTGGGCGGCGCGCTGACCGGCACCGAGGCGAGGTCCCGCATCGCGGAGAGCTGGGACCGCTTCGTCGTCCCGGACCTCGGGGTGCGCTGCGTCGTCCCCAACCCGTGGGTCACGGGAGGGGAGTCGGCCGAACTCGCGCTCGCCCTGTGGGCGGTGGGCGAGTCCGACCACGCCCTGAAGATCCTCCAGTCCATCCAGCACCTGCGGGACGCGGACAGCGGCCTGTACTGGACGGGCTACGTCTTCGACGACGACGCCGTCTGGCCGCGGGAACTGACCACGTGGACGGCCGGCTCCGTGCTGCTCGCCGTGGCCGCGCTCGGCGGACACGAGGCGACCTGCCAGGTCTTCTCCGGCGATCGCCTGCCCCGGGGGCTGGACCCGGACTGCTGCGTCTGAGCGGTGAGCGGACGAGCGGTCAGCGGTGGCCGACGCGGCCCGCGATGGCGTGGCCGATGAAGAGGTAGACCACGGCGGCCAGGCCGTAGCCGGCGACGACACGCGCCCACGCCTCGTCGAAGGTGAACAGGTCGCGGGACCAGCCGGCGAGCCAGTTGGCCGCGTCATGGACGAACTGCACCAGGTCGTTGCCCCGGTTGGCGTCCAACAGGTACATCAGTATCCACAGGCCGAGGATGAGGGCCATGATGTCCGCGACGACCGCGATGGCCCTGCCCGCGGAACTGGATCCGTGGTATCTAGACATGCCTTGCGTATGGCCCCGGAAGCCGGACGGAAACCTGTGCGAACGGCCCCCCTTCCGGAACCGGGTCCGGACGGGGGGCCGTTGGGTCGGGCGCGGGGCCTCGCGCGGGCTCAGCCGCGCTGGATGCCCGAGGTGTCCTGGAGGACGCCGCGGCGGCCGTCCTGCGTCTGGGCGACCAGGTTCGCACCGCGCTGCTCGACGGCCAGGTACCAGGTGCCCGGCGCCAGCTCGGCGATCGGCGTGGGCGAGCCGTCCTCCGCGAACAGCGGACGCGGCACCGGCACGGCGAACCAGAACGGCGAGAAGTCCCCGGCCGGCTGCGCCTGCGCCTGCTGCGGCTGGGGGCTCTGCGGCTGCGGCTGACCCGGCTGCGGCTGGCCGCCGAAGGACGGACCCGGCTGACCGGGCTGACCGGGCTGGCCCGGCTGACCGGGCTGGCCGCCGTACGGCTGCTGCTGCGCGCCCGGGTAGCCGTAACCACCCTGCGGCTGGCCGCCGTAGGGCTGCGGCGCGGCCGGACGGGGGGCCGGGATCAGGGCGCCCTTGAGGGCCGGGACCAGCGGGGTGGCGACGGCCGCGGCGGCCATGACCAGGGTGGCGATGAGGGCGAGGATCAGGCCCAGGCCCGCACCCAGGTCGCCGATGAAGCCGCCGTCGCCGTCGAAGGCGCCGGCCGGGTCGAAGATGTTGCCGAGCGCGCACCAGGCCGCGAAGACCGTGAACGCGACGCCGAACTGGCCGAGGTCCAGCCCCGCCACCTTCTTCGGCTGCGGCAGCGCGCGCGCCACGACGACCAGCGCGGCGCCGATGATGCCCGCCAGGACGACACCGAGCACGACCGGCCCACTGCCCCACAGGCTGGGGATGTCGGCGCTGTCCGAGGCGCCGTCGATCGAGTAGATGTCGAGGAACGACGCGATGAACAGCAACACCGCTGCTCCGATCACCACGCCGTCGCCTCGAGTGAGGGAGCGGATATTCACTTCAGGTCCTTCGTAGGTCGTCTCGTCGTCGGTAGAGGCGTCGCTGTCACCATGTCGCCGTCAGGTTCCGGAGTGAAGCGCGGGGGTGGCCCCTCATCGTACGGATGACACTATCGTCCGCACATCGGGGCTGTCCGCAGGGACCAGCGCGCTGATCGCTACCCGCGCAGGAAACTCACGATTCCCTCAGACATCCCTTGCGCGGCCTTCTGCCGCCACGCGCCGCTGGTCAGCAGCGCCGCGTCCGCGCCGTCGCGCATGTTGCCGCACTCGATGAAAACCTTGGGAACCGTTGACAGATTGAGACCGCCCAGGTCCGTGCGCGTGACGAGACCGGTGCCGCCGCCGACGTAGTTGGAGGGCGCGCTGCCCGTGGCACGGACGAAGTTGCCCGCGACGCGCTCACCCAACTCGGCGGACGGGGCGACGATGGCACGGGTGTCGGCCGCGCCGTCGCGCACGGAGCCCGGCAGGATCACGTGGAAGCCGCGGTTGCCGGCGCCCGACCCGTCGGCGTGGATCGAGATGGCGGCGTCCGCCTTCGCCTCGTTGCCGATCCGGGCCCGCTCGTCCACGCAGGGTCCGTACGAACGGTCGTCGTCCTGCGTCAGTTTCACCGTGGCGCCCTGCTGCTGGAGCAGGGTGCGCAGCCGGTGGGCGACGTCCAGGGTGAACTTCGCCTCCGGCCAGCCCGCGTCGGTGGCCGTGCCGGTGGTGTCGCACTCCTTCCAGTGCGTACCGACGTTCACCTTGCGGTTGATCTCGGCGGTGTGCCGGAAGTTGCCCGGGTTGTGCCCCGGGTCGATGACGACGACCTTGCCCTTGAGCGGGCCGGACGCAGCGGCGGGCGCGGACTCGGAGGGGGACGGCTTCCGCGTGGTGGCGGTGGGTGAAGGGGACGAGCCCGTCGGCGCCTTGGCGTCGCCGGTCGCCGAGGAGGTCGCGGAAGAGGTCGCGGAGGACGCAGCGCCGGAGGACGGCGCCTGCGACGTGCGCTCGCCCGCACGGTCCGCGCCGCCCCCGCCGTCGTCCGGACCGCCGACCGCCGCGTACACCCCCCACCCGAGCAGCGCGCCGGGCACGAGCGCGGCGATCGCCACGGTCAGCGGACGGCGCAGGGGGGAACGGCGGGGCTGGGGTGGATCGATGTCCGGGCCTGTGTACGACACGCAGCGACTCTAGACCGCGCCCTCAGATCCCCGCGCCGGTTCGCCGCAGGACGCGCAGCGAGTCGGTCACCGAGACCTCGGTGAACGCGCCGGACGCCAGGGCCCGGAGGTAGAGGCGGTACGGGGCCTGGCCGGTGAACTCGTCGGCCGGTTCCGGGAAGACGTCGTGGATGACCAGGAGGCCGCCGTCGGACACGTGCGGTGCCCAGCCCTCGTAGTCGGCGCCCGCGTGCTCGTCGGTGTGGCCGCCGTCGACGAAGACCAGGCCGAGCGGGGCGTTCCAGACCGACGCGACCTGGGGCGAGCGCCCGACGAGAGCCACCACGTGCTCCTCCAGGCCGGCCCGGTGGAGGGTGCGGCGGAAGGTGGGGAGGGTGTCCATCACGCCCAGCTCGGGATCGACCGTCTCCGGGTCGTGGTACTCCCAGCCCGGCTGCTGCTCCTCGCTGCCCCGGTGGTGGTCGACGGTGAGCGCGGTCACCCCGGCCCGGCGGGCGGCGTCGGCGAGCAGGACGGTGGAGCGCCCGCAGTACGTACCGACCTCCAGCAGCGGCAGCCCGAGCCGGGCCGCCTCCACGGCCGCCGCGTACAGGGCGAGGCCCTCGTGCACGGGCATGAACCCCTTCGCGGCCTCGAAGGCGGCGAGGGTGGAGGGGACGGGGGCCGCGGACATGAGGGTGCCTTTCGGTGGTGCGGGTGCGGGTGCGGGTGCTCGGGTGCGGGTGCGGGTGCGGGTGCGCGTGGGGGTGCGGGTGCGGACGGGGGTCGGGGTCGGTGCGGTTTGCTGCCGGTGCCGGTGCCGGTGCCGGTGCCGGTGCCGGTGGTGCCGGTGCGGGTGGCGGGCACGTGTCGGCGCCCCATGCTGCCGCACCCCCCGCCGCGTGGTGCGACAGGGGGTGCGGGAGCCGTGGCGGTGCGGATCAGGCCGAGACCGTCTCGCCCGGCAGGGTCAGGTCCAGGTCCACCGACCGGTCGCCGCCGGTGTGGGTGGCGGAGTGGGCGAGCGGACCGTGGCCCGCGGCGCGGGCGGCCAGGACGTACGGCCCCCCGGCGGGGACCGCGAGGGCGTAGCCGCCGTCCCCGTCGGAGAGGGTCGCGCCCGCCTGGCGGCCGTGCCGGTCGATCAACGTGACGTTGGCACGGGCGACGGGGGAACCGTCGGCGGTGAGGACCCGGCCGCGGAAGCCGCGCGGCGCCTCGCCGTCCCGGGGCTCCCCGGCGAGTGCCCGCTCGGCGCGGGCCAGGTTCGCGTCCTCCTCGCTGCTCGCGCGCAGCTGCGTGGTGGCGGCCGGGCGGCGGCGGGGGAGGAAGAAGGCCAGCGCCAGACCGGCGACGACCGCGCCGGTCGCGATCAGGAAGGAGACGCGGAAGCCGTGCATGGTGGGGACCGCGACACCGCCCACGTCGTTCGCGGTGTTGGCCAGCACCATGCCTATGACGGCGCTCGACACCGACGTACCGATGGACCGCATCAGGGTGTTGAGGCCGTTGGCGGCGCCCGTCTCCGAGGCCGGGACCGCGCCGATGATCAGCGCGGGCAGGGAGGAGTAGGCGAGGCCGATGCCGGCGCCGATCAGCACCGAGGTGACGACGGTCTGCCAGGCGGCGCTCATCAGACCGAGGCCGCCCGCGTAGCCGGCCCCGATGATCACCAGGCCGAGGAGCAGCGTCGTGCGCGGGCCGTACCGGGCGGAGAGACGGGCGTACACCGGCGCGGTGAACATCATCGTCAGGCCCAGCGGGGCCACGCACAGACCCGCGACGACCATCGACTGCCCCAGGCCGTAACCGGTCTCGGAGGGCAGCTGGAGGAGCTGCGGCAGGACGAGCGAGATGACGTAGAAGGAGACACCGACCATGATCGAGGCGAGGTTGGTGAGCAGCACCTCTCGGCGGGCGGTGGTGCGCAGGTCGACCAGCGGGGCCTTGACGCGCAGTTCCATCAGGCCCCACAGGAACAGGACCACGGCGGCGGCGGCGAACAGACCGAGCGTGGTGGGCGACGACCAGCCCCAGTCGCTGCCCTTGGTGATCGGCAGGAGGAAGAGGACCAGACCGGCCGCGAGACCGAGTGCGCCCGGCAGGTCGAAGGAGCCCTTGGCGCGCAGCGGTGACTCCGGGACGACCAGGAGGGTCAGGGCGATGGCGAGGACGCCGAGGCCGGCGGCACCGTAGAACAGGGCGTGCCAGTCGGTGTGCTGGGCGACCAGGGCCGCGGCGGGCAGCGCCAGTCCGCCCCCGACGCCGATCGAGGAGCTCATCAGCGCCATCGCCGAGCCGAGCCGTTCGCGGGGCAGCATGTCGCGCATGAGGCCGATGCCGAGGGGTATCGCGCCCATCGCGAAGCCCTGGAGGGTACGGCCGACGATCATCGGGATCAGGGCGTCGGTGAACGCGCTGACCAGCGCGCCCACCACCATCACCGACAGGCTGGCGATCAGCATGCGGCGCTTGCCGAACAGGTCGCCGAGGCGGCCCATGATGGGCGTGGCCACGGCTCCCGAGAGGAGGGTGGAGGTCAGGACCCAGGTGGCGTTGCCGGGCGTCGTGTCCAGGAGCCGGGGCAGGTCCTTGATGACCGGGACGAGCAGGGTCTGCATCACCGCGACGACGATGCCCGCGAAAGCGAGCACCGGGACGGTGGCCCCGCTCGCTGTGCGGGCGGGCTCGTCGGTCGTCGTGTGGGACATGGGGTGAGGCCTCCAGGCCGGGGAGCGGCGCGTACGGTGCGGGAAGAGCGGGAAGATCGGTACGGGGTGTGTGGTGACTGAACCTCGTGCGCCGGGGCAACTATTCCGTTGCTTCGAGTCGCTAACGAATTCTTGACCTTCTCTTGGGGGAGAGGAGCCTCGCGGCGACGGTGGGTCCGGGGGCCTAGGACCGGCCGGGGACCAAATACCGATGCAAGGGGCACCTTCGCGTTGAGACCATGGCACCCATGCTCGAAGCCACCGGCACCACCGCCACCGCCCGGATATCCCCCCGCCGTACGCCCCCCACCTGGCTCCTCGTGGCGCTCGCCTGCGCCGGACAGTTCCTGGTCGTGCTCGACGTCTCCGTCGTCAACGTCGCCCTGCCGTCGATGCGGGCCGACCTCGGACTGAGCCCGCAGGGGTTGCAGTGGGTGGTCAACGCCTACGCCATCGGCTTCGCCGGGTTCCTGCTGCTCGGCGGCCGGGCCGGCGACCTGTACGGGCGCAAGC
Organism: Streptomyces sp. NPDC047853; assembly: GCF_043204535.1. Lineage (NCBI taxonomy): Bacteria > Bacillati > Actinomycetota > Actinomycetes > Kitasatosporales > Streptomycetaceae > Streptomyces > Streptomyces sp. NPDC047853. The sequence goes on along the minus strand of NZ_JBIDCI010000005.1, from coordinate 98,184 downwards.
GGATGTTCCTGGTGGGGCTCGGTCTCTTCACGCTGGCCTCGCTCGGCGGCGGCCTCGCCCAGGAAGGGTGGCAGCTGCTGGCCGCGCGGGCCGTGCAGGGGCTGGGGGCGGCGGTGCTGGCGCCGTCGACGCTGACGATCCTGACCGCGGCGGTGCCGGAGGGCGCGGCCCGGGCCCGGGCGATCGCGACCTGGACCGCCGTGGGCGCGGGTGGCGGCGCCGCGGGCGGACTGGTGGGCGGCGTCCTCGTGGACGGGCTGTCCTGGCGCTGGGTGCTGCTGATCAACGTGCCGGTGGGCGCGGTGGTACTGGCCGGCGCCGTGCTGTGGCTGACCGAGAGCCGGGCCGGCGAGCGGCGGCGCCTGGACCTGCCGGGTGCGCTCCTGGTGACCGCCGGACTGGCCACGCTGGCCTACGGCATCTCCCAGACCGAGTCCGAGGGCTGGACGGCGGCGGCGGCCCTGGTGCCGCTGCTGGCCGGGCTCGCGCTGCTGGGGCTGTTCCTGCTCGTCGAGGCGCGCACCGCGACCCCGCTGATGCCGCTGGGGCTGCTGCGGCTGCGGTCGGTGGCGTCGGCGAACGCGGCGATGCTGGTGTCCGGCTCGTCGATGTTCGCGATGTGGTTCTTCATGACGCTGTACGCGCAGAACGTGCTGGGCTACTCCCCGCTGGAGGCCGGCCTCGCCCTCGTGCCCAGCTCCCTCGCGGTGGTCCTCGGCTCGAAGGCGGCACCGCGCTTCATGCCGGTGATCGGCGCCCGGAACGTGGCCGTGCTGGGCACGCTGGTCGCGGCGGTCGGTTTCGGCTGGCAGTCGACGATGACCGCCGACGGCGCGTACCTGACCGCGATCATGATCCCCGGGGTGCTGATGATGCTGGGCGCGGGGCTGGCGGCGACTCCGCTGGCGTCGCTGGCCGTCTCCGGGGCCGCCGCGGGGGACGCCGGACTGGTCTCCGGGCTGATCAACACCTCCCGGACGATGGGCGGTTCGCTGGGCCTCGCCGTGATGTCGACGATCGCGGCGTCCCGGGCCGGGGGAGAGCACGCGGGGCCCGTGGCGCTGACGGAGGGGTACGCGCTGGTGTTCCGCACGGCGACCGTGGTGCTGGTCGCCGGCGCGGCCCTGATGTGGGCGTGGCTGCCGGCGGCGAAGCCGCGCGAGGAGCGGGCGCCGCGGGCGTAGGGCCTCGCGGGCGCCTCGCGGGGGCGGAGGGGCCGGGTGGTGCCTGTGCCCGGTGCCTGGTGTCCGGTGCGGGGTGGGGCCGCCCCCGGGGGTGCCGGTCCTGCGCGGCCGGCGTCCCGTACCGTCGTGCCCGCCGTGCGTGCCCGCCGACGTCCGCCGTGTATGCCCGCCGATGTCCGCCGTGCGTGCCCGCCGACGTCCGCCGTGCCCCAGGTGACAGGAGAGCCGGAGCCATGCCCATCGACGCAGCCCGGGCGCTCGCCGCCGCACCCCGCGTCCGCGAGATCGCCTGGGACCACAGGGACGTCATCCTCTACCACCTCGGCATCGGCGCCGGCCGTCCCGCCACCGACCCCCGCGAGCTGCGCTACACCCTGGAGTCCCGGCTGCACGTCCTGCCGAGCTTCGCGACGGTCGCGGGCGGCGGACCGCCGGGAGTCATCGGCGGGCTGTCCACGCCCGGTGTCGACGTCGACCTCGCCCGGGTCCTGCACGGCGGGCAGTACCTGCGCCTGCACCGGGCCGTACCGGTGCGGGGCCGGGCGAGCGCGGCCTCGCGCCTCGTCGCCGCGTACGACAAGGGCACGGCGGCCGTCCTCGTCCTGCGCACCGAGGTCACCGACGAGGACGGGCCGTTGTGGACCGACGAGGCCGAGATCTTCGTCCGCGGGGAAGGGGGGTGGGGTGGTGCGCGGGGACCGTCCGGGCGCCCGGCGCCACCGCCCGCCGAGCCACCGGACCACGTGGCCGAGGTGCCCGTACGCGAGGACCAGGCGCTGCTCCACCGGCTCTCCGGCGACTTCAACCCCCTGCACGCCGACCCGGAGTTCGCCGCGCGCGCCGGTTTCGACCGGCCCGTCCTGCACGGCCTGTGCACCTACGGCTCCGCGCTCAAGTCGGTCGTCGACGCGCTGCTGGACGGAGACGTGCGCCGGGTGCGCGCGTACCGCACGCGCTTCGCCGGGGTCCTCTACCCGGGCGAGACGCTGCGGGTGCGGATGTGGAGGTCGGCGGACCGGGACGGCGAGAGCGCGGTGCGGGTGACCGTGAGCGCCGTGGAGCGGGGCGACGCCCCCGTCCTGGCCGACACCGTCGTCCGGTACGCCTGACGGCGACGGCGACGGCGACTTGCGACGGCGACCGGCGACGGCCACGGCCCCGCCCGTCGGATGCGACGAGCGGGGCCGTGGCCGTCCCGTGTGCTTCTTCTCCGTGCCGTCAGGCGGCCGTCCCGGACTCCTCGGCCGGCTTGCGGTGGCGGCCCCGCGGGACCGTACCGCCGTCCTGGCCGGCGACGGCTCCCCGGTGCCGGCCGTGGCCGGTCCCGATCTGGTCAAGCTCGGCGCCGTCGGCCTGCATGGGCTGGGTCGTGCTGGCGTCGTTCATCGGAAGGAATTCACCCCGTCAACATGATCGTTCCTACAGCCGGGCGAGTGTAACCGGGACACCTCGGCCCGAATCCAGGCGGCCGTGCCGACCGGGACTACTTCGTTACAAGCCGTGCCAGCGGAGCCTGTTGCAGCGGCACGGGACGTGGCGGAGCGGGGGCCGGGGCGGTCGAAGTGTCCGGTCTGTCCGGTGTGCCGAGCCCGTCGGGGCCGTCGGAGCCACCCGAGCCGTCCGGCCCGTGCGGAGCGGACTCCTCCGCGTCCTCGGCGCTCCCGCCGCCCGTGCCGCCCGCGGCCCCTGCGCCGCCCGAGCCCTCCGCGTCGGGCGCCGCCAGCCGGGCCACCGCGCACGGCGACGACGGTGTGGCGCACGGCAGCCGCAGCTCCCCTTCCGCGGTCCACCACCCGGCCCCCGCCAGCCACCCCTCGGGTGCCGGAAGGTGCCGCACCTCCCGCTCGGCCGGCCGCCACACCGCCACCCAGCTTCCGAACGCGCCGTCCACACGCAGCGCCACCGCGCAGCGCTCCGGCGTCAGCGCCTGACCCGGCTGGATCGCGAACGGCGTCACGACGCAGTCCGTCAGCCGCAGGCACTCCGGGAAGCGCACCGGCAACGTGCTGCCCAGCACGCCCCAGCCGAGCCGTCCCCGGCCCGGGGAGGGTGCGTCGGAGCGGATCAGCGCCAGGCCGCTGTCCGGGTCGGCCAGCAGTATCCGGTCGTCGCTGTCCGCGGCGATCTGCAGCAGCGGCGACACCTCGCCGTCCCGCTCCAGGTCCACCACGACCGCCTTGGTGCGCCCCCCGGTCTCCCGGTCCACGGCCAGTATCCGGCCCGTGCGGTCCAGCCAGGCCCCGCCCGAGCAGCGGCCGGGGACCTCGGCGACCCGCTCGGGCCCGAAGGCGCCGCCCGCGACCTGCCACAGCACCGTCGTACGCGGGCCGACCGCCAGGGCGTACGCCCGCTCGCCGCCCGGGGCCGGCGGCAGCAGCCGCAGGCGGGTGGTGTCCGCGGGGCACTCGACCGCGCCGAGCGGCAGCTCACCCGTGCCGGGCCCGGTCGGGTAGAGGAGGGAGAAGAGGTGCCGGCCCGCCGCCGTACGGTGGACCAGCACCCGCCCGTCGCCCATCGGCTGCACCTCGGTACCGGGCTCCTCCGGCTGGTTGCCGGGCAGCGGCACCGCGTACGGCTCGGGGCCGTCGAGGGTCCAGCGCTCCGGGTACCAGGAGTCCCCGCTCCGGGTGAGGCGCGCGGCGTAGGCGCCCTCCGCGGCGATGCTGCAGCCCGCCCGGGGCGGGCCGCCGCTCCCGGGGTCCGCCGAAGGCTCGATAGCACAGGCTGTCATCGTTCGGTCACCTCCGGCGACGAAGCTAGTTATCGCACGCACGGGCGGGGCACCGGCAACCGTCCCCGTCACACAAACGTGTGGCACAGGAACGATTCGCCTGAGGGGTGGACGTGTGATGTGCTGCGGCGGACCGGGCCGGCCGCGGGGGCACGCTGCGGGTACGACGGCGCAGAACGGCCAGGTAGCCTTGCGTGCGTGCCCCGTCTGTCAGAAGTCATCGCCGCGCTGGAGAACCTGTGGCCCGCCGAGCGGGCCGAGTCCTGGGACGCGGTCGGCACCGTCGTGGGCGACCCCGACCAGGAGGTGTCCCGGGTCCTGTTCGCCGTCGACCCGGTCCAGGAGACCGTGGACGAGGCGGTGACGCTGGGCGCCGACCTCCTCGTCACCCACCATCCGCTGTACCTGCGGGGGACGACGACGGTGGCGGCCTCCACCTTCAAGGGCCGCGTGGTGCACACGCTCATCAAGAACGACATCGCCCTGCACGTCGCCCACACCAACGCCGACACCGCCGACCCCGGCGTCTCCGACGCGCTGGCCGGGGCGCTCGACCTGCGGGTGGTGCGGCCCCTGGTGCCGGACGCCGGCGACCCCGAGGGCCGCCGGGGTCTCGGCCGGGTGTGCGAGCTGGAGCACCCGCTGACCGTCCGCGAGTTCGCCGCCCGCGCCGCCGAGCGGCTGCCCGCCACCGCGCAGGGCATCCGCGTGGCCGGCGACCCGGAGGCCACCGTCCGCACGGTCGCCGTCAGCGGCGGTTCCGGCGACAGCCTCTTCGCGCACGTGCGGGCGGCCGGTGTCGACGCGTACCTCACCGCCGACCTGCGCCACCACCCCGCGTCCGAGTTCCTCGCGGACCGCGCCCACCGTCCTCTCGCGCTGCTCGACGCGGCGCACTGGGCCACCGAGTGGCCCTGGTGCGAGCTGGGCGCGGCCCAGCTCGACGAGATCTCCGACCGCCACGGCTGGGACCTCAGGGTCCACGTCTCCAAGACGGTCACCGACCCCTGGACCGCCCACGCGGCGTCCACCCCGACCTCCGACGCACTGGGAGCCCCCAACTGAAAGCCGCGCCCGCCGACCAGATCCGACTGCTGGACGTCCAGGCCCTCGACGTCCGTCTCCAGCAGCTCGCGCACAAGCGCAGGTCCCTGCCCGAGCACGCCGAGATCGACTCGCTGACCAAGGATCACACCCAGCTGCGCGACCTGCTCGTCGCCGCGCAGACCGAGGAGAGCGACTGCTCCCGCGAGCAGACCAAGGCCGAGCAGGACGTGGACCAGGTGCGCCAGCGCGCCACCCGCGACCAGCAGCGCCTCGACTCGGGCGCCGTGACTTCTTCGAAGGACCTGGAGAACCTCCAGCGCGAGATCGTCTCCCTCGCCAAGCGGCAGGGCGACCTCGAGGACGTCGTCCTGGAGGTGATGGAGCGCCGCGAGTCCGCCCAGGAGCGGGTCGCCGAGCTGACCGAGCGGGTCGGCGCCGTGCAGGGGAAGATCGACGACGCCACGGCGCGCCGGGACGCCGCTGTTGAGGAGCTGGACGCCGAGGCGGCCTCCGTGACCAAGGAGCGCGAGGTCGTCGCGGGCTCCGTCCCCGAGGACCTGCTGAAGCTCTACGAGAAGCTGCGCGGCCAGCAGGGCGGCGTCGGCGCGGCCAAGCTGTACCAGCGCAGCTGCCAGGGCTGCCGGCAGGAGCTGGCGATCACCGAGCTGAGCGAGATCCGCTCCGCGGCACCCGACACGGTCGTCCGCTGCGAGAACTGCCGCCGCATCCTGGTGCGCACGGCGGACTCCGGGCTGTAAGGGGCCGGTCGGGTGGGAGACGCGGTGGCAGGTCCGGCCGCTCCCGCACGGGAGTTCGTCGTCGAGGCCGACGGCGGTTCCCGGGGGAACCCGGGACCCGCGGGCTACGGCGCCGTGGTGCTGGACGCGGTGACGGGGGAGACCCTCGTGGAGGCCGCCGAGTACCTCGGGGTCGCCACGAACAACGTGGCCGAGTACCGGGGCCTGCTGGCCGGCCTGCGTGCGGCGCGGGAGCTGGACCCGGAGGCGACCGTCCGGGTCCGCATGGACTCCAAGCTCGTCGTCGAGCAGATGTCGGGCCGCTGGAAGATCAAGCACCCCGACATGAAGCCGCTGGCGGCCGAGGCGGCGCGCGTCTTCCCGCCGGGGCGGGTGACGTACGAGTGGATGCCCCGCGCGAGCAACAAGCACGCCGACCGCCTGGCCAACGAGGCGATGGACGCGGGAGCCCGGGGCGAACGGTGGTCGCCGTCCGGGTCGACGGCGGACCTGGACGCGGGCGACGCCCGCGCGGCGGCTGCCGCCGAGGCACCGGTGGTCGGCGAAGCAGCGGCCGTCGGCGAAGTACCGGCCGTCGGCGAGGCACCGGCTGTCGGCGCCGCTCCCGGTGCCGGTGACCCGGCCGCGTCCGAGGTCGCGGCGCCGGCCACCGCCACGGGCACCTCCGCGCGGGGCACCTCCGCGCGGGACGCCTCCGCGCCGGGCACCTCCGTGTCGGACGCCGCCGCAACGACCGACGTGCGGGCCGCGAAGGCCGTGGCCTCCCCCGGCTGGGGACCCCCCGACATGGGCGCCCCCGCCACCTTCGTCCTGCTCCGGCACGGGGAGACGCCCCTGACGCCGCAGAAGCGGTTCTCCGGGAGCGGCGGCAGCGACCCGTCCCTGTCGGCCGCCGGCCGGGAGCAGGCCGAGAAGGTCGCCGCGAGCCTCGCCCGGCGCGGCACGGTCCAGGCGGTCGTCGCCTCACCCCTCGCCCGCACCAGGGAGACCGCCCGGATCGTCGCCGCCCGCCTCGGTCTGGAGGTCACGGTCGAGGAGGGCCTGCGGGAGACCGACTTCGGCGCCTGGGAGGGGCTCACCTTCGGCGAGGTGCGCGAGCGGTACCCCGACGACCTGAACGCGTGGCTGTCCTCCCCGGACGCGGAACCGACCGGCGGCGGCGAGAGCTTCGCGGCGACCGGCGCCCGGGTCGCCGCCACCCGCGACAAGCTGGTCGCGGCGTACGGGGGCCGCACGGTACTGCTGGTGTCCCACGTGACGCCGATCAAGACGTTCGTACGGCTGGCCCTGGGCGCTCCGCCCGAGTCGCTGTTCCGCATGGAACTGTCGGCGGCGTCCCTGTCGGCGGTGGCGTACTACGCGGACGGCGGCGCGAGCGTCCGCCTGTTCAACGACACGTCCCACCTGCGCTGAGCGCCACCGCCTCACGGGCGAGCCGCTCCACCCGCGCCCAGTCCCGGTCGGCCACCGCGTCCTTGGGAAGCATCCAACTCCCGCCCACGCACCCGACGTTGGGCAGCGCGAGGTACTCCGGTGCGGAGTCCGGCCCGATGCCGCCGGTCGGGCAGAAGCGGGCCTGCGGCAGCGGGGCGGCCAGCGCCTTGAGGTAGGCGGTGCCGCCCGCGGCCTCGGCCGGGAAGAACTTCATCTCCCGCACCCCGCGCTCCAGCAGCGCCACCACCTCGGACGTGGTCGACACCCCCGGCAGGAAGGGCACCCCGGATCCCCGCATCGCGTCCAGCAGCGTGTCCGTCCACCCCGGACTGACCAGGAACCGCGCCCCCGCCGCCACCACCGCGCCGACCTGCTCCGGCGTGATGAGCGTGCCCGCGCCGACCACCGCGCCCGGCACCTCGGCGGCGATCGCGCGGATCGCGTCGACGGCGACCGGCGTCCGCAGCGTGACCTCGATCGCGGGCAGCCCGCCGGCGACCAGCGCACGGGCGAGCGGCACGGCGTCCGCGAGGTCGTCGACGACCACGACGGGCACGACGGGGGCGAGGTCCAGTACCGAGACGGCGGGGGAGGAGGGCAGCGGTGAGCTCATGCCCTCATGGTGCCGTCGGGGAGCAGTCTGTGCAACGAGCGTTGCGACATGCGCAACGAAGCCCTGATCCGGTTCAGTGGATCTCCGCCACCAGCACGTCCAGCGACCACGGCTTCCCCGTCTTCGCGGGTGCCTCGGCCTCCACCTCGTACCCGAGGTCCCGCAGCGCCTCGACCAGCTCGGCGGGCCCCTCGGGCGCGATCCCGGCCGCCAGCAGACTCCGGACGATCCGCCCCTTGGTCGCCTTGTTGAAGTGGCTGACCACCTTCCGCGTCGGCGCGTGCAGCACCCGCACGGTCGCCGTCCGCCCCGCGACCTCGCCCGTCGGCCTCCAGGCCGCCGCGTACGCCGACGAACGCAGGTCCAGCACCAGCCCGCCCCCCGCGGCCTCGGGCAGCACCTCGGCCATCGGCGCCCGCCAGAAGGCACCCAGGGCCCCGAGCGCGGGCAGCTTCACACCCATCGAGCAACGGTAGGAGGGAATCCGGTCGGTCACCCGCACCGCGCCCCACAGCCCCGAGAAGACCAGCAGCGACCGTGCCGCGCGCCGCTTGGCGGCCGCGTCGAGCGAGGCCAGGTCCAGGGCGTCGTACAGCACCCCGGTGTAGATCTCCCCGGCCGGACGCGCGCCGGCCGTCCGCAGCTCCGCGTTCTTGGCGACCTCGCCGCGCAGGCCCTCGCTCAGTCCGAGCACCTCGCGCGCCTTCTCCTCGTCACCGGCGCACAGCTCGACCAGCTCGCCGAGGACGGTCTCCCGGGCGGGGGCCAGCCCCGGCAGGGACAGCGACTCCGGCTTCAACGGCGCACCGCGGCCGGAAGCGGCCTTCCCCTCGGACGGCGGCAGCAGGACAAGCACGCGTACTCCTTCGGATCGAGCTGTCGGGCCCCCGCTCAGGGTACGGCGTACCCCTCGCGTGCCTGGTCGACGGCCCGGACGAGCGCCGCGGGGTCGTCGGCGTGACAGCGCACGACCCGCACCTCGCGCCGCCGCCCGAAGAAGCCGACGTGCACGACGGGCTCGGTCAGCTCGACGGTGACGGAGGTCTGGAGGCCCACGGCGAGGTTCAGCTCCCCGTCCGCCGGCTCGTGCGCGGCCCGCAGCTCCCGTCGCACGGACGCGATCCGCTCCAGTGGTATCCGCACGTCGACGTGGACGGCCCGGCGGACCCGCAGTGTGCCGCCGACGGGATCCAGGACGTGCGGCCGGACCACGGACGCGGCGTGCAGCCCGACCACGAACACGACGGTGTACACGTCCAGGACCAGCACCACGTGGTGCACGGCGGGCCAGTCGCGCAGCAGCAAGGACATCATCACGGACTCGACCACGCACACGAACGCGATGCCCCACATCATCGGGCCCTGCCCCCGCGTGTGCCCGAAGACCGGCAGGCCCTCCGCCGCCCCGTGCGTCCGCCGGGCCGCCCACAGCCACAGACTCGCCAGCAGGCGCAGCTCGTGCCGAAGGAGGAGCCACGGCACCGTCGCCAGGGACCGCCCCCTCACGGCTGCCGCCCCCGTCCGCGCGCGACGGCGGCCAGGGCCTGCCGGATCGCCTCGGCCTGCCCCGGCGCGAAGTCGGCGTACAGCGCGCGCAGCATGCTGTGCCCGGAGTCCAGGTCGACGCCCTCCTCGGGCAGCAGCTCCGCGGGCAGGCAGCCGGCGAGCGTCTCGGCCGCCTCCGCGACGCGCGGGTCGTCGGCTTCCGCGTCCGCCAGCTCGTCGAGCAGCGCGTACGCGTGGTGGGCGCGCGCCACCGCCTCCGGCGAGCCCAGGGCGCCCCGCAGAGTGGCCAGCAACCCCTCCCGGTCCTCCGGCGCCATCGTGCTCTCCAGCAGCGCCAGCATCTCCCGGTCCCGTACGGCCATGGGGGAGCCGGAGACGTCCCCCATGCCCGCGAACAACCCGGCCAGCTCCGGCGAGACCGGACCCTCGGGCGGCATCCCGCCCTCCGCCTCCAGCAACGCCCGGAGCCGCGCCCGGCGCTCCCCGATCGCCGCCTCCTGCCGCGCCAGGTCGGCGTCCAGCTCCGCCAGCACCTCGGCCAGGTCCTTCCCGGCCTCGTCCGCGAGCACGTCCCGCACCTCCGCCAGCCCGAGCCCCAGCTCGGTCAGCCGCCTGATCCGGGCCAGCACGACGACGTGCCGCAGGGTGTACGTCCGGTATCCGTTGGCCAGCCGTTCCGGCTCGGGCAGCAGGCCCTGATGGTGGTAGTGCCGCACGGTCCGCGTGGTGACGCCGACGGCGTCGGCGAGTTCTCCGATCCGCATGGCCCCAGTAGAAACGTTGACGCTGCGACAGGGTCAAGCGGCGTGGCTCCGGCTCCGGACGGAGGCCGTGATCGTGTGCCACGATCGAGGGAACGGTTCCCGATCTCTCGGACAGGTGATCAGCCGATGTCCCACTCGGGCGAGCGACCGAAGGAGGGGCGTGACATGACGGCCATGGCCCACGAGCCGCTGACCCAGGCGGAGGTCCTGCTGGAGGGGTTCCTCGCCCTGGACACGCCGGAAGGCTTCCGGGCCGAGCTGATCGAGGGGGAGATCGTGGTGACACCGCCGCCGGACGGGGATCACGAGGACTACATCAATCTGATCGTGAAGCAAGTGATCAGGCGGTCCCGGACCGACATGGATTTCTCCGGCAACAAGGGCCTGAAGCTGAGGAGCGGAGGCGCCTGCCCGAAGGACCACGCGATCCCGGACGGCACCTTCGCCCCGACCGACCTGCGGCTCTACCGCGGCGCCGACCCCTGGATGCCGTGCGAAGGCGTCGCCCTGGTCCTGGAGGTGACCTCGACCAGGCCGCAGGCCGACCGCGAGGCCAAGCGCCGCTGCTACGCCCGAGGAGGCATCCCCCTCTACCTCCTCGTCGACCGCGAAGCCACCTCGATCACGCTGTTCAGCGACCCGGAGAGGGACGACTACCGCGAGCACCGCACCCGCCCCCTCGGCAAGCCGCTCGCCCTCCCCGCCCCCTTCGACCTCGACCTGGACACCGCGGACTTCCTCTGATCCCGTCGGGTCACGGCGCCCGGCGGACGGGTGCGCGGCGCACGCCCGGTACCATGGTCGACACGGCAGACGAGCCGGGCGGACGGCCGCGTGAAGACCCTCACGGGACTTCCCGAGGAACGTCCGGGCTCCACAGGGCAGGGTGATGGCTAACGGCCACCCGGGGTGACCCGCGGGACAGTGCCACAGAAAGCAGACCGCCCGGGACTCCGGTCCCGGGTAAGGGTGAAACGGTGGTGTAAGAGACCACCAGTGCCCAGGGCGACCTGGGCAGCTAGGTAAACCCCACCCGGAGCAAGGTCAAGAAGGAAGCACCCCGGTGCTTCTGCGCGGACGTTCGAGGGCTGCCCGCCCGAGTCCGCGGGTAGACCGCTGGAGGCCGGTGGCAACGCCGGTCCTAGATGGATGGCCGTCGCCGACGGGCCCGCGAGGACCCGCCGGAACAGAACCCGGCGTACAGCCCGACTCGTCTGCCGCCACCTCCCGGGTGCCTGGAAGGCCCCGTCCCGGCCGCCGCGGCCGCGCTTCCCCGTTCCGTCGCATCCATGAGTGCGCTTCGCTGCTGTTCGAAACTTTCGGTGCGTGTGGTCGAGCTTTCCGATCAGCTGATCCGGCCGCTGCTCATGAGGGTCCCTGTGGCGGTGATTCAGCGTGTATGAGCTGGGGTTCGATCCTTAGAGTCGTACCGAGATCGCGGGCGAAGGTTTCGAAACATCTACCGAAACTGTTGACGGTCGACGTGTACAGGCCAACACTGGCGCCGATGTCGAACCCCACAGGAGAGGAAGCACCGTCATGAACGTGCTCGTCCCACCGAGGCGCCGCCGCAGAGGCGCCTTCGTGACGCTCCTCGTCAGAAGTGCCTGGGCCGTCGCCCTGGCCGCCCTCGCCGCGATGATGCTGCCGGGCACCGCCCACGCCGGCACGGTCGTCACGACCAACCAGGAGGGCACCAACAACGGCTACTACTACTCGTTCTGGACCGACAGCCAGGGCACCGTCTCCATGGACATGGGGTCGGGCGGTCAGTACAGCACCTCCTGGCGCAACACCGGCAACTTCGTCGCCGGGAAGGGCTGGAGCAACGGCGGACGCCGGACCGTGCAGTACTCGGGCACCTTCAACCCGTCCGGCAACGCGTACCTGACCCTCTACGGGTGGACGGCGAACCCGCTCGTCGAGTACTACATCGTCGACAACTGGGGCACCTACCGGCCCACGGGCGAGTTCAAGGGCACCGTGACCACCGACGGGGGCACCTACGACATCTACAAGACCACCCGCTACAACGCGCCCTCCGTCGAGGGCACCCGCACCTTCGACCAGTACTGGAGCGTGCGGCAGTCCAAGCGGACCGGCGGCACCATCACCACCGGCAACCACTTCGACGCGTGGTCGCGGGCCGGGATGCCGCTGGGCAGCTTCAACTACTACATGATCATGGCCACCGAGGGCTACCAGAGCAGCGGCAGCTCCAACATCACGGTCGGGGGCACCGGTGGCGGCGGTGGCGGCGGTGGTGGCGGCGGTGGCGGTGGCTGCACCGCGACCCTGTCCGCCGGGCAGAAGTGGGACGACCGGTACAACCTCAACGTCTCCGTCAGCGGGGCCAGCAACTGGACCGTGACGATGAACGTGCCCTCACCGGCGAAGGTCCTGTCCACCTGGAACACCAGCGCCAGTTACCCGAGCGCCCAGACCCTGACCGCCAAGTCCAACGGCAGCGGCAACAACTGGGGCGCCACCATCCAGGCCAACGGCAACTGGACCTGGCCGTCCGTCTCCTGCGCCGCGGGCTGACCCGGGGACGAGGAGAGAAGAGAGGAGGACCCCCTTCCCATGCGCAGCAGACCTCGCCCCTCATGGCGCTCCCTGGTCACCGCGGTGTCCGTCACCGCCCTGGCCGTCGCGGGCACCGCCGCCGCCGACGCGGCCCCGGAGCGGGCCGCCGCCTGCAACGGCTACGTCGGGCTCACCTTCGACGACGGCCCCTCCGGCACCACCCAGGCCCTGCTCAACGCGCTCAGGCAGAACGGCCTGCGGGCCACCATGTTCAACCAGGGCCAGTACGCGGCCCAGAACCCGGCCTTGGTCCGGGCCCAGGTCGACGCCGGCATGTGGGTCGCCAACCACAGCTACACCCATCCGCACATGACCCAGCTGAGTCAGGCCCAGATGGACTCCGAGATCTCCCGGACGCAAGCGGCCATCGCCGACGCGGGCGGCGGCACGCCGAAGCTGTTCCGCCCGCCGTACGGCGAGACCAACGCCACGCTGCGGGCGGTCGAGGCCAAGTACGGGCTGACCGAGGTGATCTGGGACGTCGACACCCAGGACTGGAACAACGCGAGCACCGACGCGATCGTGCAGGCCGTCTCACGGCTGGGCAACGGCCAGGTCGTCCTCATGCACGACTGGCCCGCCAACACGCTCGCGGCGATCCCGCGCATCGCGCAGACCCTGGCCGCCAAGGGCCTGTGCGCCGGCATGATCTCGCCGCAGACCGGACGGGCGGTCGCCCCCGACGGCGGCGGGGACGGCGGTGGTGGCGGGGGTGGCGGTACATGTACCGCCACCCTGTCCGCCGGGCAGCGGTGGGGGGACCGGTACAACCTCAACGTGTCCGTCAGCGGGAGCAGTGCCTGGACGGTGACGATGAACGTGCCGTCCCCGGCCAAGGTCCTGTCCACCTGGAACGTCAACGCCAGTTACCCGAGCGCCCAGGTGCTGACCGCCAAGTCCAACGGCAGCGGGGGCACCTGGGGTGCCACCATCCAGGCCAACGGCAACTGGACCTGGCCGACGGTCTCCTGCGCCGCGGGCTGACCGGCACCACCGTCCGGTGTCCGGGCCCGGGGCGCTCCCGGGCCCGGCACTTCATCCGTCCGACGGCAGCGACCGCCCCGCCACCCGCTCCAGGTGGTGCCCGAACACCTCCCGCGCCCGGGGCGTCAGGGTCCGCAGCGCCACCAGGGCCGTGATCACGACGTCGCACAGCTCCGCCTCGACGTCGTCCCAGGTGTGGGTGACGCCCTTGCGCGGGTTCTGGCCGGTGGCGCCGATCACCGCCTCGGACACCTCGCCCACCTCCTCGGACAGCTTCAGCATGCGCAGCAGCAGGCCCTCCCGGCCGGCGACGGGCTGATCCGCCTCCAGCCACTGCCACAGGGCGTCGACGGTGTCCCAGAGATCGGCGGGGAGGCCGCCGCGGTCGTCACTCATGCGGGGCAGCCTGCCACGTACGCCGCGGCCTCCTCGGCGATACGTCAGTCGAACAAGGGTTCCTGCTGCCCCTCGGCGGCCCTGCGGACCCGCTTGTTCCGGGCCCCCACGATCACCGCCGTGGCCGCCGCCGTCGCCGCGAACGCGGCCGGGACCATCCAGTTCCGGTTGACCGCGTGGCCGAGCGCGTGGTCCAGGGAGAGGCGGCCCGGGCCGGCGACCGCGAGCCCGGCGGCCGTCAGACCGAGGGAGGCCGCGTACTCGTACCCGCCGGACTGGGCGAAGAAGCCGTTGGGGGCGTGCACCGCCGCCGCGCCCGCCATCGCCCCGGCCGCCGCCGCGCCCGCGGCCGGTGTGGCCAGACCCAGCGCCAGCAGCGACCCGCCCCCGGCCTCGGCCAGCCCCGCCGCGGTGGCACTGGCCCGGCCCGGTGCGTAGCCCATGGCCTCCATGGCCTGGCCGGTGCCCGCGATGCCGCCGCCACCGAACCAGCCGAGCAGCTTCTGCGCGCCGTGCGCGGCCAGGACACCGCCGGTGCCCAGGCGGAGCAGCAGCAGCCCCAGGTCACGCCGGTCACAACAGTTCACGTCGACTCCTCGCAGACGGCGGCTCACCTCCCCACCGTGACCCGCCCGTGCCGCGGGGGCCCGCCGCGGACGCCGTTCGGGTGGTGGGAAGGGGCTGGGCCGACCGACGGGCCGGGTGGCGGGGGTGAGGGGGCGGTGTGACGCTGCCGCCATGACGATTCAGACCACGCGACTCAGCGACCCGGCCGTCCGCGCCTTCGTCGCCGCCGTCAACGCCCACGACCGCGAGGGCTTCCTCGCGCTGCTCGCGCCGGACGCCACCATGTCCGACGACGGGAACGACCGGGACCTCGCCCAGTGGATCGACCAGGAGATCTTCTCCTCCAACGGCCACCTGGAGGTCGACAACGAGTCGAACGGCGGCCGCGCCCTCATCGCCCGCTACCGCAACGACACCTGGGGCGAGATGCGTACGCGGTGGAGCTTCACCGTGGACGAGGACGGCCGGATCGCGCGGTTCGAGACCGGGCAGGCCTGAGCCTCGGCCGGGTGATCCACGCGGCAGCCGTTCCGCCCACCGGCGTGCATCCCGCGGTCCCCCGCGGGATCCACCCCCGGCCGGTGCGGCGGAACGACTGCCGCCTCCCCCCCCTCGGTGTGGCCTGTGGAGCGGTACGGAAGGCCAACCCCCCAAGTGTGAAGCTCCGGTGAAGGAGAGTTGAGCATACGTCCGCCACCGGCCGCAATACCGCGGAGTGCACAATTCCGCTTGTGTGGAACCGGGCGGGCCGCGCGGCGGGCGCCCTCAGCCGCGCCCCACGTACGGCATCGCCGTCGCCATGACCGTCGCGAACTGCACGTTCGCCTCCAGCGGCAGCTCCGCCATGTGCCGCACCGTGCGCGCCACGTCGGCGACGTCCATCACCGGCTCGGGTGAGGTCTCCCCGTTGGCCTGGAGCGCGCCGGTCTGCATGCCGGCCGTCATGTCGGTCGCCGCGTTGCCGATGTCGATCTGGCCGACCGCGATGCCGTAGGGCCTGCCGTCCAGGGACAGCGACTTGGTCAGGCCGGTCAGGGCGTGCTTGGTCGCGGTGTACGCCACCGAGTGCGGGCGCGGGGTGTGGGCCGAGATCGAGCCGTTGTTGATGATCCGGCCGCCCTGCGGGCTCTGCTCCTTCATCTGCCGGTACGCCGCCTGCGCGCACAGGAACGCGCCGTTCAGGTTGGTGTCCACCACGTGCCGCCACGCCTCGTAGGGCAGTTCCTCGACCGGCACCCCGCCCGGACCGAACGTCCCGGCGTTGTTGAACAGCAGGTCCAGCCGTCCGAAGCGCTCGCGTACTGCGGTGAACAGGGCCGCCACGTCCTGGGGGCGGGACACGTCGGCGCGGACGGGGAGCGCCGAGGAGTCCGCCGGCGCGAGAGCGGCCGTCTCCTCCAGGGTCTCGGGGCGCCGGCCGGAGAGGGCCACGGACCAGCCGGCCGCCAGCAGTTCGAGGGCGACCGCCCGGCCGATGCCCGATCCGGCACCCGTGACGACGGCCACCTTCTGCGCTCCGACGGTTTCCTCGTCGGCGGTTCTCACGGTGTTCATGACTCGGCAGCGTACGCGTGGCGGAACATCCGGAACTCATCCGTCCGACATGGGATCGCCATGTCCGCGCCAAGCCAGGGACGTCCCCGGCCCTTCGAATGCCCCATGCAACCACCTGCATGGGGAGGAACGGATGTCACCCGCGAACCACCAGGCCCAGGCCCAGGCCCAGTCCCAGCCCTCGTACGCCCCCGAACTCCGCGCCGCCGCCCGGAACCTGGGCCGCCGCCGCTTCCTGACCGTCACCGGCGCCGCCGCGGCGCTCGCGTTCTCCGTCAACCTGCCGACCGCGGGCACCGCGAGCGCCGCCGAACTCGACGCGGCCCAGCTCACCGCCGACCCCTTCACGCTCGGCGTCGCCTCCGGCGACCCGCAGTCCGACTCCGTCCTGCTGTGGACGCGCCTGGCTCCCGTTCCGTACCAGGCCGACAGCGGACTGCCCGCGAAACGCGTCGACGTGAGCTGGGAACTGGCCCTGGACGAACGGTTCCGACGCGTCGTCAGAAGGGGCCGGGCCACCGCCCACCCCGAGTTCCACCACACCGTCCACGTCGAGGTCGACCACCTCGCGCCGGGCCACGTCTACTACTACCGCTTCCGCGCCGGCCGCTGGGTCAGCCCGGCCGGCCGCACCCGCACCGCGCCCGCCCGCCACAGCCGGGCCTCCGACCTCACCTTCGGCGTGGTCTCCTGCCAGAAGTACGACGAGGGCTACTACACCGCCTACAAGCACCTGGCCCAGGACGACGTGGACGTCGTCTTCCACCTCGGCGACTACCTCTACGAGTACGCCGTCAACGCCACCGGCGGCTCCCGCGCCTACCCCGCGGGCACCCTCCCCGGCCTCTTCAACCGCGAGACGGTGACGCTGGAGGACTACCGCCTGCGGTACGCCCTCTACAAGTCGGACCCCGACCTGCGGGCCGCGCACGCCGCGCACCCGTTCATCGTCACCTGGGACGACCACGAGACCGAGAACAACTACGCCGACGGGACGCCGGAGAACAGCGTCCCGCCGGAGGAGTTCCTCATCCGCCGCGCCGCGGCCTACCGGGCCTACTGGGAGAACATGCCGCTGCGCCGCCCGCAGCTGCCCGACGGCGCGGACCTCCAGCTGTACCGCCGTCTGCACTGGGGCCGGCTCGCCCAGTTCGACGTGCTGGACACCCGCCAGTACCGCTCCGACCAGGCCTACGGCGACGGCTGGCAGTTCCCCGGCCCCGAGTCCGAGGACCCGGGCCGCACGCTGACCGGCGACGCCCAGGAGCGCTGGCTGATCAACGGCTGGCACCGGTCGGACGCCCTGTGGAACGTGGTGCCCCAGCAGGTCACCTTCTCGCAGCGGTACAACATGACCACCACGCCGTCCAAGGTCTCCATGGACTCCTGGGACGGCTACCCGGCCTCCCGCGAGCGCGTACTGGCCGGCGCGCAGGCCGCCGGCATCGAGAACCTCATGGTCCTCACCGGCGACGTGCACGTCTCCTACGCCTTCGACATCAAGCGCGACTTCTCCGACCCGGGCTCCCGGACCCTGGGCACGGAGATCGTGACGACCTCCGTCACCAGCGGGCGCGACGGCTCGGAGAAGCCGTCCAACTGGGACACGCTCATGACCGCCAACCCGCACCTGAAGTTCTTCAACGGGCGACGCGGCTACGCGACGGTCTCCCTCGGCCGGGAGCTGGCGCGCGCCGACTTCAAGACGGTCTCCCACGTGACCACCGAGGGCGCGCCGCTCACCACCGCCGCGTCCTTCGTGACGGAGGTGGGGGAGCAGGGGCTCAAGCCGGCGTGACCTCGCGGCCGGCGGACACCTCGGCGGAGTCGCCCGCGTGCTCGCCCGGCAGCTCGCCGGGGTAGCGGACGCCGACGCGGTCCCGGATCGCGTCGAGCGTCCGCATCACGGCCAGCGTGCTGTCGAGCGGAACCAGCGGGGACTCGGTCTCCCCGGCGCGCAGGGACCGCATCACCTCCTGGGCCTCGTGCTTGAGGCTGGCCCGGGGCCCGTCGGCCGGATCGGCCCGGAACTCCTCCGGGTCCCGGCCGTCGCGGTGCAGCACGAAGTGGTCCGGGAAGAAGAAGCCGTACGGGACGTCGATGCGGCCCTGGGACCCGGTGACCGAGGCGGAGTTGGGCGTACCGCCGGTGATGGAGCAGTGCACCGAGGCGAGAGCGCCGCTCTCGTAGGTGAGCAGCGCACCCGTCTGGAGATCGACGCCCTCGTCCGAGAGCACCGCTCGCGCCGTGATGTCCGAGGGCTCACCGAGCAGCAGCTGCGTGAACGACACCGGGTACACCCCCAGGTCGAGCAGCGCGCCGCCGCCCTGCGCGGGGTCCCGCAGCCGGTGCGCGGGAGGGAAGGGGCCCGCCAGGCCGAAGTCCGCCTGGACGCTGCGGACCTCGCCGATCGCGCCGTCCTCCACGAGCGCCTTCAGCCGCCGCACCAGCGGATTGCAGTACATCCACATCGCCTCCATCAGGAAGCTGCCGTTCCGGCGGGCGAGCGCGACCAGTTCCCCCGCCTCGCGCGCGTTCAGCGTGAACGGCTTCTCGCACAGCACGTTCCGCCCCGCCTCCAGGCACAGGCCGGCGGCGGCCCGGTGCGAGGAGTGCGGGGTGGCGACGTACACGACGTCGACCTCCTCGTCCCGCGCCAGCGCCTCCCACCCGCCGTAGGCCCGCGGTATCCCGAAGCGCTCCGCGAACGCCTTCGCCGACGCCTCGGTCCGCGAGGCCACCGCCACGACCTCCGCGTCCGGCAGATCGACCAGATCCGCCGTGAACGTCGCCGCCATCCCGCCGGTCGCCAGAATCCCCCAGCGCACCTTCTGCCCGGTCACCGCTGACACCCTGCCCCACCCTCGCTCAGGTTGTTCGAGTCTGTTCGTTCAAGTCCGTACGAGCTGAGAGCATAGGTGCCGGATCTGCAGAAGAGGGAGGGGCACATGCCCGAGCGCGGGCCGTCCATACCGCACACGACCCCGGACACCACACCGGACACCGCACCGAAGACCTCGAAGCCCGCGCGGGCGGCCGGACCGGAAACGGGGCCGGCCGTCCGCGCGCTGAGCGCCACCCGCCGCACGGGCTGGCTCGTCACGCTCGTCCTCGGCGGACTGACCGCCACGCCGCCACTGGCGATGGACATGTACCTCCCCGCGCTCCCCGAGGTCACCCGGGCGCTGTCCGCGCCCGCCGCGACCGTCCAGCTCACGCTCACCGCCTGCCTGGCCGGCATGGCCCTCGGCCAGCTCGTGGTCGGACCGATGAGCGACCGGTGGGGCCGCCGGCGGCCGCTGCTGTCCGGACTCGCCGTCTACGTCGTCGCCACCGCCCTGTGCGCCGTCGCGCCCACCGTCGAACTCCTCGTCGCCTTCCGGCTGGCGCAGGGACTCGCGGGCGCCGCCGCGATCGTCATCGCCCGCGCCGTCGTCCGCGACCTGTACGACGGTGTGGCGATGGCCCGCTTCTTCTCCACCCTCATGCTGATCTCCGGCGTCGCCCCCGTCGTAGCGCCGCTCATCGGCGGGCAGATCCTGCGGGTGACGGACTGGCGGGGCGTGTTCGTGGTGCTCACCGTGGTCGGGGTGGCGCTCGGCGCCGTCGTGTGGGCCAGGCTGCCCGAGACGCTCCCCCAGGCGCAGCGGCACGCGGGCGGGGTCCGCGACACCCTGCGCGCGATGCGCGGGCTGCTCGCCGACCGCGCCTTCACCGGCTACATGCTCGCGGGCGGCTTCGCCTTCGCCTCGCTCTTCGCCTACATCGCGGCGTCCCCCTTCGTCATCCAGGAGATCTACGGCGCCTCGCCCCAGACCTTCAGCCTGCTGTTCGGCCTCAACTCGATCGGCCTGGTCGTCGTCGGGCAGATCAACGGCAAGATCCTGGTCGGCCGGGTCCGGCTGGACCGGGTGCTGGGCCTCGGGCTCCTCATCGTCGTCGCCGCCGCGACCGCCCTGCTGCTGATGTCCCTGGGCGTCTTCGGGGAGGTCGGGCTGGTGCCGGTCGCCGCCGCGCTGTTCGTGCTGATGTCCGCGATGGGGCTCAGCCTGCCCAACACCCAGGCGCTCGCGCTGATGCGGGTCAGGACGTCCGCCGGTTCCGCCTCGGCGCTGCTCGGCACGTCCTCCTTCCTCATCGGCGCCGTCGCCTCCCCGCTCGTCGGGGTGGCGGGGGAGGACACCGCGCTCCCGATGGCCGTGGTGCAGCTGGTGGCGGCGCTGGTGGCACTCGCCTTCTTCGTGACGATGTGCCGTCCGGCGGCCGAGCGGCCCGCCGGGTCGCCCGCCGGGCGCGCGGCCGGGGCGGCCGGTGCGTCCCATGAGGGGAGAGAGAGCTGAGCGCCCCGAGACTGCGCCACGGCACCCCGGAGCGGGCCGGACTCGACCCCGGGCAGCTCCGCCGTGTCGTCGAGGACGTGCACGCCCTCACCGCCGGTGAGCGGCCCTGGGCGGCGGGCGCCGTCGTGGCCGTCGGACGCGGCCCCGTGCTCGCCGTCGAGGAGGCGGCGGGCTGGGCGGTGCGCTACGCCGCCTACGATCCGCGCACCGACACGGGCGTCGAGCTGCCCGCCCGCTCCCGGGTGCCGACGACCGTCGGCACGCCCTTCGACCTGGCCTCCCTGACGAAGGTGTTCACGGCGGTCGCCGCCGTGCAGCAGATCGAACGCGGCACGCTCGGCATCGACGCGGAGGTCGGCGCCTACCTGCCGGACTTCCGGGCCGCCGCCGTGCACCGCGTCACCGTCCGGCAGCTGCTCACCCACACCTCCGGGCTACGGCCCGAACTCCCGCTGTACGACTGCGCCGACGACGAGGAACGGCTGCGGCGGCTGCGGGCGGAGCCGCCGGTGGGGGTACCCGGCACGTACTGCTACTCGGACCTGAACATGCTGCTGCTCCAGCACGTCCTGGAACGCATCACGGGGCGCACCCTCGACGTCCTGGTCAACGACGGGATCACCCGCCCGCTGGGCATGACGGCGACGCGCTTCGGGCCGTGCCCGGGCGCGGCCGCGACGGAGGACCAGCGGCGGCCGTGGGCCAAGGCGGACCGGGGGATGCTGCGGGGTGTCGTCCACGACGAGAACGCCTGGGCGCTGGGCGGGGTGGCCGGGCACGCGGGCCTCTTCTCCACGGGGCGGGACCTCGCGGTCTTCTGCCGCGCGCTGCTGGCGGGGGGCTCGTACGGGCCGGCGCGCATCCTCGGGCCGGACTTCGTGGAACTGCTGCTGACCGAGCCGGGACTCGGGTTCGCCCTGGACCAGCCGTGGTTCATGGGGGGCCTCGCGGGGCGCGGGGCGGCCGGGCACACCGGCTTCACGGGGACGATGCTGGTGCTCGACCGGGCGACGGACACCTTCGCGGTGCTCCTCGCCAACACGGTCCACCCGCGTCGCCGCCCGCCGGACAACGGGCCCCGGGCGGCGCTCGGGACACGGGTGGCCCGAGCGGTGCGGGAGATCTGAGCGGACACTCTCGAAGACCGGCGGGACGCACCGGGCCACCGGCGCCCGCGCCGCCGGTGGCCCGGCGTTCGCGCCGTCGGTGGCCCGGCGTTCGCGCCGCCGGTTGCCTGGCGCCCGTGTCGCCGGGTGTCCGGCGTTCGCCCCGCCGGTCGGCCGCCCCGCAAGGCGCGTTCAGCCGGTTGCTCGGTGATCGCCCTGCCGCTTGCCCGCCGCTTCCCGGTGCCTGCCCTGCCGCATGCCGGCCGCTTGCCTGCCGCTTCCCGGTGCCTGCCCTGCCGCATGCCGGCCGCATGCCCGCCGCTTTCCCGGTGCCTGCTCGGCCGCTCGCCCCGCCGCTCGCCCAGTGCTCGCCCCGCTGGTCCGCCCGCCGCTCACCCGCCGCGCGCCCGCTGGTCCGCCCGGCGCCCGCCCCGCCGCTCGCCCCTCCGAGGCCCCGCCGCCCGCCCCGTAGAATCGCCGGGTGAACGACCCCGCCACCCCCTCCGACGCCCTGCGCGCCGCCCTCGCCGGTCTGGTCGACGGGCTGCCGCCCCGGCAGGCCGCGCAGGCCGTGGAGCGGCTGATCGCCAACTACCGCGGGGACACCCCGACGGACGCCCCGATCCTGCGGGACCGTGCGGACGTCGTCGCCTACGCCGCCTACCGGATGCCGGCGACCTTCGCGGCGGTGCGGTCGGCGCTGGAGGCGTTCGCGGACGCCGTGCCGGGATGGGTGCCGGGCAGTCACGTCGACGTGGGGGGCGGCACCGGCGCGGCCACCTGGGCCGTCACCTCCACCTGGGCGGGCGTGCGCCCGGTGACCGTGCTGGACTGGGCCGAACCCGCGCTCGCCCTCGGGCGGGAGATCGCCGCCGCCCGTCCGGAGCTGCGCGAGGCCCGCTGGCAGCGCTCGCGGATCGGAGCGGCGCTCACCGTGGAGAGCACCGATCTCGTCACCGTGTCCTACGTCCTCAACGAACTGACGGCGGCCGACCGCGCCGCCCTCGTCGACGCCGCCGCGGGTGCCGCGCAGTCCGTCGTGATCGTCGAGGCCGGCACCCCCGACGGCTACGCCCGGGTCATCGAGGCCCGCGACCGGCTGATCTCCGCCGGCTTCCGGGTCGCCGCCCCCTGTCCGCACAGCGCCGCCTGCCCCATCGTGCCGGGTACGGACTGGTGCCACTTCGCCGCGCGGGTCAGCCGCTCCTCACTGCACCGCCAGGTCAAGGGCGGCTCCCTCGCCTACGAGGACGAGAAGTTCAGCTACGTGGCCGCCACCCGGCTCCCTGCCGCGCCGGCCCCCGCCCGCGTCGTCCGGCGTCCGCAGATCCGCAAGGGGCAGGTCCTGCTCGACCTGTGCGAGGCGGACGAGCGGCTGAGCCGCCGGACGGTCACCAAGCGCCACGGCGACCTCTACAAGGCCGCCCGCGACACCGACTGGGGCGACCCCTGGCCTCCGCCGGAGGCGTGAGGCAGGGGTCGCCGAGGGGAGGGTCCGCGGGCGCGCCCGCGCATTACGACGCCTCGTCGCTCCGCTCCGTCTCCGGCTGCTGGTCCCGCTGCCGCTCCTGGAGCTTGCGCAGCAGTTCCCGCTTCTGAGCCTGCGGGTCCAGTCCGCCGCCGATCCGGCCGCTGCGGTCGCCGCCGCGCAGGGCGTTGCGGCCGAGCTTCTGGCGGGTACCACCGACACCCAGCATGTTTCCGGCTCCACCTCGGGACATGGGGCCCTCCTCTCTCGATGCGATACGTTGCGTCTCGTTTTCCTCAAGCATTACTCTCCGGCGAGACGAGACGTCTTGTCAACCTGATAAATTCGGACCATGGATGTCCAGAAGTCCACCCACGCCCCGAAGCCCACCCCCGAGCGGCCGCGCCCCGACGGCACCCGTCGCAGCCAGCGGTCCCGCCAGGCCATCTACGAGGCCGCCCTCGCGCTGGTCGCGGAGGTCGGCTACCCCAAGACCACGATCGAGGGCATCGCCGCCCGCGCCGGCGTCGGCAAGCAGACGATCTACCGCTGGTGGTCCTCGAAGGCCGACGTCCTGCTGGAGGCCTTCCTGGACCTGAGCGAGCAGGCCGCACGCGCCGCGGGCGAGGACACGTACGCCATCCCGGACACCGGGGACCTCGCCGCCGACCTCAAGGCCGTGCTGCGCGCCACCGTCGACGAACTGCACGACCCGAGGTACGAGGCGCCCTACCGTGCCCTGGCCGCCGAGGGCGTGGTCAACGAGCAGCTCGGCAGGGACTTCCTCACCAAGCTCCTGGAGCCCTCGCTCCAGCTCTACGTCGACCGGCTGCGCGCCGCCCAGGACTCCGGCCACCTGCGGCCGGAGGTCGACCCGCGGATCGCGCTGGAACTCTTCGTCGCCCCGCTCGCCCAGCGCTGGCTGCAGCGCAGCGGCCCCCTCTCGCACGCCTACACCGACACGCTGGTCGACTACGCGCTCCACGGGCTGGCTCCGCGCTGACCGGAAGCCTGAGCGAAGGTCTGACCGGAAACCTGAGCCACGGCCTGACCGAAGCCTGTCCGAAGGCCTGTCCGAAGGGCCTGACCAGGGGAGTTTGTCCCTTCCCGACCCCGAAGCGCGAAATGGTGCGACCATGAGGCATGCTGGTGCGCACGACGGCGAGGCGAGGGGATAGATGAGCGCGGAGTTCGGCGGTCGGAGCGGTCTGCAGGACAAACTCTCCCAATGGCTGCGCGGACGCCGCCCCAAGGAGGCCGCCGGTGACGGTGGCCGGGAGGACCTGCTGCTCGCCGCCGCCGGAGCGGGACTGCCCCTGGCGCCCGCCGCGCACCCGGCCGGTTACCGCTGCTCCTGCGACCGTGTCGGCTGTCCCACGCCCGCCCGGCACCCGGTGTCCTTCGCCTGGCAGACGCAGTCCACCACCGACCGCGCGCAGATCGAGCGCTGGGCCCGCCACCAGCCCGAGGCGAACTTCATCACCGCGACCGGCATGGTGCACGACGTCCTCGACGTCCCCCTCCAGGCCGGTCGCGAGGCGCTCGGGCGGCTGCTCGACGCCGGCATCGAGGTCGGCCCGGTCGCCGAGAGCGACGACGGCCGCATGCTGCTGTTCACCCTCACCCGCGGCACCCCCGAGGACGAGGACGAGTGGTGGCCCTGCGAGTTGGACTGCCACCCCGAGACCATGGACGAGCACCCCGGCCTGCGCTGGCACTGCCGGGGTTCCTACGTCCTCGTACCGCCCGCCCGGCTGCCCGGTGAGGACCGGACGGTGCACTGGGTGCGCGGCCCCGAGCACCCGCTGCCGGACCCGCTGACCCTGTTGGAGACCCTCACCGACGCCTGCGCCCGGCACGCCGGCGAGGTCAGCGACCACGCGGGCACGGCCTGGCCCTCCCGCCGCTGAGCACCTCCGGGCGCTACTCGCCCTTCGCCGACGTCAGCCCCTGGACCCGGCCCAGGACCGTCACCTTCGCGCCGGCCGAGTCCGCCGCCGGGGTGAGCGCGATCTCGTTGGAGACGAACTCCATCGTCAGCGACTGCTTGATCTCGCCGTCCGTCAGTGCCAGCACGTCCTTGTTCGGCGCCGGAACGGACGCGCCCTGCGCGGCGGTCCGCTTCTCGAAGTGCCGCGAGCTGAAGAACGCCAGCGCCCCGCCGTCCCGGGTACGCAGGGCCAGCGGCGCGTAGTCGCCGTTCGTCAGCGGCTCGTCGATGTACTGGGTGACCAGGCCGGGACGGATCGACCGCTTCTCGCGCAGGGTGCGCCAAGCGCTGGTGTGGACGCCGTCGGCGAAGGAGTCGCCGCCGTCCTTCAGATAGCCCGTGTAGTCCTCGCTCAGCTCGGCGGGCGGGACGGTCACGTCGGTGGAGTTCGCGGGGACGGCCTCGGCCCAGCCCTCCGCGTCGGTCTTGAACTCCGGCACCTTGCCGGGGGCGACGAGCGTCAGGTACGCCGCCTGCCAGGTCTCCTCCAGGCCGTGCCGGGTGAAGACCAGCAACCAGCGTGCGTCGGAGCCCTTGTTGGCCTTGGTGTCCGCGACGAACCAGCGCGGCCAGCCGGCCTTCTTCGGGATCGTGAACCTCGCGTCCGTCAGCTCCAGCGGGGCGTGCGCGGGGTTGCCGTCGGGATGGTTGGTCCGGCCCGCCTTCAGCCGCGCCGAGTCGATGGCGGCGAGGGCGCCGGTGGTGTGGTCGGCGTCCAGGGAGGCGTCGTACGCCTTGTCGGCCGCGTTGTACGCGGCGGTGAACTCCTGGAGCGCCTTCGCGGCCTCGGCCCGGGTCGCCGACGGGAGCACCTCGCGCTCGCCGTGCACCACCACGCATCCGCTCGCCGTCAACGACAAAGCGGTCGCCGAGGCCGCCATCAGCGCGCTCCGGTCAAGCCTGCGGGGCCTACGAGGGCCGCGATCCCTGCTCATCAGGTTCTTCACCTTCCCCTTCCCGGAGGCGAACCCTACCGGGACGGACCGGCGCCCGAACGGCGGGACCGGGTACAGCGGCCACACCGTGACCTCGGGTCAGGGCTCGCGCCGCGGGACGACCAGCAGGGCCTCCGTGCGCGGGTGCGGCACCACCTCCACCGGCTGCTCGTAGACCTCGGACAGCAGCCCTTCGGCAAGGACCCGTGCCGGTGGCCCGTCGGCCGCTATCCGGCCCCGGCGCAGCAGCGCGATCCGGTCCGCGTACGCCGCCGCCAGGGAGAGGTCGTGCAGGACGACGACCACCGCGTCCCCGGCCCGCGCCCGTTCCCGGCACAGCCGCAGCACCAGTTCCTGGTGGCGCAGGTCCAGTGCCGCGGTCGGTTCGTCGAGCAGCAGCAGCGGCGCGCGTTGCGCGAGCACCCGGGCGAGCGCGACCCGGGCCCGTTCGCCGCCGCTCAGCGCGGAGAAGGGCCGGCCGGCGAAGGCGGTCACCTCCGTGCGCGCCATCGCCTCGGCCACGGCCGCGTCGTCCTCGACGGCCAGGCCCGTCCCGGCCCAGGGCGCGCGGCCCATCCGGACCACGTCCTCCACCGGGAACGGGAAGGACAGCGACGCCGACTGGGGCAGCACGGCCCGGCGCAGGGCCAGTTCGGGGGCGGACCAGCGGGCCACCGCCCGGCCGTGGACGCGGACGACTCCTCCGGCGACCGGCACGTCGGCCGCCAGGGCGCCCAACAGGGTCGACTTCCCCGCCCCGTTGGGCCCGGCCAGCGCCAGCACCTCGCCCGCGCGGACGGTGACGTCCACCCCGTCCAGGACCGGCCGCCCGCCGAGGTGGACGCGTACGCCCTCGGCCTCGGCGAGGATCTGGCCCGGCGCGGCCCCGGGCGGCGGCACCGGACGGGACGGTACGAGGCGCAGCCACCGCCCGGCGCCCGCGGACTTCGTGCCCCTCATGCCCAACCCCCTTGCCTGCGCCGGGTGCGGCGCAGCAGCCAGAAGAAGAACGGGCTGCCCAGCAGCGCCGTCAGCACCCCGAGCGGCAGTTCGGCGGGGACCGCCACGGTGCGGGCCGCCAGGTCGGCGGCGAGCAGCACCAGCGCGCCGAGCAGCGCGCTGCCCGGGATCAGGAACCGGTGTCCGGGACCCGCCACCATCCGCAGCAGGTGCGGCACGACGAGCCCGACGAAACCGACGACCCCGGCCACGCTCACGGCCGCCGCGGTCAGCAGCGCGATCACCAGCACCAGCACGATCCGCAACCGCTCCACGTCCACGCCCAGGTGGCGCGCCGGGCGTTCGCCGAGCGCGAGGAGGTCGAGCCGGCGGGCGTACAGCGGGGCGAGCCCGAGGCCCAGCACCGCGCACGGCAGGACCGCCAGCACCTTCGGCCAGGTCGCCTGGGCCAGCGAACCCAACTGCCAGAAGGTGATCTGGTTGACCGCCGCCGTGTCCGCGAAGAACAGGAACAGGCCGATCAGGGCCCCCGCGAAGGCGTTCACCGCGATGCCGGTGAGGATCAGCGTGACGACCTCGGTGCGGCCGCCCGAGCGGGACATGGCGTACACCACCAGGACGGTGACCAGGCCGGCGGCGAAGGCGAAGACGGAGACCGTCCAGTTGCCGAGGAAGTCCAGGCCGAACGCGATGGCGCCGACCGCGCCGACCGCCGCGCCCGACGAGACGCCGATGACGCCGGGTTCGGCGAGCGGGTTGCCGAACACGCCCTGCATCAGCGCGCCCGCGCAGCCGAGCGAGGCGCCGACGAGCAGGGCGAGCACGATCCGCGGGAACCGCACGTTCCACAGCACCGACTCGGCCACCCGGTCCAGTTCCGTACCGCCGAGCCCGGCCCGGTGCAGCAGCGACCCGAGGACGTCGCCGACCGGGACCGGGTAGGCGCCGGTGCCGGCCGCGACCGGCACCAGGACCAGGAGACCGGCGGCCAGGGCGGCGGTCAGCAGCCAGGCGGTGGTGCGGGGGCGGCGCGGCGCGGACGGCGCGACGGGAGCCGGGGGACGGTTTGTCTTGTCCAGTACGGTCATCCGGCCTCGCCGCCCTCGCCGTACAGCTGGGTCACGACCGACTTCAGCACCTGGTCGGTGCGCGGGCCGTAGTTGAGGAGCACACCGTCCTCGACCGAGACGATCCGGCGGTCCAGGCCGGCCGGGGTCTGGGCCACACCGGGGAGTCCGACCAGTCCCTCGACGCCGCCGACCGACTCGAGTCCCTTGCTCATGACGAGGATCGCGTCGGGCGCGGCCTTCACGAGCGCCTCGCTGGTGAGGGGGGTGAAGTCCTTGCCCAGGCCGGAGGCCGCCCCGGCGTCCACCCCGCCGGCCGCCTCGATCAGCGAGCCCGCGCCGGAGTCAGCGCCGCCGATGAGGTAGACCGAGGCCGAACCGCGCAGGTACAGGAAGGCGACCCGGGGCGCGGCTCCCTTCGAGGAGGCGTCCGGGACGCCCTCGCGGACGGCCGCGATCCGCTCCTCGGAGCGAAGGGCCAGTTCCTTCCCGGCCGCCGGTACGCCGAGCGCGCCGGCGACCGCGCCGATGCGCGGGCCCACGTCGTCCAGGCCCTTGGCGGCCGCCACGGACAGCACCGGGACACCGGCGGCGCGGATCTGCTCCACGGCCTCCACCGGGCCGGTGGTGGTCTCGGCGATCACCAGGTCGGGCCGCAGGGACAGCACGCTCTCGGCGGAGACGTCGTGGCCCCGGGTGACGACGGGAAGTCCCGCCGCCTGCTCGAAGGTGGCGGTGACGTCGCGGGCGACGACCCGGTCGCCGAGGCCGAGGGTGAAGACGATCTCGCTGAGGCTGCCGGACAGGGGCACCACGCGCTCGGCGCGCTCCACCGTCACCCGCTCGCCGTCGGCGGAGCGGACGGTCACCGGGAGCTTCGGCTCGGGTCTCGTCGCGAGCGGCTCGACCCGGTCGGCGACGGCCTCCTGCTTCGCGGCGGCCCCCTGCCCGACACCGGCACCGCCACCGGCACCGGACGAGGCTTCCGAGGAGCCTCCGCATCCGGTCGTGGCCAGGGAGAGGGCGAGCACGGACAGCAGTGCTCCCGCCAGTCGGTTCCGCAAGCGTCGCACGGGGTGTCCGTTCCTTTCGTCGGCCGACAGCATCGGTCGGCTAGAGCTTAGGTTAGCCTTACCTTTGTTCGCTACCGGCCCCCCGATCCGGAGGACTTCGCATGCCCGCCCGTCTACGCGCCCTGGTCACCGTGGTGTGCGCGGCCCTCCTCGGTGTCCTGCTGCCCGCGGCCACCGCACACGCCGAGAGCCGGACCGTGCAGGGCGGACGGCTCGACTGGGGCGTCAAGTCGTCCTTCCAGAGCTATGTCACCGGGCCGGTCGCGCAGGGCAGTTACTCCCTGACGGGAGGAGCGGCCACCGTCGGCGGGAGCGCCTTCCGCTTCCACTCGGCGGCCGGCACCTACGACGGCGGCACGGGTGCCTTCCGGGCCGCCTTCTCCGGCGGCGTCCGCTTCCTCGGCCACCCCACCGGCGGCGGCGGCCACCAGCTCGACCTCACCGTCAGCCGTCCCACCGTGAGCATCTCCGGCGCCACCGGCACGCTCTCCGTGGACGTCGTGAGCAAGGCGAAGGGCACCGGGGCGGTCACGACGTCCCGTCAGGTGCCCTTCGCCTCCCTCTCCCTCGGCGGCATCGACATGCGCGGCGGCGGCAGCACCGTCGCGCTCGCCGATGTGCCCGCCACCCTCACCGCCGAGGGCGCCCGGTCCTTCGCCGGCTACTACACCGCCGGCACCGCGCTGGACCCGGTGAGCCTGTCGGTCGACGTACGGGCGGCGGCGAGGCCGCAGGAGCAGCGACGGGAGAAGGAGCGGGAGGAGCAGCCGTCCGCCGCGCCGACCCGGTCCCCGGAGCGGCGGCAGTCCGCCGGGGGCGCCATCGAGGACGGCGCCGTCGACTGGGGCGTGCGCCGCACCTTCCGCGAGTACGTCACCGGCGACATCGCCGACGGCAGGTGGGCCCTCACCGCGGGCGCCCAGGACGGCGGCGCCCTCTTCCGCTTCCCCGGCGGCGAGGGGACGTACGAGGACGGCGACCTCACCGCCGCTTTCGAGGGCGCGGTGCGCTTCACCGGCGCGCACGGCCTCGACCTCCGGTTCAGCGGCGTACGGGCCCGCGTCGAGGACGGCACGGGCACGCTGTACGCCGACGTGGACAGTCCCCGCCTCCAGGCCGAGAACGTCCCCCTGGTCACCTTCACCGCCGGGAACCCGAAGCCGGCCGGCGGCCTGGTCCGCATCACCGAGGCCCCCGCGAAGCTCACCGCGCGCGGCGCCGAGGCCTTCGGCGGCATGTACCGGGCGGGCACCGCGATGGACCCCGTCTCCCTGGCCGTCGCCCTCACCGCCGACGCGAAGCTGCCCGCCCTGCCCGACCTGGGCAGCGGCCCCACCGCGAGCGCGAGCCCGCAGCGGGAGCAGGCGCGGCAGGAGGCACCCGAGGCCTCGACGCGACCCGTCGCGAGCGCCGCGGACGACGGTGACTTCCCCGTCCTGCCCGTCGCCCTCACGGCCGGAGCCGTACTGCTGGCGGCCGCGGCCCTCGTGGCCCCCACCGTCCGCAGGCGCCGCACCCGGCCCGCGGCTTCCCCCTCCGACCAGGGCTGAACCTCCGGACCGTTCCGCCCCCCCCGGACCGTTCCGCCCCCCGGACCGTTCCGCCCCCCCCGGACCGTTCCCTCCCCCGGACCGTTCCGCCCCCTCGGACCATTCCGCCCCGACCGGCGGACCCACCACGCAAGGAGAACCGAGCCATGCCCGTCAGACGACGCCGCTCCACCACCCTCGCCGCCGCCGTGGCGACCGCCGCCGCGCTCGGCGCCACCGCTCTCGCCGGCCTCGGCGCCACCACCGCCTCCGCGGCCGAGCGCCCCCTCACCGGTTACGAACTGACCTGGGGCATCAAGCAGTCGTACCGCACCTACGTCGGCATGTTCGGCGGCTTCACCCCGTCCGGGGGCGCCTCCCAGGCCGCCGGCAACGGCGCGTTCACCTTCGTGGACGGCACCGGCACCTACGACGGCTCGGGCCACACCGTCGACCTCGCCTTCAAGGGCGGCCTGGTGAGCAGGTCCGCCGCCCACGGCTTCGAGATCACCTTCAGCGACGTGCGCTTCGACAGCAAGGCCGGCGAGGTCACCGCCGACCTGAAGAAGGTCGACACCTCCCAGGGCGCACCCAAGGTCACCGAGGGCGACGACGTCCCGCTCGCCACCGTCACCGTCACCCGCGCGATGACCGACATGGCGACCACGCTCACCGCCGAGGCGGGGGAGTACCTCGGCAGCGCGTCCTACGCGGGCGCGGCCGGCGACCCGCTGACGGTGGTGAAGAAGGCGGCGCCGGAGCCCAGCCCCACCCCCACCACCAGCGCCCCCACCACCGAGCCCTCCCCGACCGCCTCGCAGACGCAGACCACGGAGCCCCAGCCGTCGGCCACGCAGAGCTCGACCGCCGCGCCCTCCCCGACCGCGACCGCCGGCACCTCAGCTTCCCCCACCGCCACCGCCACCGCCTCCGCCACGGCCACCGCGACCCGGGCCCCCGCCCAGGGCGCCATAGCCGACGGCACCCTCGGCTGGGGGGTGAAGGAGTCCTTCCGCGCCTACGTCGTCGGTGACATCGCCAAGGGCCGGGTCACCGTCTCGGGCGGTGCCACCCAGGCGGGCGGCAACGGCGCCTTCACCTTCACGGACGCCACCGGAACCTACGACACGGACGCCGGCAGGCTCACCGCCTCCTTCCGGGGCGCGGTGAACTTCAAGGGCCACGAGTCGAACGGCGCGTACGGCCTCGACCTGACCCTGAGCAACCTCAAGGCCACCCTCGACGGCGGCGCCGGTCAGCTGACCGCCGACGTGGACAGCCTGGGCACGCGGACCGAGGGTGTGGTCCTGGCGGATCTCGAGGCCCGGTCCGCCGACCTGACCGCGCGGGACGACGTCATCACCGTCGACGCTGTCGCCGCCACCCTCACCGGGGCCGGCGCGAAGGTCTTCGGCACCTACCCGGCCGGCACCGCGCTCGACACCGTCGACCTCTCGGTGGCGCTGAGCGAGGACGCCCAGCTGCCGGGCGGCGGCAGCACGGGCACGTCCGGCGGCTCGGGTGGCACGGGCGGCACGGGCACGTCCGGCGGCACCGGCGGTTCGACCACCGGCGGCTCCACCGTCGGCGGCACCGGCTCCACCGTCGGCGGCGCGGGCTCGACCACGGGCGGCCTGACCGGCGGCGGCAGCCTGGCCTCCACCGGCTCGGACCTTCCGGGCCCGGCGCTCGGTGCGGCGGCCGGTGCCGCGGTCGCCCTCGGCGCGGGCGCGGTGTTCGCCGCCCGCAAGCGGCGGTCGCGGGCGTGAGCGGCGGCCGCGGGCGCGGGCGACGGTAGCGAGCAGCAGGCCGGGGGGTGTCCCGGGCGGGCGGGGGCCCGCCCGGCCCCCGGGCCTCCTGCCGGGGACCCCCGCCCGAGACATCCCCGCTGCCCACACGATGTTTGAATGCCCCGGTGACTGACTACGACGTACTGCGCGTCTTCTGCGCGCCGAACGGCGGCTACGGCAACGAACTCGGCGTCGTCCGGGACGGCTCCGTGCTGCCGGACCCCGCGGAGCGGCAGCAGCTGGCCGCGGAACTCGGCTTCAGCGAGACCGTGTTCGTCGACGACCCCGAGCGCGGTGTCATCGACGTCTACACGCCCGCTGTGCGCCTGCCGTTCGCCGGGCACCCCTGCGTCGGCACGGCCTGGCTGCTCGACGTCCCCGAGATCGTCACCCCGGCCGGGGTGGTGGGCGTCCGGCTGGACGGCGAGTTCAGCTGGATCGAGGCCCGCCCCGAGTGGGCACCGCCGCGGACCCTGCGCCAGTACGCCGGGGTCGCCGAGGTCGAGGAGCTGCCGGTGCCGGCGGCGGGGGAGTGGGTCTACGCCTGGGCGTGGGAGGACGAGCCGGCGGGACGCGTGCGGGCCCGCGCCTTCCCGGGGCGCGACGACGGCATCGACGAGGACGAGGCGACCGGCGCGGCGGCCCTGCTGCTGACCGAGCGGCTGGGCCGCGCCCTCAACATCACGCAGGGTGCGGGCTCGCAGATCCTCACGGCCCCTCAGCCCGAGGGCTGGGTCGAGATCGGCGGACGGGTGCGCCTGGAGCGGTGAAGGGTGCCCGGTACCGCACCTCCGTACGGGTGGAACAGCGTGTGCGCGCGACCGCCAGGGGTTACCTCTGGGCGTGACCGCTCAGTTCCCCCGCGAGAGGAAACCCATGCGCATCCGTTCCGCCTTCGCCACGGTCCTGCTGACCGCCGCCATGACCGCCGGCGGCGTGGCGACCGCCACCGCCTTCGACGGCCCGCTGCACGGTGACGAGGACGCCACCTGCAGCCCGTACTTCGGCGCCATCACCACGGACAGCACGGGCGACCTCTACTTCGGCGGCATCAACTGCCGCAGCGACGACTACGACATCGACAACTGAGGTCGGCACGTCGTGGGAAACCGGTCCCCCTCGGCCGTCGGCCGAGGGGGACCGGTGCGTGCACGCGGGCACGGGCCGCTCACGCGGAGAGCGGGAACTCCTCGCCCAGCCCCCGGAAGACCGCCGTGTTCAGGGCGAAGGCGCGCTTGCACTCGGCGACGACCCGCTGCTTCTCCAGGTCGTCCGCGCGGATGCCGTCCAGCAGCTCCCGGTACTCGCGCTTGAAGGCGGCCGGGTTGGTGATCTCCTCGAAGACGTAGAAGCGGACTCCGTCGCCCTTCTTGGCGAAGCCCCAGGTCCGCTCCGCCCTGTCCCGGATGATCTGGCCGCCGGACAGGTCGCCGAGGTAGCGCGTGTAGTGATGGGCCACGTACCCGGCCGGCCACCGCTCGGCGCACTCGCGCACCCGGGCCGCGTACGCCTCCGTCGCGGGCAGGGCGGTCAGGCCCGCACGCCACCGCGGGCCGCGCAGATGCGCCAGGTCACGCTCCAGCGAGTCCAGCCGCATCAGCTCCGGCCGCACGAACGGCCCGGCCACCGGGTCCGCCGCCAGCCGGCCGGCCGCCGCCTCCAGCGCTTCGTACACGAACCACAGCTGCTCGGTGTAGCGCGCGTACGCGTCGACGCCGAGCCGCCCGCCCAGCAGGTCGCTCATGAAGGTCGAGGTCTCGGCCTCCACGTGCTGCTCGTGGGAGGCGGTGCGGATGAGCGTCGAGAAAGAGTCCATGGGGCCGATCTTGCATGGTTAGGCTTACCTAAGTCAATGGTTTTCCGACGGCCTGTCGGTAAGAGGGTACCGAGACGTGCGACGGCCCGCCCTCCGAGGAGAGCGGGCCGTCAGGCGGGTGCGCGGCGGTCGGCTACGGAAGGGTCAGGATCTCCGCGCCCGAGTCCGTCACCACGAGGGTGTGCTCGAACTGCGCGGTCCGCCTGCGGTCCCTGGTCACGACCGTCCAGCCGTCGTCCCACATGTCGTACTCGTGGGTCCCGAGCGTCAGCATCGGCTCGATCGTGAAGGTCATCCCGGGCTGGATGACGGTCGTCGCGTGCGGGCTGTCGTAGTGCGGGACGATGAGCCCGGAGTGGAACGCCGTGCTGATCCCGTGACCGGTGAAGTCCCGCACCACCCCGTACCCGAACCGCTTGGCGTACGACTCGATGACCCGGCCGATGATGTTGATCTGCCGGCCCGGCCGGACCGCCTTGATCGCGCGGGCCAGGGACTCGCGGGTCCGCTCGACCAGCAGCCGGCTCTCCTCGTCCACGTCGCCGACCAGGTAGGTCGCGTTGTTGTCGCCGTGCACACCGCCGATGTACGCCGTCACGTCGAGGTTGACGATGTCGCCGTCGCGCAGCACCGTCGAGTCCGGGATGCCGTGGCAGATGACCTCGTTGACGGAGCTGCACAGGGACTTCGGGAAGCCGCGGTAGCCGAGCGTCGACGGGTAGGCGCCGTGGTCGCACATGTACTCGTGCGCGACCCGGTCCAGCTCGTCCGTCGTCACGCCGGGCGCGATGAGCTTCGCGGCCTCCTCCATCGCGCGCGCCGCGATCCGGCCGGCCACGCGCATCGCCTCGATCGTCTCGGGCGTCTGCACCTCCGGTCCGGTGTACGGCGACGGCGCGGGTTTGCCGACGTACTCGGGCCGGCGGATGTTTCCGGGTACGGAACGGGTGGGAGACAGCTCCCCTGGTACGAGCAGCGACTGGCCAGACATGTCAGCGAGTCTAACCAGCGGGCATAAGAGAGCATGTCCCTGGCGAAAGGAGCCGGTCATGGCCCTGTTCAAGAAGCGCACGGTCGGAAAACCGGGCGAGTGGTACTACTGCCTGGAGCACAAGAAGGTCGAGGAAGGCCCCGACTGCCCGGCCAAGAACCGCTTCGGGCCGTACGCCTCCCGTACGGAGGCCGAACACGCGATGCAGACCGCCCGCGAGCGCAACCTCGAGTGGGAGAACGACCCGAAGTGGCACGACGCCTCCGCGGCCCGCGCCGACGAGGACTGAACGAGGCCCGGACGCCCCACCCCGCCCCGTCACCAGCGTGACGGAGGCGGGGCCGTCAGGTGGTCCGCCAGGCGGGAGAGGCGGTCACGGAAGCGGCGGCGGCCCCGGGGCGGCGGTACCGCGTTCTCCCCGGCCGCCGCGCTGACCAGGTGCTGCACGGTGTCCAGGTCCAGCTCCGCCCCGTCCGGCACGGTCAGCGCCTCGTGCGCCATGGCCGTCAGCTCCCGCTCGCCCGCGCCCAGCGCCAGCACCGTCGCCCCGGCCCGGCGGGCGTCGTGCACCCCCTCCAGGAGCGGGGCGCCGGGATCGTCCGGCGCCACCACGAGCAGCGTCTCCCCGCGCCGGGCCGCCGCCAGCCGCCCCAGCCCGACCGCCAGGTGCGCCGGGTCCGAGGGACGGGCGCCGTGCCGTACGAGCGTGGGGGCCAGCTCCGGCGTCCCCGACCAGGCGGCCTCGTCCACCAGGTGCGCCGCCAGGTGCCAGGGCTCGTACCCGGCGGTGCCCACCAGCAGCAGCCCGCCCCCGTGCGGCACGACCGAGTTCCGCAGCGCCCCCGCGAACCTCCGGGTGGCCCCCAGCCACTCGGTCCCGGCGAGCACTTCCCGCAGCAACGCGACCCGTACGGCGTCCATGGGCCCGCATCCTGCCGCAACCCGCCCCGCGCGCACCGGCGTTCGGCCCGCATTCGCCCGACCCGGGGACGACCCGGGGTGGCCCGGGGTGGCCCGGGGACGGCCCGGGGACGGCCCGGGGGTGGCCTGGGGGTGGCCCCGGGGGTGGCCCGGGGACGACCCGGGGGTGGCCTGGGATGGCCCGGGGGTGGCCCGGGGACGGCCCGGGGATGGCCTGGGGATGGCCTGGGGATGGCCCGGGGATGGCCCCGGGAACGACCCGGGTTGGCCCCGGTGACGGGCACGGCTCCCGGCGGCACCTGGACCCGGCCGGGGGCGGGCGGGACATAGGGTCGGCCCATGACCTCTACCGACAGTGCTGCACAGAAGGCCCCCGCCAAGGACCCCTGGGACCTGCCCGACGTCTCCGGGCTGGTCGTCGGCGTGCTCGGCGGCACCGGCCCCCAGGGCAAGGGCCTCGCCTACCGCCTCGCCAAGGCCGGCCAGAAGGTGATCGTCGGCTCCCGCGCCGCCGAGCGCGCCGAGGCCGCCGCCGAGGAGATCGGCCACGGCGTCGAAGGCGCCGACAACGCCGACACCGCCCGCCGCAGCGACCTCGTGATCGTCGCCGTGCCCTGGGACGGCCACGGCAAGACCCTGGAGTCCCTGCGCGCGGAACTGGCCGGCAAGCTCGTCGTCGACTGCGTCAACCCGCTCGGCTTCGACAAGAAGGGCGCCTACGCGCTCAAGCCCGAGGAGGGCAGCGCCGCCGAGCAGGCCGCCGCCCTGCTGCCGGACAGCCGGGTCACCGCCGCCTTCCACCACCTCTCGGCGGTCCTCCTCCAGGACCCGGAGATCGAGGAGATCGACACCGACGTCATGGTGCTCGGCGAGGAGCGGGCCGACGTGGAGATCGTGCAGGCCCTCGCCGGACGCATCGCCGGCATGCGCGGCGTCTTCGCCGGCCGGCTCCGCAACGCCCACCAGGTCGAGTCGCTGGTCGCCAACCTGATCTCCGTCAACCGCCGCTACAAGGCACACGCCGGGCTCCGCGTCACGGACGTGTGAGGCGATGGGGGACACTGGGGGGTGCCAGATGTACCGCATCACCCGCAGTACCCGCCGTGTCCCCCGACAGGAGCCCGCCCCATGCCCCGCCTCGCCGTCTACGCCCTGGTCGTCTGCGTCCTCGCCGTGACCGCCGCCGTCGTCTCCTTCGTGCAGGGCAGCGTGCTGATCGGCGTCGTGTGGGTGCTGCTGTCGGGCCTGTCGTCCAACATGTGCTGGTACTACGTCAAGCGCGGCCGCGACGCCCGCCGCTCCCCGTCCGTCACGGGCTGACCGAGCACAGCTCGTCGGTCTGCCAGAAGCGGTACAGCTCGAAGCCGCAGTACGTGTCGGCCTCGCCGATCCCGAGGCCGCGCAGGAGCGCGTCGACCGCGTCGAAGAACACCCCGTTGACGGCCGGGATCCACAGCAGCGCGAACACGATCAGCAGCCCGAACGGCGCGAGCGGCTCCACCTGCCGGCGCACGGTGTACGACAGCCACGGCTCGATCACCCCGTAGCCGTCCAGGCCCGGCACCGGCAGGAAGTTCAGGATCGCCGCCGTGACCTGGAGCAGCGCCAGGAACGCCAGCGCCAGCCGGAAGTCGCGCGGCACGCCGTCCAGCGCGTCCAGCCAGAACGGGGCCGTGCACACCACGGCGAACAGCACGTTGGTCAGCGGGCCCGCCGCCGAGATCAGGCTGTGCCGCCAGCGGCCCCGGATGCGGCCGCGCTCGATGAACACCGCGCCGCCCGGCAGCCCGATCCCGCCCATGATCACGAACAGCACCGGGAGCACGACGCTCAGCAGGGCGTGCGTGTACTTCACCGGGTTCAGCGTGAGGTAGCCCTTCGCGCCGACCGAGATGTCCCCGCTGTGCAGGGCGGTACGGGCGTGCGCGTACTCGTGCAGGCACAGCGAGACCACCCACGCCGCCGTCACGAACAGGAACACGGCCAGGCCCGGCTGCTCGGCGAACCCGGTCCAGGTGGCCCAGCCGGTGACCGCGGCGACGGCGACGATCCCGAGGAACACGGGACTGATCCGCCGGTCGCTGGGGCGGGCGGTGGCGGTGCTCATGGGACTCCCTGGCTGTCGGACGGCACGGTGGGGCACGGGGACCGCCCGACCGTACCGGGTCGTGATCCAGAACGTCCCGGGGCCGGTCGCCGGTTCCCGTGCCCCGCGCCGCGCCGCGGAAACCCCATGACCGGCCGCCACGGCACCAGGGACAATGGTCCCGTGCGCTACCGCATCCTCGGCACCACCCAGGCACTCCGCCCCGACGGCACCGCCGTCCCGGTCGGCGGGGCGCGGCTGCGCGCGCTGCTGACGGTGCTCGCCCTGCGTCCCGGCCGAGCGGTGCCCGCGGCGCTGCTGGTGGAGGAGGTGTGGGACGGCGACCCGCCGGCCGACGCGCCGGGTGCGCTGCAGGCGCTGGTCGGGCGGCTGCGCCGGACGCTCGGCGCGGAGGCGGTCGTCTCGGCCGACGGCGGCTACCGGCTCACCGCCGCCCCCGAGGACATCGACCTGCACCGCTTCGACCGGCTGGCCGCCGAGGGCACCCGAGCCCTCGCCGACGGGGACCCCGGCAAGGCGGCCGCCGTACTGGACGACGCCCTCGGCCTGTGGCGCGGCCCCGCCCTCGCCGACCTGCCCGACCGCACCGCCGAGGCGGCCCGCTGGAACACCCGGCACCTGGACGTGCTGCGCGCCCGGCACACCGCCGCCCTGGACCTCGGACAGGCCGAGCAGTCGCTGCCCGAGCTGACCGCGCTCTGCGACGGCCGTCCCCTGGACGAGCCGCTCCAGGCCCTGCGGCTGCGCGCCCTGCGCGACACCGGCCGCACCGCCGAGGCCCTGGCCGCCTACGAGGCCGTACGCCGCCACCTCGCGGACCGGCTCGGCACCGATCCGGGACCGGAACTGCGCTCCCTGCACGAACAGTTGCTCCGCCCTGCGACGCCGGCCCGGTCCACGAACGCGGGAGGGCCGGCGAGTACCGGGCACCGTGCGGGCCCCGGGGGCCCCGTGCGCCCTGACGGGCGCGTGCCCTCCGCGGGGACCGGGGGGACGGCGCGGGACCGGACCCCCGGCGCGCCGGGGACCCGCGTCGGGCCCACGAGCCCTGGCGGACCTGACGGTCCGACGGGGGCGGGTGCGCCCGGGGCGGCTCCCGGCGGCCCCGGACAGCCCGGTCCACCCGCGAGGCCCGGAGGTACCGGCGGCCCGACGGAGGCCGGTGCGCCCGTGCCGTCCGGGGGTACGGCGGGGCCCGCAGGGCCCGGTACGCCTGAGCCGTCCGGGGGCGCGGCGGGGGCCGCGGGGTCCGGTACGTCTGAGCCGTCCGGCGGTCCCATGGGTCCGGCGAGTCCGGCGAGTCCGGCGAGCCCGGCGGGGTCCGGCGACCCTGGGCCGCCGGCGACGCCCGGCAGTCCCAGGGGTCCGGTCGGTCCGACGAGTCCGGCGGTGCCCGCCGCTCCCGTGCCGCCGACGGTGCCCGGCACCCCCGGGGGGCCTCCGGCTTCCGCGGGGCCCGCGACGGCTGCCTCCGGCGCGACGCCCCCGGCGTCCCCCGCGTCCGAGGCGGGTGCCGCGGGCCGGGCCGCCCCGGCCGGAGGCCCCTCCGCGCCCCGACGCCGGGGCAACCTCCGCGCCCGGCTCACCTCCTTCGTCGGCCGGGACGCCGACCTGGAGGCCCTGCGCGGCGACCTGGCGACCGCCCGTCTCGTCACCCTGCTCGGGCCGGGCGGCGCCGGCAAGACCCGGCTGTCGCAGGAGGCCGCCGAGGGCGTCGGGGACACCGCGCCGGACGGCGCCTGGCTCGCCGAACTCGCCCCCGTCGACGACCCCGGCGCCGTACCGGAGGCCGTCCTCACCGCCCTCGGCGCCCGCGAGACCGTCCTGTACGGCGCCGGGGCCGAGGAGATGCGGGCCGTCGCCGCCACCGACCGGCAGACGTCCGCCGTGGAACGCCTCGTCGAGCACTGCGGCCGGCGCCGCATGCTGATCGTCCTCGACAACTGCGAGCACGTCGTCGAGGCCGCCGCCCGGCTCGCCGAGGAACTCCTCGCCCGCTGCCCGGGCCTGACCATCCTCGCCACCAGCCGCGAACCCCTCGGCGTGCCGGGGGAGTCGCTGCGCCCGGTGGAGCCGCTGCCGGAACCGGCCGCGCTGCGCCTGCTCGCCGACCGCGGTGCCGCCGCCCGCCCCGGCTTCCGCACCGACGCCGACGAGGAGACCGCGGCGGCCTGCGCCGAGATCTGCCGCCGCCTCGACGGCCTGCCGCTGGCGATCGAGCTGGCCGCGGCCCGGCTGCGCATGCTGACCCCGCGCCAGATCGCCGACCGCCTCGACGACCGCTTCCGCCTGCTCACCTCCGGCAGCCGCACCGTCCTGCCCCGCCAGCAGACGCTGCGCGCGGTCGTCGACTGGTCCTGGGACCTGCTCGACGACGAGGAGAGGGACGTACTGCGGCGCCTGTCCGTCTTCGCCGGCGGCTGCGACCTCACCGCAGCCGAGGCCGTGTGCGGGCCCGCGGCCCTGGACTCCCTCGGCTCCCTCGTCGACAAGTCACTGGTCGTGGCCGCCCCGTCCCCCGGCGACGGCATGCGCTACCGGCTCCTGGAGACCGTCGCCGAGTACGCCGGCGAACGCCTCGACGAGACCGGCGGCCGCGCCGCCGCCGAGCGCGCGCACCTCACCCACTACCGGGAACTCGCCCGGACCACCGACCCGTTGCTGCGGGGCCCGCGGCAGCTCGCCGCCATCGAGCGGCTGGAGCGCGAGTACGAGAACCTGCGCACCGCGCTGCGCCACGCTGTCGCCGAGCGCGACGAGCAGGAGGCGCTGAGCCTGTCGCTGTCGCTGGTCTGGTACTGGCAGATGCGCGACCTGCGCGTGGAGGCGCGGAACTGGTTCAGCGAGGTCATGACGCTCGGCCCGGACCCCTTCGCCGAGCCGGTCCGCCGGGCCGAGCCGGTCTGGGAGCGGTGCACGGCCACCCCGCCCCCGCTGACCGGCGAGGTGCTCGCCGAGGCCCGCCGCGGCGTCCACCTGGCCCACCTCGCCTGCATGGACACCGAGCTGGAGGCCTGGCAGAAACCGGAGGCCAAACGCAAACTGCGGGCCATCGCCGGGACGTACGAACCGGGCATGCCCCAGACCTGCACCCCGCCCGGCCTGCTCTGGTTCTTCGCGGTGATGCTCTCCGGCGACATGGAGCGGCTGCGCGAGATCATGGACGCCAGCGTGCGCACCTGCCGTGAGACGCCGGGGTTCGAGTGGGGCCTGGCCGGCAGCCTCCAGATGCGCGCCAACTTCCTCGCCAACCGCACCGACTGGGCGGGCGACGCGGCCCGTGACGCCGACGAGGCGCTGGAGATCTACCACCGCCTCGGCGACGCCTGGGGCACCGCCGAGGCGCTCGCCGCCCGCGCCGAGGCCCGTGAGCGCAAGGGCGAGTTCCGGCTCGCCGCCGCCGACTACCGGGCCGCCGCGAAGGAGGCCGAACGGCTCGGCGCGCACGCCCAGGTGGACATCCTGGACGCCCGCCTCGGCAGCGTGCTGCTGGAGTGCGGGGACGCCGAGGAGGGCGAGCGCACCCTGCGTGCGGTGATCGAGCGGACCGAGGGGACGGGACACAACGGCGCCATGCCGGCCGCCCGGCTCTTCCTCGCCGGGCGGCTCGGCATGACCGGGCGGACCGCCGAGGCGGGCGAGCAGCTCCGGCTGCTGCGCCGGGACTTCGCCATCTCCCACTTCGTCGTCTTCGACGCCTTCATCCTCGCCGCGGAGGCGTGGGTCGCCACGCTGGAGGGCCGGCACGAGGAGTGCCTGGTCAAGGTGCGCAAGTCGCTGGAGCGGGCCGACGACCCGCTCTCCGCGGCCATCGCCCCGCACATGCGCTCCTCGTACCTGACCATCGCCGCGATGGCGATGGCCCGCGTGGACGGCGGGCAGCGGGCCACCGACGCGGCACGCTGCCTCGGCGCCGCCGACGCGATGCTGCCGTCGGCCCACGTCGCGATGGGCCTGGAGCGTGACGGGCGCGCCCGCGCCGTCGGGAGGGTCATCGAGGCGCTGGGCAGTGAGGCGTACGAGGCCGCGTACGCCGAGGGCGCCGGCCTCACCGCGGAGGAGGCCGTCGCCCTCGTCTGACCCGGGCCGGGTCAGGTCTTCGTGCGGAACTTGTGGATGGCGACCGGCGCCATCACCGCGGTGATCGCCACCGACCAGCCGAGCGTGATCCACAGGTCGTGCGCGACCGGACCGCCCACCATCAGCCCGCGCGCCGCGTCGGCGAGCGTGGAGAGCGGGTTGTAGTCGGTGAAGGCCTGCAACCAGCCCGGCATCGACTGCGTCGGCGCGAAGATCGACGAGCCGAACTGCAACGGGAACAGCACCATGAACCCCATCGCCTGCACGGACTGCGCGTTCTTCAGGATCACGCCCAGGGTGAGGAACACCCACATGATCGAGGAGGCGAACACCGCCGACAGGCCCACGGCGGCGAACAGACCGCCCCAGTGGACGATGTCGAAACCGACCAGGACGGCGACGATCATCAGC
Organism: Streptomyces sp. NPDC047853; assembly: GCF_043204535.1. Lineage (NCBI taxonomy): Bacteria > Bacillati > Actinomycetota > Actinomycetes > Kitasatosporales > Streptomycetaceae > Streptomyces > Streptomyces sp. NPDC047853. The sequence goes on along the minus strand of NZ_JBIDCI010000005.1, from coordinate 55,476 downwards.
ACCGTGGTCGCGAACAGCATCCGCAGCATCTCCACCGCGATCTTCGCGAAGAGCACGGAGCCGCGCCCGATCGGCAGGGACCGGAAGCGGTCCATGACACCGGAGTTGAAATCCTGGCTGAAGCCGGTGCCGACGCCCTGCGACAGCGTCATGCTCATCATGGCGATCATGCCGGGGATGACGTACTGCACGTAGCCGTCCTGCCCGCCGCCCAGCGCCTGGCCGATCGACCCGCCGAAGACGTACACGAACAGCAGGGTGAAGACGACCGGCATCAGCAGGGCGTCGAACATCGACTCCGGGTCCTGCCGGATCCACAGCAGGTTGCGGCGGACCAGGGCGCCGGTGTGCCGCACGTGCCCGCGCACGGAGATGCGGGCGTCGTCGGTGGTGGTCAGGGTGGCGGCGCTCATACGGCGACCTCCTCGCGGGCGTCGGCGGGCGCGGGGTCCTGCGGGGCACTGGCGCGGTGGCCGGTGAGGGACAGGAAGACCTCGTCCAGGCTGGGCAGTTCGGTGGTGACGGAGGCGAGCGTGATGCCGCGCGCGGTGACCGCGCCGACCACGGCGGTCAGTTGCTCGTCGCTGAGGATCGGCACCAGGACGGCCCCGCGCTCCGCGTCCACCGTGGTGTCGGCGAGCCCGGTGATGCCCAGCTCGTCCAGGTGGGCGGCGAGCGGGCGCAGGTGCAGCGGGTCGGTCGGACGGACGCGCAGGGTGCGCCCGCCGACCTTGGCCTTCAGCTGCTCGATGCCGCCGTTCGCGATGACCTTGCCGCGGTCGACGACGGTCAGCTCCGAGGCGAGCTGCTCGGCCTCCTCCATGTACTGGGTGGTGAGCAGCACGGTGACGCCGTCGCCGACCATGCGCTTGACCTCGTCCCACACCTCGTTGCGGGTGCGCGGGTCCAGGCCGGTGGTGGGCTCGTCCAGGTAGAGCACGGCCGGGTGCCCGATCATGGAGGCGGCCAGGTCGAGACGGCGCCGCATGCCGCCCGAGTAGGTGTGCGCGGGGCGCTTGCCGGCCTCGGTGAGCGAGAACCGCTCCAGCAGTGCGTCGGCCCGGGCGCGCGCGTCCCTGCGGGACAGGTCGAGCAGCCGGCCGATCATGTACAGGTTCTCCCAGCCGGGGAGCTTCTCGTCCACGGACGCGTACTGCCCGGTCAGTCCTATCACCCGCCGCAGCTGGCGCGGCTGGCGTACGACGTCGTAGCCGGCGACGTGCGCCGAGCCCGCGTCGGGGGTGATCAGGGTGGACAGGATGCGGACGAGGGTCGTCTTGCCGGCGCCGTTCGGCCCGAGCACACCCATCACGGTGCCCTCGCGCACGTCGAGGTCGACGCCGTCCAGTGCCTTGGTCTCGCCGTAGTGCTTGACCAGCCCCCGCACGGTGACCGCGCTGCCCGCGGCCCGGGGGTCGTCGTCGATTCGCTTCATGACGACGACGTTGTCAGCCCCCGCCGACAAACCGCCGACATCCCACCGACAGCCGCTCCGCCCCGCCGACAGACCGCCGACAGCGCCGCCACGGTGCACGGGGGGATGCCGGACGGTACGCCGAAAAGCACCGGCCCCGCCGACGGGGGAAGATCGGCGGGGCCGGTGTCGTACCGCGGTGGCTCAGTGGACGGAGTGCTCCTCCTGCGGGAACGTTCCGCCGACGACGTCGTCGGCGAAGGCCTTCGCCGCGTCGCCGATGACCTGGCGCAGGTCGGCGTACTTCTTCACGAACTTCGGCACCCGGCCGCCGGTCAGCCCGAGCATGTCGGTCCACACCAGCACCTGGGCGTCCGTCTCCGCGCCCGCGCCGATCCCCACGGTCGGGATGTGCAGCGTCCGCGTGACCTCGGCGGCCAGCTCGGCCGGGACCAGCTCCAGGACGACCGCGAAGGCGCCCGCGTCCTGCACCGCCTTGGCGTCGCGCAGCAGCTGCTGGGCCGCCTCCTCGCCGCGCCCCTGGACCCGGTAGCCCATGGCGTTCACGGACTGCGGGGTGAGGCCGATGTGGGCCATCACGGGGATGCCGGACTCCACCAGCAGCTCGATCTGCCGGTGCGAGCGCTCGCCGCCCTCCAGCTTGACCGCCCCCACCCCGGCCTCCTTCACCAGCCGGGTCGCCGAGCGCAGCGCCTGCACCGGGCCCTCCTGGTAGGAGCCGAAGGGCAGGTCGCCGACGATCAGGGCGCGGCTGGTGCCCCGGACCACCGCGGCCGAGAGCATGGTCATCTCGTCCAGGGTGACGGGCACGGTGGACTCGTAGCCGAGGTGGCAGTTGCCCGCGGAGTCGCCGACGAGCATGACCGGGATGCCGGCCTCGTCGAAGACGGACGCGGTCATCGCGTCGTACGCGGTGAGCATGGGCCACTTCTCGCCGCGCTCCTTGGCGGCGGTGATGTCCCGGACGGTGATGCGGCGGTTGCTCTTGCCCCCGTACAGCGCCTTGCTCCCGTCGGCGGGGCGCTGAGGGGTGGGGGCAGCCGAAAGCTGCGTCATGGCAACGGCTCCTTCATGTCATCTCGAGGCGCCCTCACGGCGTCCCCGGATCCCCTCCATGGTGGCACCTTCCGCGTCCCGGCGGCTAGGGGACCCTCGTCACGGGGTGCCGAGCCCGTGAAGCGGGGGGCGAATGTGCTCGTTGTGTCACAGAGCCGCCCGTCTCGACTCCGTTCGGAACTCCGGACGGCGACTCGTACGTCCTCGTGCCCGTACGGCCGTCGCAGGACGGCAGGATCGGACCCGATCATCCCCTAGGGTGCTGAGTCACGGGGGGGAGCGACGGTGTGCACGGCAGGCAGTGAGGCGACGGTATGGCGCAGCAGGCGTACATGACGGAGACGGACAACGGCGGCTCGGGGCCCGAGCACCGGGGCACCCGGCTTCGGCGCCTGTGGGACCGGGCGGTCACCGGCTGGCGGGGCGACCGGCGGATCTGGCGCCGGGGCCTGGTCACGGCCGCGGTGGCGATCGTCCTGGCCGTCGTCATGGCGGCCCACTCGCACATCCCGAACGCCATCGGGAACCTCGGCAGCCTCACGGAGACCTTCCTGCCGTGGTTCGGTCTGCTGATCCCGGTCCTGCTGGTGATCGCCCTCGCGCGCAAGTCGGCGACGGCGCTGATCGCGCTGGTCCTGCCGGTGTCGGTGTGGCTGAACCTCTTCGGCGGACTCCTCTTCGACAAGACCGGTGCCGGCGGCGACCTCACGGTGGCCACCCACAACGTCAACGCCGACAACGCCGACCCGGCCGGCACCGCCCGTGCCGTGGCCGCGGCCGGCGCGGACGTGCTGGCGCTGGAGGAGCTGAAGGCGTCCGCCGTGCCGACGTACGAGAAGGCGCTGGCGTCGAAGTACCGGCACCACGCGGTGGTCGGCACCGTCGGGCTGTGGAGCAAGTACCCGGTGAGCGGCGTGAAGGCCGTCGACATCCGGCTCGGCTGGAAGCGCGCCATGCGCGCCACCGTCGCCACGCCCTCCGGGCCGGTCGCGGTGTACGTCGCCCACCTGCCGTCCGTACGGGTGAAGCTGGAGGCGGGTTTCACCGCCCGGCAGCGCGACAAGAGCGCCGACGCCCTCGGCGAGGCCATCGCCGACGAGAAGCTGCCCCGCAAGATCCTGCTCGGCGACCTCAACGGCACCATGAACGACCGCGCGCTCACGGCCATCACCTCCCAGATGCGCTCCCCGCAGGGCGCCGTGGGGGACGGCTTCGGCTTCAGCTGGCCGGCGTCCTTCCCGATGGCCCGCATCGACCAGATCCTGGTCACCGGCGTCGAACCGGAGACCAGCTGGACCCTGCCGGCGACCGGCAGCGACCATCTGCCGATCGCCGCGCGTGTGAGGGTCGACACAACGGCATCCTGAAAGTGCCTGGTCAGCGCCGTTCGGGCAGCTGCCGGACACCCGTCCGTCACCTCGCGGAATACTCGCCCTGAGAGGCTTTGTTCCGTACGGGAACATAGCGAAGCAGTCCCGTACGCACACCTCCGCTCGAAAGGCGAGTCCCCTTCATGCCCCTGGCCCTGCTCGCCCTTGCCGTGGGCGCCTTCGGCATCGGTACCACCGAGTTCGTGATGATGGGCCTGCTGCCCGACGTCGCGGACGACCTGGACATCTCCATCCCCAGCGCCGGCCACCTGGTCTCGGCGTACGCGCTCGGCGTCGTCATCGGCGCCCCGCTGCTCGCGGCGGCGACCGCGCGGATGTCCCGCCGCACGGTGCTGATCGCGCTGATGGCCCTCTTCGTGGCCGGCAACGCGCTGTCCGCGTTCGCCCCCGGCGAGGTCTCCCTCCTCGCCGCCCGCTTCGTCAGCGGCCTGCCGCACGGCGCCTTCTTCGGTGTCGGCGCGGTCGTCGCCACCGGCATGGTGGCGCCGGAACGCAAGGCCCGCTCCGTCTCCCTGATGTTCCTGGGGCTGACGGTCGCCAACATCGTCGGCGTGCCCGCGGCCACCGCCATGGGCCAGCAGCTCGGCTGGCGGGCCACCTTCCTCGGCGTGAGCGCGATCGGCGTCGCGGCGATAGCGGCCCTCGCGGTCCTGATCCCGCGCGACCACGCCCCCGCCCCCGCCTCGGGGCTCCGCGGCGAACTGGCCGCCCTGCGCTCCCTGCCCGTCTGGCTCGCCCTCGGCACGACCGTCGCGGGCTTCGGCGCGCTCTTCGCCGCCTACAGCTACATCACGCCGATGCTCACGGACGCCGCCGGCTTCGCCGAGGCCAGCGTGACGCTGCTGCTGGCCCTGTTCGGCGTCGGCGCCACCGCGGGCAACCTGCTGGGCGGCCGCCTCGCCGACCACTCCCTGCGGGGCACCCTCTTCAGCGGCCTGGCCTCCCTGGTGGTGGTCCTCGCCCTCTTCCCGCTGCTGATGCGCACCGAGGTCACGGCGGCCGTCGCGGTGGCCCTGCTGGGCATGGCCGCCTTCCTCACCGGCTCCCCCCTCCAGCTGATGGTGATGGAGAAGGCCGCCGCGGCCCCCTCCCTCGCCTCCTCGGCCAACCAGGCCGCCTTCAACCTCGCCAACGCGGGCGGCGCCTGGATCGGCGGCCTCGCCCTCGCGGCGGGCTTCGGCACCACGTCCCCGGCGACGGCGGGTGCGGCCCTGGCCGTCCTCGGCGTGGGCGTCGCGGGCGCGGCGTACGCGGTGGACCGGCGCCGGGCCGCCGCCGCTCCGGTACACGGACGCGAGCGCGTGGTCGCGGGGCACGTGCCGGAGGCGGTGGAAGCCGCACGGCGGTGACGGTGGGGGTGCCGTGCGGGCCGGTTCGGCTGCCCGCACGGCACTTCGGCCCCGGCCCGTCGGTCCGGTGACCCGGTGGTGACCGAGGCGTGGCCGCCTGGCCGACGGCAGGCAGGTGCTCCTCCAGGGCGCTGGCGGGCCGGCGGCAGCGGCGCCGGTGCCCGGCGGCACCGAGAACCGTGTGCGCAGCCCTCCGCGCGGCGCGAGGATGCGCCACATGACCGTCCTCGTCACCGCCCCCGCCCGCCTCGGTGACACCGGCCTGCCGGACGGACGCCTGCTCGGCTGGGCCGAGTGGGGCCCGCCGGACGGCGTTCCGGTCCTGCTGTGCCCCGGCGCGGCCACGAGCCGCCGACGCGGCTTCGGCGCGGGCGTCGTGGACGCGCCGGGCGTCCGCCTGGTCTGCGTGGACCGCCCCGGACCCGGCGCCTCGACCCCCGGCCGCACCTTCGCCGGCTTCGCCACCGACGTCCGCGCCCTGTGCGCCCTGCGGGGCCCGGGCCGCCCGGCCGTGGTCGGCAACTCCCAGGGGCGCCCCGTTCGCCCTGGCCCGCGCGGAGGCCGGCGTCGCCTCCGTGCTGTCCCTGGTCTCGGCCGCCGACGAGGCGGCGGCCCCCGAGTTCGCAACCGCCCTGCCCGCGGAGCTGCGCGCGCTGTGCTGCGCCGGCAGCTCGAACTCCTGCTGGAGGTCGGGCGATTGCGGCACGTGGAGATCCACGTGATGCCGACGTCTCGCGCTGATCACCCGCGAGGCGGGCGGATGCGGGTGCTCAAGTTCGAGGACGGCACGGCGGTCGGGCGGGCCGACGACATGTCCGGCGACCGGCCCGTCACGGATCCCCGGCAGCTGCGCATCCTCGACCTGCGCCACGGCAGTATCCGGGCCGAAGCCCTGCCCACCCGGGAGTCAGTGGCCTTCATCGAACAACTGCTGCGGGAGACATGAGCCGTAAGGACACAGCCGGGCACCCCGCCGACCCGGCCTGGATCAAGAGCAGCTACAGCGACACCAGCGAGCCGAGCGACTGCGTCGAGGTCGCGACAACCCCCGCCACCGTCCACGTCCGTGATGCCAAACGTCCCGACGGCCCCCGCCCCGCCGTGGCCCCCGCCGCTTGGGCTGCGCTCGTGGCCGGGCCCGGCGTCAGGGCCTAGCCGTCCGGTTCTGGACCGGTATCCCCGGACCGGGCACAGGAGTTACTCATGGTGACGCCCAGTCGCTGACAGATGCGAATGGCCGTGGCGACATCACCACAGCAGCCTTGCTCGACTAATAGCCGGACATAACGTGTCATAGGTCGCAACCAGGTCACCCGGAGTGGGACGGACGGCCACGTGTGACACCCCGGGTCCGGCACCCGTCGGTCACCCGGACACGGGCCGCACACAGGACATCGGATGAGGAGAACTGCCGATGAGCGAGTCCGTACAGACCGGAACCGGGGCCACCAGGGAAAAGGTGAGGACGGAAACGTCCGCCACGGCCGACCAGGCGAAGCAGGCCGCGAGTCAGGTCGCGGGAGCCGCGGCGGACCAGGCCCGCTCGGTGGTCGGTGAGGCGCAGCAGCAGGCGGGCACGGTCCTGGAGGAGATGCGAAGCCGTGCGATGAACGAGGCCGAGGGGCAGACCAAGCGTGCGGCCGGCCAGCTGCGCCAGTGGGCGAGCGACCTCTCGGGTCTGGCCGCGCACGCGCGTGACGACTCTCCGGCCCGCAGCCTGGTGGCGCACGCGGCGGACCGAGGCAGTCAGGCCGCCGACTACCTGGACGAGCGGGGCGTCGAGGGAATCGTCGGCGACCTGCAGCACTTCGCCCGGCGGCGGCCCGGCGCCTTCCTCGGCGGGGCTCTGCTGGCCGGACTGGCCGTCGGCCGCCTGGCGAAGGCGACGGGAGCCGCGTCAGGGCCCGACGGGCGGGGGACGGGCGGGCAGACTGTGCCGACCGGTCCTCCGGCGATCTCCGCGGAGGAGAGGGCCATGCCGCCGTCCGTGCCGCCGACCGTCGGGCACTTGACGGACGGCAGCCCGGACCGTGGGCGTCCGGAGGTATGAGATGGCCACCCTCTCCCCTCACCGGGGCACGGGAGCGCACCAGGAGCCCCGCGAACAGGAGCGGTCCGTGAGCCACCTGCTGTCCGCGGTCACCGCGGACCTGCAGACCCTGTTCCGGCAGGAGGTCGAGCTGGCCAAGGCCGAGGTCAGGGACGAGGCGAGCCGGGCGGGCAAGGCCGCCGGAATGTTCGGCGGTGCCGGCTTCGCGGGCTACATGGTCCTGCTGTTCCTGTCGCTGGCCGCCGTGCTCGGCCTGGCCAACGTGATCGACGGGGGCTGGGCGGCCCTCGTCGTCGCCGCCGTCTGGGGGGTCGCCGCGGCCGTGCTCTATCAGAAGGGCCGCACGCGGATGAGCACCGTCTCGCCGAAGCCGGAGCGAACCGTCCAAACCATGAAGGAGAACGCGGAATGGGCACGTCACCCGACCAAATGAGGACCGAGATAGAGGCGACCCGAGGCCGGCTGGCCACGGACGTGGACCGGCTCGCCGACCGGACCAGTCCCCGCCGCGTGGCACGGCGCCGCACCGCCCGGATGCGCGGAACGATGTCCGGCATGCGCGAGCGAGTGATGGGCACGGCCTCGGACACCGCGCACGGCGTGCGGGACACCGCTCAGTCGGCCGCCGGTTCGCTCCAGGAGGGCACCGGGCAGGCGGTCGGGTCGGCCCGCGACGCCGCAGGACAGGCGGCCGGCACCGCGCGCGACGTGGCCGAACAGGCGGGACACGCCGTACAGCAGGCGCCCGACATGGCCCGCAGCCAGACCCAGGGCAACCCCCTGGCGGCCGGTCTCGTCGCCTTCGGGGTCGGAGTGCTGGCGTCCTCGCTGCTGCCCGCCTCGCGCACCGAGCGGCAGAAGGCCTCCGAGCTGATGCGGAGCGAGGCCCTGGAACCCGTGAAGGGCGCCGCGGCCGAGTCTGCGCAGCACCTCAAGGAAGGCGCGAGGGAAGTGGCGCAGGAGGCGGCCGCAGAGGTGAAGGGCACGGCGGCCGAGGCCGCCCGCACCACGCAGGGCGAGGCCCGCGACCAAGGCGGCAAGGTCACCGAACAGGCCCGCGACTCCGGCCGGCACCTCGCGGACGAGGCCCGGCACCGTGCCGGGCCCGGCTGAGAAGGCTCACACGGCGGGACCGGCTGAAGAAGTACACACTCTCCGGTACCCGCCCCGATCTGCTTCACGGACCGGATGCCCGGCCGCCCCGGGCGCAGAGCTGCACCGAAGACGGCGACGGGCCCCGGACACGGGGTCCGGGGCCCGTCGCACGTCGGCGTGCGGCTCAGACCATGGTCGTGTGCGCGTGGCCCTGCGCCGACGTGCCGCCGGGGGTCGCCGAGGCGCCCAGACCGGCGCTGACGGAGAGCGGGCCGGCCTCCGTGTAGAGGCCGCCGCCGAGGGCGCCACCGACGGCTATGACGGCCGCACCGGCGTCGACGCCGATGGTGCCGCCGGACACCTGGTCCAGGTCCGCGTCGGAGATCTCAGCGGTTTCGACCTGGGGGACGAAGTTCATGGCAGGTCTTTCCTTTCGTGCCAATGGCAAGGGGAGCGGTGAGGCACGCACGCCCGCGTTCCGGGTGGGGGTTCCGGAGCCGGTCACCGGCGTGCCGCGCACTGATCAAAGCACGGTGGTGAACGCCCCACCATCCGCGCGTTGTTGGCGGCACGCCGTCGGCGTCGCCGCGTCCATCAGTGTGTGAATGCCGTCAGGGAAAGGGCCCGTGTCTTCACGCTACCCGCCGGTCATGGGGGGCGCCCGGAGCCGTTACGCGCACGGTGAGCACGGCCCGGCTCCGTCACGGCCTGCCTGTGCGACCGTGCGATGAACGGTGTGCAGGTCCGAGGGATTTCCGGCGGCGGCCCCGGACCGGTCGCCGGCTCGGGGGAGTAACTCGGGGGAGTAACACGACGGAGGGGCCGGCGGTCCTTCGACCGCCGACCCCTGCGTCACGCGAGCGGGGCGCGCTCCGGCCCCTACAGCACCGGCAGCGACTTCCGCAGCTCGAAGGCGGTGACCTGGGAGCGGTACTCCTCCCACTCCTGCCGCTTGTTGCGCAGGAAGAAGTCGAAGACGTGCTCGCCGAGGGTCTCGGCGACCAGGTCGCTGCGTTCCATCAGGGCGAGGGCCTCGCCGAGGTTCTGGGGGAGGGGCTCGATGCCCAGTGCGCGGCGCTCGGCGTCGGAGAGGGCCCAGACGTCGTCCTCGGCGCCCGGCGGGAGTTCGTACCCCTCCTCGATGCCCTTGAGGCCGGCGGCGAGGAGGACGGCGTAGGTCAGGTACGGGTTGGCGCCGGAGTCGATGGAGCGGACCTCGACGCGGGCCGAGCCGGTCTTGCCGGGCTTGTACATCGGGACGCGGACCAGGGCCGAGCGGTTGTTGTGGCCCCAGCAGATGTACGAGGGGGCCTCGCCGCCGGCGCCGGCGGTGCGCTCGGAGCCGCCCCAGATGCGCTTGTAGCTGTTCACCCACTGGTTGGTGACGGCCGAGATCTCCGCCGCGTGCCGCAGCAGGCCCGCGATGAAGGAGCGGCCGACCTTGGAGAGCTGGTACTCGGCGCCGGACTCGTAGAACGCGTTGCGGTCGCCCTCGAAGAGGGACAGGTGGGAGTGCATGCCCGAGCCCGGGTACTCCGAGAACGGCTTCGGCATGAAGGTGGCCTGGAGCCCCTGCTCCAGCGCGACCTGCTTCATGACCAGGCGGAAGGTCATGATGTTGTCGGCCGTGGAGAGCGCGTCGGCGTAGCGCAGGTCGATCTCCTGCTGGCCGGGGGCGCCCTCGTGGTGGGAGAACTCGACCGAGATGCCCATCGACTCCAGCATGGTGATCGCCTGGCGGCGGAAGTCCATGCCGATGTTCTGCGGGGTGTGGTCGAAGTACCCGGAGTTGTCGGCCGGGGTCGGCACCCTGCCGTCGACCGGCTTGTCCTTCAGCAGGAAGAACTCGATCTCCGGGTGGGTGTAGAAGGTGAAGCCCAGGTCGGAGGTGCGGGCCAGGGCGCGCTTGAGGACGTAGCGCGGGTCGGCGAAGGACGGCGAGCCGTCCGGCATGAGGATGTCGCAGAACATGCGGGCCGTGCCGGGGGCCTCCGCGCGCCAGGGCAGGACCTGGAAGGTCGAGGGGTCCGGCTTGGCGATCATGTCGGACTCGTAGACCCGGGCGAAGCCCTCGATCGCCGAGCCGTCGAAGCCGATGCCCTCGTCGAAGGCCTGCTCCAGCTCGGCCGGGGCCACGGCGACGGACTTGAGGAAGCCCAGTACGTCCGTGAACCACAGGCGTACGAACCGGATGTCGCGCTCCTCCAGCGTCCGGATCACGAACTCCTGCTGCTTGTCCATCTTCCGCTTCCCCATCCTTGCTGGTCAGCCCGCCTGTCTCCGGTACGGCGGGAGGCGGCCCTGCACCTGAGCATCACACCACAGCACGGTTTCGTACGCGTTGCGGGCCTCGGTCGGCCCACCGATCCTCACCGCAGCGTAGAGGCCACGTGTTCGATCGGGCCATTCCTGAGGCCCCGCCGCGACAGATCCTGTGATCTCCCTACGACTGGACCCTCCTTCCCCCTTACGATCAGCGGACTCCACCGCCCCCCTTTTCCCAGAAGGGCACACCCCATGGGTTCCGCCAAGAAGAGCAGCAACCAGGCGCGGCAGGCACGCATAGCCGAGATGCGGCGTGCCGAGGAGGCCCGCGACCGCCGGAACCGGATCCTCACGATCGCGGTCAGCACCGTGGTCGTCGCCGGTCTCGTCGTCGGCGGGGTCTTCCTTGTCCGGTCGCAGTCCGACGACTCCGGCGACGACACGGCCTCGGACGGCAAGAGCACCTCCGGCAAGTTCGTCGCCGGCGAGGACGGGGTGCAGACCTGGAAGGGGACGCTGTCGCGCAACCACGTCACCAAGAAGGTGTCCTACCCCGTCGATCCGCCCGTCGGCGGCGACCACAACCAGGCCTGGATGAACTGCAACGGCGACGTCTACGACAAGCCGCTGAACAACGAGAACGCGGTGCACTCCCTGGAGCACGGCGCCGTCTGGGTGACCTACACCGACCAGGCGCCGAAGGCCGACGTGGAGAAGCTGGCGGCGAAGGTGAAGAAGACGCCGTACTCGCTGATGAGCCCGGACGGCAAGCAGAAGGACCCGATCGTGCTGTCCGCCTGGGGGCACCAGCGCACGGTGACCGGCGCCGACGACCCGAACGTGGACACGTTCTTCGAGAAGTTCGTCCAGGGTGAGCAGACCCCCGAGCCGGGGGCCGCGTGCACGGGCGGGCTGTCCCAGTGACACCCAGGCGGGCCGGCTGGATCGCGGGGGCCGCCGCGGCGGCCCTCGTCGCGGCCGGCGCGATCACCTACGCCGTCGCCGGGGACGACGGCGCGAGCCGCGTCCCGACCGCCGACTCCGCTGACGCCGGGTTCGCCCGGGACATGGCGGTCCACCACCAGCAGGCCGTGGAGATGTCGTACCTCGTGCGCGACCGCACCGAGGACGAGGAGGTGCGGCGGCTCGCCTACGACATCGCGCAGACCCAGGCCAACCAGCGCGGCATGCTGATCGGCTGGCTCGACCTGTGGGGGCTGCCGAAGGTGTCGTCCGACCCGCCGATGACCTGGATGGGCATGGGCGACATGCCCTCCGCCGGGGAGGGCTCCCTGATGCCGGGGATGGCCACCGACGCCGAGATGGAGAAGCTGGCGACGCTCGACGGGGAGCGGGCCGAGGTCTACTGGCTCCAGCTGATGACGGAGCACCACCGGGGCGGCGTCCACATGGCCGGGGGATGCGTCGACCGGTGCACGGTCGGGGTGGAGAAGCGGCTGGCCCGGGGGATGGTGGAGTCGCAGGAGTCGGAGATCCGGCTGATGGCCGACCTGCTGGCGGAGCGGGGCGCGAAACCGCGGACATGAGGCGGACACCGGAACGACACCCCATTGTGTCGTTCTGACGATTAAGCTGGCCGGGTGCCTCGACTACGACTCGCCCTGAACCAGATCGACGCCACCGTAGGCGACCTCGCCGGCAACGCGGAGTCGGTGGTCCGCTGGACCCGGCACGCCGCCGGGCAGGGAGCGCACCTGGTGGCGTTCCCGGAGATGATGCTGACCGGCTACCCCGTCGAGGACCTGGCCCTCAGGCCGTCCTTCGTGGAGGCCTCCCGCGCCGCCCTGGCCTCCCTGGCGACGCGCCTGGCCGAGGAGGGCCTCGGCGAGCTGCCGGTGGTCGTCGGCCACCTCGACCGCTCGGCGACCGCCCGGCCCCGGTACGGGCAGCCGGCCGGCGCCCCGCAGAACGCGGTGGCGGTGCTGTACGGCGGCGAGCCGGTGCTGACCTTCGCCAAGCACCACCTGCCCAACTACGGCGTCTTCGACGAGTTCCGCTACTTCGTCCCCGGCGACACCATGCCGGTGGCGCGGGTGCGCGGCGTCGACGTGGCCCTCGCCGTCTGCGAGGACCTGTGGCAGGACGGTGGCCGGGTGCCGGCCGCCCGCTCGGCCCGGGCCGGACTGCTGCTCTCCGTCAACGCCTCGCCGTACGAGCGCGACAAGGACGACACGCGGCTGGAGCTGGTGCGCAGGCGAGCCCGGGAGGCCGGGTGTACGACCGCCTACCTCGCGATGACCGGCGGGCAGGACGAGCTGGTCTTCGACGGCGACTCGATCGTGGTCGACCGGGACGGCGAGGTCGTCGCGCGGGCGCCGCAGTTCACCGAGGGCTGCGTGGTGCTCGACCTCGACCTCCCGCTCGCCGACAGCGACGCGCCGGCCGGCGTCGTGGACGACGGGCTGCTCATCGACCGGGTCGTGCTGTCCGAGGAGCCGGCGCCGGCCGCCGACGGGCCGGAGCTGTCCGGCGGGCACGCGGAGCGGCTGGACGACGACGAGGAGGTCTACTCGGCCCTCGTCGTCGGCCTGCGCGCGTACGTCGCCAAGAACGGCTTCCGCTCGGTGCTCCTCGGCCTCTCCGGCGGCATCGACTCCGCGCTGGTCGCGGCGATCGCCTGCGACGCGGTGGGCGCGGAGCACGTGCACGGCGTGTCGATGCCGTCGAAGTACTCCTCCGGGCACTCCCTGGAGGACGCGGCGGAGATGGCCCGGCGCACCGGGCTGCACCACCGCACCGTGGCGATCGAGCCGATGTTCGACGCGTACATGGACGCGCTGGGCCTGACCGGCCTCGCGGAGGAGAACCTCCAGTCGCGGCTGCGCGGGACGCTGCTGATGGCCCTCTCCAACCAGGAGGGCCACCTCGTGCTGGCACCGGGCAACAAGTCGGAGCTGGCCGTGGGGTACTCGACGCTCTACGGCGACTCGGTGGGCGCCTACGGGCCGATCAAGGACGTGTACAAGACGTCGGTGTTCCGCCTCGCCGCCTGGCGCAACCGGGCGGCCGGGGCCCGCGGCCAGGTCCCGCCGATCCCCGAGAACTCGATCACCAAGCCGCCGAGCGCGGAACTGCGTCCCGGCCAGGTCGACACGGACTCGCTGCCCGACTACCCGGTGCTGGACGCGATCCTGGAGCTGTACGTCGACCGGGACCGGGGCGCGGACGAGATCGTGGCCGCCGGGTACGACCGGGAGCTGGTGATAAGGACGCTGCGCATGGTCGACACCGCGGAGTACAAGCGGCGCCAGTACCCGCCGGGCACCAAGATCTCCCCCAAGGGCTTCGGCAAGGACCGCCGGCTCCCGATCACCAACCGCTGGCAGGAGCGGGGCTGACGGCGGGGCCCGGCCCCGTCAGCCCCGCACGTCCGGCCGCCGCTACCCCTGCCGCTTCTGGTCGGCCAGCACCTGGTGCAGCGGCTCCGACCCGCGGCGCCGGTACTCCTGGATCGACCAGCCGTTGCCGTCGGGGTCCTTGAAGTACATGAACGTGGCGCCGTCGTCCGGCGTGTACTCCACCGGCTCGGACACCTCCAGGCCCCGCTCCACCAGCTCCGCGCGGGCCGCCTTGATGTCGGCGACGCAGAGCTGGAGTCCCTGGTAGGAGCCGGGGGCCGGCGCGGTCTCTCCCTGGGTCATGTCCCAGATGGCGTCACCGAGGGCGATCGAACAGCCCGAGCCCGGCGGCGTCAGCTGGACGATGCGCATCCCCGGCATGACCTCCTGGTCGATGTCGACGTGGAAGCCGACCTTGTCACGGTAGAAGTCCCGGGCCCGGTCGATGTCGGACACGGGCAGCGGGATCACTTCGAGGGTGAAATCCATGGCATGACTCCTTCGACGTCCTTGTCGAACACGGTGACGCTGGTACGGAACGGTGGTCAGTAGTGGTACCGCGCCTGGACGATGATCAGCTCGTCGTCGGTGGGCTTGTAGACCAGGCGGTGCGTGTCGTCGATGCGGCGTGACCAGTAGCCCGACAGGTCGCCCTTCAGCGGCTCCGGCTTGCCGATGCCCTTGAACGGGTCGCGGGAGATGTCGGTGATCAGCTTGTTGATCCGTCTGGTCACCTTCCGGTCGCTCTCGGCCCAGTGGACGTAGTCCTCCCAGCCGTGCGACGTGAAAGCGATCCTCACGCCCGCTCCGCGTCCGGGTCGATCAGCTCCCGCGGCCGTGCGCCACCGGCCTCGGCCTCCGCGATCGAGTCGAGCAGGCGGCGGGCGTTCTTGGGCGAGCGCAGCAGGTGCACCGTCTCCGTCCAGGCGGTGAAGTCCTCCTCCGACATGAGCACGGCGTTTCCCTTGCGGGAGGTGATGTGCACCGGGGCATGGTCCTCGTTGACCTGCTCTATCAGCGGGAACAGGTTCTGACGGGCTTCGCTGGCGGTGATGGACATACCGGTGCCTCCCTTCGCGGCTTGTACAAGATATCGTACGAGTCGACGGGTGGCCACCGGAGGACGGAGCCGGTACTCCCCGGCGCCCGCACGGCGCCTCCCGGTTACGCTCGGGCCGTAGGACCTTGATCCGGAGGGCGACAGGAGACCGGGATGACGACGCCGGGACGCAGGAGCAGTACCTTCACGCGGCTGCTGCGGCACGGCTTCACCGATGCCTCGGCCGCCGAGCGGCTGCTGGACGGCGGGGAGCTGGCGGCGGTCCGCGACGACCCGGTCCTGCTGGAGGCGCTGGGCGCCACCGCCGACCCGGATCTCGCCCTGCACGGCCTGGTCCGGCTGCTGGAGGCGCAGCCCGACCCCACCGCCCGCCGGGAGCTGCTGGACACCCTCATAGCGGCCAAGCCCCTGCGCGACCGTCTCCTCGGCGTGCTCGGCGCCTCCGAGGCGCTCGCCGACCACCTCGCCCGGCACGCCGGTGACTGGCAGGCCCTGGTCACCTACGAACCGCGTGACCTGCACCGCGGGGTGGCCGAGTTCGAGCGCGGTCTCGCCGAGGCCGACGACCCCGTCTCGCTGCGCGTCGCCTACCGGCGCTGCCTGCTGTCCATCGCCGCCCGCGACGTGTGCGGCACCATCGACGTCGCCGAGACCGCCGCCGAGCTGGCCGACCTCGCCACCGCCACCCTGCGCGCCGCGCTCGCGCTGGCCGAGGCCGCCGCGCCGGAGGACGCCGCGCTGTGCCGGCTCGCGGTGATCGCGATGGGCAAATGCGGCGGACACGAGCTGAACTACGTCTCCGACGTGGACGTGATCTTCGTGGGCGAGCCCGCGGAAGGCGTCGACGAGGCCGACGAGACCAAGGCGATGCGCGCCGCGACCGCGCTCGCCTCGCACCTGATGCGGATCTGCTCCGAGACCACCGTCGAGGGCTCCATCTGGCCCGTCGACGCCAACCTCCGCCCCGAGGGCCGCAACGGCCCCCTGGTGCGCACCCTCAGCAGCCACCTCGCCTACTACCAGCGCTGGGCCAAGACCTGGGAGTTCCAGGCGCTGCTCAAGGCCCGCCCGGTGGCCGGCGACGCCGCGCTCGGCGCCGAGTACGTCGCCGCCCTCCAGCCGCTGGTGTGGCAGGCCGCCGACCGCGAGAACTTCGTCGCCGACGTGCAGAAGATGCGCCGCCGGGTGGTGGAGACCATCCCCGTCGCCGAGGTCGACCGGCAGCTCAAGCTGGGCCCCGGGGGCCTCAGGGACGTCGAGTTCGCCGTGCAGCTGCTCCAGCTCGTGCACGGCCGGGCGGACACCTCCCTGCACAGCGGTACGACCCTGGACGCGCTGGAGGCGCTGGCCGCGGGCGGGTACGTGGGCCGGGCCGACGCCGCCCAGCTCGACGAGGCGTACCGCTTCCTGCGCTCCATGGAGCACCGCATCCAGCTCCACCGGCTGCGGCGCACCCACCTCGTGCCCGAGGACGAGGCCGACCTGCGCCGCCTCGGCCGCTCCCTGGGCCTGCGCACCGACCCGGTCACCGGGCTGCTGCGCGCGTGGCGGCGGCACGCCTCCGTCGTACGGCGGCTGCACGAGAAGCTGTTCTACCGGCCGCTGCTCGACGCCGTCGCCCAGCTGGCGCCCGGCGAGACCCGGCTGAGCGCCGAGGCCGCCCGGGAGCGCCTGGTGGCCCTCGGGTACGCCGACCCGGCCGGCGCGCTGCGGCACCTGGAGGCGCTGGCGTCCGGCGTCACCCGCAAGGCGGCCATCCAGCGCACCCTGCTGCCCGTGCTCCTCGGCTGGTTCGCCGACTCCGCCGACCCGGACGCCGGCCTGCTGGGCTTCCGCAAGGTCTCCGACGCCCTCGGCAAGACGCCCTGGTACCTGCGGCTGCTGCGGGACGAGGGGGCGGCCGCCGAGAACCTGGCCCGCGTGCTCTCCGCCGGGCGGCTCGCCCCCGACCTGCTGATGCGGGCGCCCGAGGCCGTCGCGCTGCTCGGGGACGGCGACGGCGGGGGACTGGCGCCGCGCGCGCGGCCCCAGCTGGAGCAGGAGATACTCGCCGCGGTCCGCCGCGCCGACGGCGCGGAGCAGGCGGTCACGGCGGCGCGCGGGGTCCGGCGCCGGGAGCTGTTCCGTACGGCCGCCGCCGACATCATCGGCTCCTACGGCACCGAGGCGCGGCCCGTCGAGGCCGACCCGGGCGCCCTGGTGGACCGGGTCGGCGCCGCCGTGTCCGACCTGACGGCGGCGACGCTGGCGGGCACGCTCCGGGCCGTCGTGCGGGAGGGCTGGGGGGACACCCTGCCGACCCGGTTCGCGATCATCGGCATGGGCCGGTTCGGCGGGCACGAGCTGGGCTACGGCTCGGACGCGGACGTGCTCTTCGTGCACGAGCCCCGGGACGGGGTGGACGAGCGGGAGGCGGGCGACGCCGCCAACAAGGTCGTCTCCGAACTGCGGCGCCTGCTCCAGGTGCCGAGCGCCGACCCGCCGCTGCTGATCGACGCCGACCTGCGTCCGGAGGGCAAGTCGGGGCCGCTGGTGCGCACCCTGAAGTCGTACGAGGCCTACTACCGGCGCTGGTCCCTGATGTGGGAGCGGCACGCGCTGCTGCGGGCCGAGTGCGTCGCGGGCGACGCGGACCTGGGGCGGCGGTTCGTCGAGCTGGTCGATCCGCTGCGCTACCCGGCGGACGGGCTCGGCGAGGACGCCGTACGGGAGATCCGGCGGCTCAAGGCCCGGATGGAGTCCGAGCGGATGCCGCGCGGCGCGGACCCCAAGCTGCACGCCAAGCTGGGGCCGGGCGGCCTGTCGGACGTGGAGTGGACCGTGCAGCTCACCCAGTTGCGGCACGGGCACAGGGAGCCGGGCCTGCGGACCACCCGGACGCGCGAGGCCCTGGCCGCCGCGTGCGAGGCCGGGCTCGTCCCCGCGGAGCACGCCGCGACGCTCGACGAGGCGTGGGTCCTGGCGACCCGCGTCCGCAACGCGGTGATGCTGGTGCGCGGCCGGGCCGGGGACACCTTCCCGAGCGACCCGCGCGAGCTGGCCGCGGTGGGCCGCTACCTGGGCCACGGCCCCGGCCACGCGGGCGACATGCTGGACGAGTACCGGCGCACGACCCGGCGGGCCAGGGCGGTGGTGGAGGAGCTGTTCTACGGGGCGTGACCGGGACGTACCGCGGCTAAGCCCGCGTCGGCAGCCAAGCCCTCCGCCGCTCCGCCCCCGGTACCGTCCGGGGCAGCGCGTGCGGCAGCGCCCCGTACCAGAGCCCCGCCACCGCGTACCCGAACCCCAGGCACAGCACACCGCCCACCGCGTCCAGCCAGAAGTGGTTGGCCGTGGCGACGATCACCACGAGCGTGAGCGTCGGGTAGAGCAGTCCCAGTCCCCGCACCCACGGCACCGACGCCAGTGCGAAGATCGTCAGCCCGCACCACACCGACCAGCCGATGTGCATCGACGGCATCGCGGCGTACTGGTTCGACATGTTCTTCAGGTCCCCGGAGGCCATCGACCCCCACGTCTCGTGGACCATCACGGTGTCGATGAAGTGCCCGCCGTTCATCAGGCGCGGCGGGGCCAGCGGATACAGGTAGTAACCGACCAGGGCGACTCCCGTGGTCGCGAAGAGGACCAGCCGGGTCGCCGCGTACCGCCCGGGATGACTGCGGTACAGCCACACGAGAACACCCAGCGTCACCACGAAGTGCAGCGTGGCGTAGTAGTAGTTCATGCCGACGACCAGCCAAGTCACCGAGTTCACGGCATGGTTCACGGACTGTTCGACGGCGACGCCGAGTTGCTGCTCCAGGCGCCAGATCCAGTCGGCGTTGCGCAGGGCCTCGGTGCGCTGCTCCGGCACCGCGTTGCGGATGAGGGAGTACGTCCAGTAACTGAGCGCGATCAGCAGGATCTCGAACCACAGCCGGGGCCGACGCGGTGCGCGGAGCCGGCGCACCAAGCCCCGCCCCGTCGACTCCGTGACGGGGTGCCGAACGCCCTCTTCCCGGCGTTCCGGAGTCCTCACGGTCACGTCACCCATAGGCATGAAGTCTGCCAGAAAAGCCCTGTCCCACCGATCATCCCCCGGGAGGATCCGAGCCGCATCCGGCCACTACGGGTGGCGTCAGGACCGGTTCCGGTCGCCCGGCGCCGACGCCGTCGACCCGCGCACCACCAGTTCCGGCATGAACACGAACTCGCTGTGCGGCGCGGGTGTCCCGCCGATCTCCTCCAGCAGCGTACGCACCGCCGCCTGCCCCATCGCCGGGACCGGCTTGCGGACGGTCGTCAGCGGCGGGTCGGTGAAGGCGATCAGCGGCGAGTCGTCGAAGCCGACGACCGAGATGTCCTTCGGCACGTCCAGGTCGCGCTGCCGGGCCGCCCGTATCGCGCCCAGCGCCATCATGTCGCTGGCGCAGACCACCGCGGTGCAGTCGCGCTCGATCAGGGCTGTGGCGGCCGCCTGGCCGCCTTCGAGCGTGTACAGGGAGTGCTGGACGAGTTCCTTCTCGACGGTCTCGGCGCTCAGGTCCAGTTGCTCCTGGACGGTGCGGACGAATCCCTCGATCTTGCGCTGCACCGGTACGAACCGCTTCGGCCCGAGGGCCAGCCCGATGCGGGTGTGGCCGAGCGAGACGAGGTGCGTGACCGCGAGGCTCATCGCGGCGCGGTCGTCGGGGGAGATGAACGGCGCCTGCACCTTCGACGAGAACCCGTCGACGAGGACGAAGGGCACGCCCTGCGCGCGCAGCCGCTCGTAGCGCTCCATGTCGGCGGTGGTGTCGGCGTGCAGCCCCGAGACGTAGATGATGCCCGCGACCCCGCGGTCGACCAGCATCTCCGTCAGCTCGTCCTCCGTGGAGCCGCCCGGGGTCTGGGTGGCGAGGACCGGCGTGTAGCCCTGGCGGGTCAGCGCCTGGCCGATGACCTGGGCCAGCGCCGGGAATATCGGGTTCTCCAGCTCCGGGGTGATCAGCCCGACCAGGCCCTCGCTGCGCTGCCGCAGCCGCACGGGACGCTCGTAGCCCAGCACGTCGAGCGCGGCGAGCACGGACTGGCGGGTGGTGGCGGCGACGCCCGGCTTCCCGTTGAGGACGCGGCTGACGGTCGCTTCGCTCACGCCCGCCTGGGCGGCGATGTCGGCAAGCCGTGTGGTCACAGGGGTGGACTGTACCTGTCGCCCGCCGCCTTGCCCACCGATCGGACGCCGTGGACGGCCTGTTGGACGGCCCGGCGCCGGCTGCTGCGTCATCGCGCTCCTTCGAGAAAGTGGCGGCAAGAGCTTGCAGAGTCTTGCACAACCGGCCCGATACCGCTCGGCCCCCGTAAACAAGCGTCTCACGACGGTCGCCAACAGGTCACGCACGGATAACTTCGGAGATCTCTTGCACTTTTTTGCTGCAAGACCTTTCGCCGTGCTTGCAACGCTGTTACGTTCACGTCGCCCGACGGCAGCAACGGCGCGGTCGGTGTCGGCAGGAGCGGCGGACGGGCCCGCACCCTGCACCACACGGGCTTTCACCCTCAAGGAGAACTCATGCGGCGTGGCATAGCGGCCACCGCTCTGGTGGCGTCCCTCGCCCTCGCGGCGACGGCGTGCGGCGGGGACGGCGACAGCGACAGCGAGTCCGGCGGACCGGTCACCATCACTTACTGGGACACCTCCAACGCGACCAACGAGGCGCCGACCTACAAGGCCCTGGTCAAGGAGTTCGAGGCCGCCAACAAGGACATCAAGGTCAACTTCGTCAACGTCCCCTTCGACCAGGCGCAGAACAAGTTCGACACCGCCGCCGGTTCCAAGGGTGCGCCCGACGTGCTGCGCTCCGAGGTCGGCTGGACCCCCGCCTTCGCCAAGAAGGGCTTCTTCCTGCCGCTGGACGGCACCGAGGCCCTCGCCGACCAGGCCAAGTTCCAGCCCAACCTGATCGAGCAGGCCAAGTACGAGGGCAAGACCTACGGCGTCCCGCTGGTCACCGACACCCTCGCCCTGGTCTACAACAAGGCCCTGTTCGAGAAGGCCGGCGTCGAGGTCCCCAAGACCTGGGACGACCTGAAGAAGGCCGCCGCCACCATCAAGGACAAGACCGGCGCCGACGGCTACTGGGGCTCCACGGCCGGCTACTACGGGCAGCCGTTCCTGTACGGCGAGGGCACCGACACGGTCGACGCCGAGGGCAAGAAGATCACCGTGAGCTCGCCCGAGGCCAAGAAGGCCTACGCCACCTGGCAGGGCCTGTTCGACGGCAAGGGCCTGCACAAGGCCGACACCACCGCCGACGCCTACGCCCACATCCAGGAGGCGTTCGTCAGCGGCAAGGTCGCCTCGATCATCCAGGGCCCGTGGGAGATCACCAACTTCTACGCGGGCTCCGCCTTCAAGGACAAGGCCAACCTGGGCATCGCCACCGTCCCGGCCGGCTCCACCGGCAAGGCGGGCGCGCCGACCGGCGGCCACAACCTGTCGGTCTACGCCGGCTCGGACCAGGCCCACCAGGAAGCCGCGCTGAAGCTGGTCAACTTCATGACCTCGGCGAAGTCCCAGGAGACCATCGCCCTGAAGAACTCCACGCTGCCCACCCGCGACGACGCCTACACCGCCAAGGTCAAGGCCGACCCGGGCATCGCCGGCTACCAGACGGTCCTGCCCGCCGCCCAGCCGCGGCCGGCGCTGCCGGAGTACGGCTCGCTGTGGACCCCGCTGGACGAGCAGCTGCCCCAGATCGCGGGCGGCAAGAAGTCCCTGGACGAGGGTCTGGGCGACGCCGAGACCGCCATCGCGAAGCTGGTGCCGGACTTCAGCAAGTGAGTCCGCGTGGCCGCCGGGTCCCCCACCGGAGGGGAGGGACCCGGCGGTCACCGGCCTGAGCGCCGCACCTCCCTCGAACCTCCCGCTCGTCCCGATGCATCCGAAGGTGTCGAACCATGACAGTCGCCATCGACCGCGCGACCGGCAAGCGCCGCGGTGACCGCACCCCGCGGCCCGGCCTCGGCCGGCGTCTCAAAGACGGCTACCAGAAGCACTGGTACGCCTATGCCATGATCGCGCCGGTGGCCGTCGTGATCGGCGTCCTCGTGCTCTACCCGCTCGGGTACGGCCTGTACCTCACCCTCACCGACGCCAACAGCCTCAACACGGGGCGCACGATCGGCGTCAACGAGATCGAGGCCACCTACAAGTTCGTCGGCCTGGACAACTACGCCGACATCCTGTGGGGCCCCACCGCCTACGACCGCTTCTGGTCCCACTTCATCTGGACCATCGTGTGGACGGCGGTCTGCGTCGGCCTGCACTTCTTCATCGGCCTCGGCCTCGCGCTGCTGCTCAACCAGAAGCTGCGCGGCCGGACCCTCTACCGGCTGGTCCTGGTCCTGCCGTGGGCCGTGCCCACCTTCGTGACGGTCTTCGGCTGGCGCTTCATGCTCGCCGACGCCGGCGTCATCAACTCCGCCCTGGACTGGCTCCACCTGCCGACCCCGGCGTGGCTGGAGGACACCTTCTGGCAGCGGTTCTCCGCGATCATGGTGAACACCTGGTGCGGTGTGCCGTTCATGATGGTCTCCCTCCTCGGCGGCCTGCAGTCCATCGACAACAGCCTCTACGAGGCCGCCGAGATGGACGGCGCGAGCGCCTGGCAGCGCTTCCGCTACGTCACCCTGCCCGGCCTCAGGGCGGTCAGCTCCACCGTCGTGCTGCTCGGCATCATCTGGACCTTCAACCAGTTCGCCGTGATCTTCCTGCTGTTCGGCAACACGGCCCCCGAGGCGCAGATCCTCGTCACCTGGGCGTACCAGCTGGGCTTCGGTCAGCAGCCGCGCGACTTCGCGCAGTCCGCGGCCTACGGCATCCTGCTGCTGGCCATCCTGATCGTCTTCACCTCCTTCTACCGCCGCTGGCTGAACCGCAATGAGCAGCAGCTCGCGAACTGAGGCAGGAGCCACCATGAGCACCACGACCGCCCCGGCGTCCGCCCCGGCCGAGCAGACCGGCACCGCGCCCGACACCCGGCCGCGCACAGTGCGCGGCCGCGGCGAACGCAGCCGCGCCGCGTCCCTCGCCTCCCACGGCATCCTGACCGTCGCCAGCCTGATCGCGCTCTTCCCGGTCGCCTGGCTGGTGTACCTGTCGCTCGGCCCGGACAAGGACGACTACCTGCACCCCGGGCGCATCTGGTCGAAGATGACCCTGGACAACTACGCCTTCGTCCTCGAGCACACGAACTTCTTCGACTGGCTGAAGAGCTCGCTGATCGTCTCGCTGGGCACCACGGTCATCGGCGTGATGGTCGCCGCCACCACCGGCTACGCCGTCTCGCGGATGCGCTTCCCCGGCTACCGCAAGCTGATGTGGGTCCTGCTGGTCACCCAGATGTTCCCCATCGCCGTCCTGATCGTGCCGATGTACCAGATCCTGTCCGAGCTCCAGCTCGTCGACAGCTACCTCGGCCTGGTCCTCGTCTACTGCTCGACCGCGGTGCCGTACTGCGCCTGGCTGCTCAAGGGCTACTTCGACACCATCCCCTTCGAGATCGACGAGGCCGGACGCGTCGACGGCCTGTCCCCCTTCGGGACCTTCTTCCGGCTGATCCTGCCGCTGGCCCGGCCGGGCCTCGCGGTCGCCGGCTTCTACAGCTTCATCACGGCCTTCGGCGAGGTCGCCTTCGCCTCCACGTTCATGCTGAGCGACACGAAGTACACCTTCGCGGTGGGACTCCAGAGCTTCGTCAGCGAGCACGACGCGCAGCGCCACCTGATGGCCGCCACCGCGGTGCTCGTCGCCATACCCGTCTCCGCCTTCTTCTACCTCGTGCAGAAGAACCTGGTGACCGGCCTCACCGCCGGCGGCACGAAGGGCTGACGCCCCCCTCGGAACGTCCGGCCGCGGTGCCCATCCGACCCCGCAGCACCGCGGCCGGCCGCATCCCCTCGTCGCCCCCACCCACGCCTTCCTGACCGGAACCCGTCACATCACAAGGACGCCATGAGCCAGCAGCACTCCGCCGCACCGGCCCCCACCTCCGCCACCGCCACCGTCGCGGGGCGCCGCGACTGGTGGCGGGACGCGGTCATCTACCAGGTGTACCCGCGCAGCTTCGCCGACAGCAACGGCGACGGCATGGGCGACCTGGAGGGTGTCCGCACCCGTCTGCCGTACCTGCGCGACCTGGGCGTGGACGCCGTGTGGCTCAGCCCCTTCTACGCCTCCCCGCAGGCGGACGCCGGTTACGACGTCGCCGACTACCGGGCCGTCGACCCCATGTTCGGCAGCCTGCTCGACGCCGACGCGCTGATCCGCGACGCCCACGGGCTCGGCCTGCGGATCATCGTCGACCTGGTCCCGAACCACTCCTCCGACCAGCACGAGTGGTTCAAGCGCGCCCTCGCCGAGGGCCCCGGCTCCCCTTCCCGGGACCGCTACCACTTCCGCCCCGGCAAGGGCGCGAACGGTGAACTGCCCCCCAACGACTGGGAGTCGATCTTCGGCGGCCCGGCCTGGACCCGGGTGACGGAGCCGGACGGCACCCCCGGCGAGTGGTACCTGCACCTCTTCGCCCCCGAGCAGCCCGACTTCAACTGGGAGCACCCGGCGGTCGGCGACGAGTTCCGCTCGATCCTGCGCTTCTGGCTGGACATGGGCGTCGACGGCTTCCGCATCGACGTCGCCCACGGCATGGTGAAGGCGAAGGGGCTGCCCGACCTTGGATCCCACGAGCAGCTGAAGCTGCTGGGCAACGATGTCATGCCGTTCTTCGACCAGGACGGCGTCCACGACATCTACCGGCAGTGGCGGCTCATCCTCGACGAGTACTCGGATGCACTGGGGTCCGAAGGGCCTTCCGCAGAAGGGCGGGGGCGGGAGACGGGTGGGCGCATCTTCGTCGCCGAGGCGTGGACCCCGACCGTCGAGCGCACGGCGAACTACGTCCGCCCCGACGAGCTGCACCAGGCCTTCAACTTCCAGTACCTGGGCACCCACTGGGACGCCGAGGAGCTGCGTACGGTCATCGACCGCACGCTGGACGCCATGCGCCCCGTCGGCGCCCCCGCCACCTGGGTCCTCTCCAACCACGACGTCACCCGCCACGCCACCCGCTTCGCCAACCCGGCGGGCCTCGGCACCCAGATCCGGCTGGCCGGCGACCGCGTGCTGGGCCTGCGCCGGGCCCGCGCCGCCACCCTGCTCATGCTGGCCCTGCCCGGCTCGGCCTACGTCTACCAGGGCGAGGAACTGGGCCTGCCGGACGTCGTCGACCTGCCCGACGAGGTGCGCCAGGACCCGGCGTACTTCCGCGGCGCCGGCCAGGACGGCTTCCGCGACGGCTGCCGGGTGCCGATCCCCTGGACGCGCACGGGGCCGTCGTACGGCTTCGGCGACGGCGGCAGCTGGCTCCCGCAGCCGGCCGGCTGGGGCGAGCTGAGCGTCGAGGCGCAGACCGGCGAGAGCGGCTCGACCCTGGAGCTGTACCGCGCCGCGCTCGCCGTCCGCCGCGACCACGCCGACCTCGGTGCGGGCGACGCGGTGGAGTGGCTGCGGGCCCCCGAGGGCGTCGTCGCCTTCCGGCGCGGCGAGTTCGTGTGCGTCGCCAACACCACCGGCGAGTCGGTGACGGTCCCCGCGCACGGGCGGGTCCTGCTGGCCAGCGGTGAGGTGACCGAGGCGGACGGCGAGGCGAAGGTGCCGGCCGACACGACGGTGTGGTGGACGCGGGCCTGACCGCCCGCCCACCGGGGCCCGTCGTTCCCCTCCGGGAGCGGCGGGCCCGTCGCGTGCGGTGCGCCCGGGCGGTCAGGCTCCGTCGCCGGGTGCCCACAGGGCCGCGCGGACCGTTCCCTCCCGGAGGTCCCGCTGGGGCAGCCGGAGTCCGAGGGAGGTCTCCAGGGCGTGGAAGTAGAGGGCGAACTCGTCGGTCACCTCGGGGTGGTCCAGTTCGGCGCGGCGGATCGCCCGGTTGAGGAAGTCGAGTCGGCCGCCGCGGACGTAGGGGGTGCGGCCCCGGTCGTAGTGGATCAGCTCCATGATCCCGTCGTCGTCGACCCGGTGGCCGTCGCGCATGAGGTCGAGGGTGTAGATGGCCTTCGCGGAGCAGGCGCTCAGCAGCACGCTCTCGGTCACGGCCATCCCGGCGAGCGCCGCCCCGCCGCCCCGGACCGCGGGCGGTAGGTCGTGGTACAGCAGGAACGCCCAGTCACCCGCCTGCCCGAAGCAGCAACTGCGCCAGTCCGTGTTCCAGTGGCCGCGGTCGGCGCCGGTCATGTCGGTGAGGTCGGACAGCCGGGTCCCCGCGGCGACGTGCGCGGGGTCGGCTCCGTGCAGCAGGGCGATCCCCTCGGCGCTGACGTTCTCGCCCCGGTAGAACGCGAGGTGGGTGTAGGGCGACTGCTCGTGCCACGAGCGGGTGATCCACGCGAACCCCTCCAGCGGGTCGCGGCCGCAGGGGGGAGCGGGGTCCTCGCCGCCCGGGCCGCCGGCGCGGAGGTCGCGGCCCCAGGCGGGGTCGATCCGGTCCATCAGCCGGGCCTGGCCGGCGACCGTTGCGTCGAGCCCGCGGACGGCCTCCTCGGCCAGGCAGTACAGCGCCTCGTCGAAGTCGCGGGCGAGGAACACCTCGTCGTAGGGACCGCTGTAGCCCCACACCGTGCCGTCGTCCTCCAGGACGACACAGAGGCCGGTGCACCCGTCCTCCACCCGTTCCTCGTACTGCTCGTACGACGTGCAGACGGGCGGGAGCGGGATGTCGTCGAGCAGGGCGGAGCCTGCGGCCAGCCGGCGCCAGGCCTGTGCGAGTGCGTCTGCGGTGATCTGCATGGGCGCAGTATGCGACCGGGCACCGACAACGCACCGGCGCGTCCCGGCCGGCCGGCTGCGGGATGCCCGGCTTCCCGGCTTCAGGCTTCCAGGCTTCCGGTGCACCTTCCTGCCCCGACTTCGGCGCGACCGCTGCCCTTTCGGTCGATGAACCCTTAACATCTGCGTCACCGCAAGGTTTCTGAAGGTTTCAGCAAGAGCATTCAAGGGATCTTCGGGCGCCTTCGGCTCCCCACAGCGCCTTCGACGATGAAGGAACCCCACATGGCACGCAGAGCCCTCACGGGGGCGGTCGCGCTGGCGGCCGCCCTTGTCATGACCCCGACGATGCCCGCGCAGGCCTCCCCGCCCGGCGCCAAGGACGTCACCGCCGTCCTCTTCGAATGGAACTTCGCCTCCGTCGCCCGGGAGTGCACCCGCACCCTCGGCCCCGCCGGCTACGGCTACGTCCAGGTCTCCCCGCCCGCCGAGCACATACAGGGCGGGCAGTGGTGGACCTCCTACCAGCCCGTCAGCTACAGGATCGCCGGGCGGCTCGGCGACCGCACCGCCTTCAAGAACATGGTCGACACCTGCCACGCGGCCGGGGTGAAGGTCGTCGCCGACGCCGTGGTCAACCACATGTCCGCGGGCAGCGGCACCGGCACCGGCGGCTCCTCGTACGGCAAGTACGACTACCCCGGCCTCTACTCCTCGTACGACTTCGACGACTGCCGCTCCCAGATCAGCGACTACCGGAACCGGTACAACGTCCAGCACTGCGAACTGGTCGGCCTCGCCGACCTCGACACCGGCGAGGACTACGTCCGCGGGAAGATCGCCGGCTACCTGAACGACCTGCTCTCGCTCGGCGTCGACGGCTTCCGCGTCGACGCGGCCAAGCACATCCCGGCCGCCGACCTCGCGAACATCAAGTCCCGGCTGAGCAACCCCGGGGTGTACTGGAAGCACGAGGTCATCTTCGGTGCCGGGGAGGCGGTCCAGCCGACCGAGTACACCGGCAGCGGCGACGTCCAGGAGTTCCGCTACGCGTACGACCTCAAGCGCGTCTTCACCAACGAGAACCTCGCCTACCTGAAGAACTACGGCGAGGGCTGGGGGTACCTGGGCAGCGGCGTCTCCGGTGTCTTCGTCGACAACCACGACACCGAGCGCAACGGCTCCACGCTGAACTACAAGGACGGCGCGAACTACACCCTCGCCAACGTCTTCATGCTGGCCTGGCCCTACGGCGCGCCCGACGTCAACTCCGGCTACGAGTGGTCGAACCATGACGCCGGACCCCCGAACGGCGGTCAGGTGAACGCCTGCTGGCAGGACGGCTGGAAGTGCCAGCACGCCTGGCCCGAGATCAGGTCGATGGTCGCCTTCCGCAACGCCACCCGCGGCCAGGCGGTCACCAACTGGTGGGACAACGGCAACGACGCCATCGCCTTCGGCCGCGGCAGCAAGGGCTACGTCGTCGTCAACCACGAGTCGGGCGCGCTCACCCGCACCTACCAGACCTCGCTGCCGGCGGGGACGTACTGCGACGTCCAGAGCAACAAGCCGGTGACCGTGAACGGTTCGGGCCAG
The DNA here is from genome assembly GCF_043204535.1 of Streptomyces sp. NPDC047853. NCBI lineage: Bacteria > Bacillati > Actinomycetota > Actinomycetes > Kitasatosporales > Streptomycetaceae > Streptomyces > Streptomyces sp. NPDC047853. Next base: position 27,038 of record NZ_JBIDCI010000005.1, on the reverse strand, counting down.
TTCACCGCCACGCTCGGCGGCAACACCGCGCTGGCGCTGTACGCCGGCAAGTCCGCCTGCTGAACGGGCGGACGGGGCAGGGGTCGTGGGAGTTCGTGAAAGTTCTTTCCGTTACTTTCACGACCCTTGCCGCAACTCTTGCGACAGCGCTACCGTCTCGCCGGGGTCGGACCCGATCGAGCCGTCGTCGCAAGGAGCTCACGCCCGTGATACCGAGCAGGCCGGTGCCTGACACGCGCCGCACCGCACGAGCGAGAAGGGTCGCGGCCGTCACCGTGGCCGCGCTCGCCGCAGCCCTCCTCCCACCCCTCGCCGCGCGGGCCGACGCCCCGCCCCCGCCCCCGTCGGACGCGAAGCTCGCGCAGGCCGCCGCCCGGCACGATCTCACCCGCGAGCAGTTCTACTTCGTCCTGCCGGACCGCTTCGCCAACGGCGACACCCGCAACGACAAGGGCGGCCTGACCGGCACCCGCCTCACCACCGGCCACGACCCCACCGACAAGGGCTTCTACCAGGGCGGCGACCTCAAGGGCCTCACCGACCGGCTCGACTACATCAAGGACCTGGGCACCACCTCCATCTGGATGGCGCCCCTCTTCAAGAACCAGCCCGTGCAGGGCACCGGAGAGAACGCCTCCGCCGGCTACCACGGCTACTGGATCACCGACTTCACCCAGGTCGACCCGCACTTCGGCACCAACCAGGACCTCAAGAACCTCATCTCCAAGGCGCACGCCAAGGGCATGAAGGTCTTCTTCGACGTCATCACCAACCACACCGCCGACGTCGTCGACTACGAGGAGAAGTCCTACGGCTACCTCTCCAAGGGCGCCTTCCCGTACCTGACGAAGGACGGCGAGCCCTTCGACGACGCCGCCTACGCCGACAACGCCGACAACGCCGACGGCTCCGGCCGCTTCCCGCGGGTGGACGCGGGTTCCTTCCCCCGCACACCGACGGTCCCGGCGGCCAAGAGGAACCTCAAGGTCCCCGCCTGGCTCAACGACCCCGCCATGTACCACAACCGGGGCGACTCCACCTGGGCCGGCGAGTCCACGACCTACGGCGACTTCTCCGGCCTCGACGACCTGTGGACCGAGCGGCCCGAGGTCGTCGACGGCATGGAGAAGATCTACCAGCGGTGGGTCAGGGACTTCGGCATCGACGGCTTCCGCATCGACACCGTGAAGCACGTCGACATGGGGTTCTGGACCCAGTGGGCCACCGCGCTCGACGCGTACGCCGCGAGGAAGGGCCGCGAGGACTTCTTCATGTTCGGCGAGGTCTACTCCGCCGACACCGCCGTCACCTCCCCGTACGTCACCCAGGGCCGCCTGGACTCCACACTGGACTTCCCCTTCCAGGACGCGGCCCGCGCCTACGCCTCCCAGGGCGGCAGCGCGCGGAAGCTCGCCGCGGTCTTCGGTGACGACTGGAAGTACACGACCGACAAGGCCAACGCCTACGAACAGGTCACCTTCCTCGGCAACCACGACATGGGCCGCTTCGGCACCTTCCTGAAGCAGGACGACCCGGACGCCACCGACGCCGAACTGCTGAAGAAGGGCAGGCTCGCCAACGAGCTGATGTTCCTCAGCCGCGGCAACCCGGTGATCTACTACGGCGACGAGCAGGGCTTCACCGGCGCCGGCGGCGACAAGGACGCCCGCCAGCCGATGTTCGCCTCCCGCACCGCCGACTACCTGGACGACGACCAGCTCGGCACCGACCGCACCCACGCCCAGGACGCCTACGACACGCGAGCACCGCTCTACCGGCAGATCAGTGCTCTCGCCAAGCTGCGCAAGGCCCACCCCGCCCTCGCCGACGGCGTCCAGACCGAGCGCCACGCGGCCGATGGCGCCGGCGTCTACGCCTTCTCCCGTACCGACGCACGCAGCGGCACCGAGTACGTCGTCGCCTTCAACAACGCCGGTGAGGCGAAGACCGAGACCTTCCCGACCGGTTCGGCCGGCATGACCTTCCGCGGCCTCTACGGCACCGACGCCACCGTGCGCTCGGGCGCCGACAAGAAGGTCACGGTCACCGTGCCCGCCGGGTCGGCCGTCGTCCTCAAGGCCGCCGGCAGGCTCGCCGAGCCCGCCACCGCCCCGACGATCACCCTCACCGCCCCCGAGCCCGGCGCCACCGGCACCGTCGAGCTGTCCGCCGACGTCACCGGCGGGCAGCTGAACCGCGTCGTCTTCGCCGCCCAGACCGGCAACGGCACGTGGCGCACCCTGGGCTCCGCCGACCACGCCCCCTACCGGGTCACCCACACCGTCGGCGAGGACACCCCGGCCGGCACCGCCCTGCGCTACAAGGCGGTCGTCGTCGACTCGACCGGCCGCACCGCCGGCGCCACGGCCGCGTCGACCACCGGCACCCCGCCCGTCGAGCAGCCCCCCACCGCCGTCTCCCGCGACCACGCGATCGTCCACTACCAGCGTGAGGACGGGAACTACGACGACTGGGGCCTCTACGCCTGGGGCGACCTCGCCGAGGGCGAGGCCACCGAGTGGCCGGACAGCCACCCGTTCACCGGCCGCGACGCCTACGGCGCCTTCGCCCACGTCAAGCTGAAGCCGGGCGCCACCGACGTGAACTTCCTGGTCATCGACAAGGACGGCAACAAGGACGTCACCGCCGACCGCACCATCGACGTCACCCGCACCGGCGAGGTGTGGATCGAACAGGGCGAGGAGCGGGTCGTCACGGAGCGCCCCGATTACCCCGCCCAGGACACGACCAAGGCGGTCCTCCACTACCAGCGCGCCGACGGGGACCTCGACGGCTGGGGCCTGCACGTCTGGGGCGGCGCCGCGCACCCCACCGACTGGGCGAAGCCCCTGGCGCCGGTACGGACCGACCCCTACGGCGCCGTCTTCGAGGTCCCGCTCACCGAAGGCGCGACCAGCCTCAACTACATCGTCCACAAGGGCGACGAGAAGGACCTGCCCACCGACCAGGTCCTGGACCTCCAAGCCGTCGGTCACGAGGTGTGGCTGCTGGGCGGCGAGGAGAAGTACCTGCTGCCGCAGCCCGCGGGCTCCGCGGCCGCCGTCGACCTCACCACCTCCGAGGCGGTCTGGATCGACCGGAACACCGTCGCCTGGAACGGCTCCGAAGGCGCCGCCTCCACCCAGCTGCTGGCCTCCCGCACCGGCTCGATCAAGGCCGTGGACGGCGCCCTGACCGGCGACGACGAACAGTGGCTCCGCCTGACGGGAACCACCCTCACCGACGCCCAGAAGGCGAAGTACCCGCACCTGAAGGAGTACACCGCCTGGTCCGTCGACCCGCGCGACCGCGACCGGGTGCGCGAGGCCCTGCGCGGACAGGTCGTCGCCTCCCAGCGCACCGCCGACGGCGCCGTCCTGGCGGCCACGGGCGTGCAGATCGCCGGCGCCCTCGACGACCTGTACGCGGCCGGCGCGACGAAGGCCGCCCTCGGCCCCACCTTCCGCCACGGCCGCCCCACGCTGTCCGTGTGGGCGCCGACCGCGCAGCACGTGTCCCTGGAGATCGACGACCGCACGGTCCGGATGCGGCGCGACGACACCACCGGCGTCTGGTCCGTCACCGGCCCGAAGTCCTGGAAGGGCGAGGACTACCGCTACGCCGTCAAGGTGTGGGCGCCCGACGCCGGCCAGGTCGTCACCAACAAGGTCACCGACCCCTACTCGCTCGCCCTGACCACCGACTCCGAGCGCTCCCTCGTCGTCGACCTGGGTGACCGCTCCCTCGCCCCGCGCGGCTGGGAGAGCTACGACAAGCCCGCGGCCGTCCCCCTGCGTGACGCCCAGATCCAGGAGCTGCACATCCGCGACTTCTCCGTCGCGGACCGGACGGCGGACGCCCGCCACCGGGGCACCTACCGCGCCTTCACCGACAAGGACAGCGACGGCTCGAAGCACCTGCGGGAGCTGGCGGAGGCGGGCACCTCCCACGTCCACCTCCTCCCCGCCTTCGACATCGCCACGATTCCCGAGCGCAAGTCCGACCAGGCCACCGTCGACTGCGACCTGGCCGCGCTCCCGGCCGACTCCGACCAGCAGCAGGAGTGCGTGGCGAAGGCGGCGGCGAAGGACGCCTACAACTGGGGCTACGACCCGTACCACTACACGGTTCCCGAGGGCTCCTACGCCACCGACCCGGACGGCACCGCCCGCACGGTCGAGTTCCGCGAGATGGTCAAGGCGCTCAACGACGACGGTCTGCGGGTCGTCATGGACGTCGTCTACAACCACACGGCGGCGAGCGGCCAGGCGAGGACCAGCGTCCTCGACCGGATCGTCCCGGGCTACTACCAGCGGCTGCTGGCCGACGGTTCGGTGGCGAACAGCACCTGCTGCGCGAACACCGCCACCGAGAACGCCATGATGGGCAAGCTCGTCGTCGACTCGGTCGTCACCTGGGCCAAGGAGTACAAGGTCGACGGCTTCCGCTTCGACCTCATGGGCCACCACCCGAAGGCCAACATCCTCGCGGTCCGCAAGGCGCTGGACGCGCTGACCCTCGCGAAGGACGGCGTCGACGGAAGGAAGATCATCCTGTACGGCGAGGGCTGGAACTTCGGCGAGATCGCCGACGACGCCCGCTTCGTCCAGGCCACCCAGAAGAACATGGCCGGCACCGGCGTCGCGACCTTCTCCGACCGGGCCCGCGACGCCGTGCGCGGCGGCGGCCCCTTCGACGAGGACCCCGGCGTCCAGGGCTTCGCCTCCGGCCTGTTCACCGAGCCCAACGGCTCCGAGGCGGGTGGCACCCCGGCCGAGCAGCGGGCCCGCCTGCTGCACTACCAGGACCTGATCAAGGTCGGCCTCTCCGGCAACCTCGCCGGCTACACCTTCACCGACACCAGCGGCAAGGAGGTCAAGGGCTCCGAGGTCGACTACAACGGCGCCCCCGCCGGATACGCCGCAGCACCCGGCGACGCCCTCGCCTACGCCGACGCGCACGACAACGAGACGCTCTTCGACGCGCTCGCCTTCAAGCTGCCGAAGGACACCTCGGCCGACGACCGGGCCCGCATGCAGGTCCTCGCCATGGCGACCGCCGCCCTCTCCCAGGGCCCCGCGCTCTCCCAGGCGGGCACCGACCTGCTGCGCTCCAAGTCGCTGGACCGCAACTCCTACGACAGCGGCGACTGGTTCAACGCCGTCCACTGGAACTGCGCCGACGGCAACGGCTTCGGCCGGGGCCTGCCCCCGGCCGCCGACAACCAGGACAAGTGGCCCTACGCCAAGCCCCTGCTGAGCACGGTGAAGACCGGCTGCGCGCAGATCACGGGAGCCTCCGCGGCCTACCGGGACCTGCTGAGGATCCGTACGGGCGAGAAGGACTTCTCCCTCGCCACGGCGGGCCAGGTGCAGTCCCGGCTCACCTTCCCGCTCTCCGGCGAGCAGGAGACGCCCGGCGTGATCACCATGCGCCTCGGTGACCTGGTGGTCGTCTTCAACGCCACGCCCGAGCGGCAGCACCAGCGCGTCGAGGCGGCGGCCGGAACCGGCTACCGACTGCACCCGGTGCAGGCGTCCGGAACCGACCCCGTCGTGAAGAAGGCCGCCTACGCGCAGGAGTCGGGCACCTTCACGGTCCCGGCCCGCACCGTGGCCGTATACACCCGCGCGGGCTAGCGGGGCGCTGCGGTTAGGGTGCTCCTGTCCGCCGTAGAACAGGAGCACCCATGCCGCAGATCACCGTCGAGCGTTCCGCGTCCCTCGACGACATCGACTGGGAGGAGTTCGCGCTCGCCCTGCACCCGGTGGTCGTCGACACGGCCGCCGCGCGGCTGGAGGCGTGCAAGACGCGGATCCTGCGCAGCGAGGACGAGGCCGTCGGGGGCGAGCGGGAACGGCACGCCATCGTGAACGTCTCGATCGCCCTGCTGGCCGGACGCTCCGACGAGACCAAGGCGCGGCTCACCGAGGCCGTGGTGGAACTGCTGCGGGGGCACGTCCAGCCCCGGGACGGGGTCACCCTGCACCTGTCGGCCGAGGTGCGCGACCTCGACCCGTCCTACCGCAAGGCCGAGGTCTGAGCTACGACGCCAGCGCGATCAGCCGGCCGACCAGGTCCCCGAACGGGCCGTCGGCCGGCTCCTCGGCGAGGACCCGGCGCAGCAGCGCGCCCATCTCCTCGTCGTGGGCGGCGCTCACCGCGGTCAGCGCGGCGAAGTCGTGCACCAGCTGGGTCTCCAGCTCGGCGCGCGGGATGCGGCGCCCGTCCAGCCAGATCAGGGCCGTCGACTCGGCCAGCGAGATCCAGGAGCGGACGACCAGCTCCAGCCGCGCGGGCGGGTCGGTGACGTCCAGGTGCGAAAGGATCTGGACATACGCGGCCTGCCGTACGGAGTCCACGAGGGCGTTCGTCGTGGAGCTGCCGACCGCCGGACCGCCGCGCATCAGCGCCGAGAACCCGGGGCCGTGCTCGTCGACGAAGTCGAAGTAGCGGCCCATCACCCGCAGCAGCCGCGCGCCCAGCGGACCCTCCCGCGGCTCCACGAACCGGGCCGCGAGATCGTCCGAGGCACGCTGCAACGCGGCCTCGTAGAGGCTGAGTTTGCCGGGGAAGTAGTGGTACACGAGCGGACGCGAGATGCCCGCGGCCGACGCTATCTCGTCGATGGAGACCTCGTCGGGCGAGCGGCGGCTGAACAGCTCGAGCGCGACGCCGATCAACTGCCGCCGCCGCTCCTCGACGCCCATTCTGCGACGCACCCCGGTAGTCATACGAACACCTTACCGATCGAATCCGGCCCCCGAACGGGCCGGACCGGCCATCGGCGTTCACAGGTCCGGTGAGCGTCGCTCCGCGCGCCGGCCGGCGTGGTCCGCGGGCCTCAGCGCAGCCCGCCGATCGTCCGGCCGCCTTCCAGGGTGCCCTTCAGCTCGGCCCGCGCACCCTGCTCGGCCTTCGCCGTCAGCAGGTTCCCGTCGGCGGAGTCGCTGATACCGCCGCTCGCCTCGATCCGCCCGGTGCCCCGGTCCCCGGCGGCGAGCAGGTACCAGTGCCCGCCCTCCGACTTCCACAGCACCCCGGCCAGCACGTGCGGGTCGCGCTCGCCGCACGTCGGCACGTCCTGCGCCTTCGCCGCCACCGCGCCCTGCACCCCGCCCGGCGTCCGGAACTGGGCCAGCACCCGGGCGCCGTCACCCCGCCAGGTCTCGGCCCGGGTGCACACCCAGGCACCGGCACCGCTCGCGTCGGGCAGCGGCTGACTCGCGTACGCCCAGGCGTTCACCGACCGCACACCCTGGCCGCGCACGGACCCCAGCGAGCAGGCGTACGGCGCCCAGGCCGTCGCCTCCGGGCCAGAAGCGTCCTTCACCGAGCCGGGACGGCCGGTGGTGAGGCGGGCCGGCACCAGTTCGCCGAGGTCGGTCACCAGACGGGTGTCCGAGCCGTCGGCCAGCTCCAGCGCGTTCCAGGACGTGCACGCGCCGGACTGCTGCTGCACGGGGCCGGCCAGCGGCGAGGTCACGCCGTCGGTCAGCGTCAGGTCCCGGGCACCGGCGTCCGGCTCGGTGAGGTCCCGCCCGGCCGCCCCGGTCACCCAGGGTGCCGTCAGGTAGCGGACATTGCCGTCGGCCCGGCCCAGGACCACCGCGTTCGCCTCGGACCGGCGGGCGCCGTCGGTGCGCGCGAAGTCCAGGGCGGCGCCGGCCGCGCCGTCCTTCGGCTCGGCGTACCGGACGAGCCGCAGGCCGTCGTGGAGGATCACCACGCGCGCGTTGTCGACGGCTCCGGCGTACAGCAGCTGGGGCGGGCCGGCCGGGCCGCCGGTCGCGGTGCCCGGCGTCGCCGAGACGCCCACGCTCTCGCCGGGCCGGGCCCACACGGCCAGGGCGCGGCGCAGCAGTTCCTCGTCACCGGTGAGGTCACCGCGGGCCGGCCACACCGAGAAGTCGGTGCGCGCCGAGGTCTTCCACGCGTCGGGGGCGGCCTTCGTCAGCCCGGCCGGGTCCAGGGCCGCCTCGGCCGCCGGGTTCCGCGCGTAGGCGGGGGCGGCGGCGCCGTCCGGCCCCCAGCCGTCGCCGGGCAGCCCCAGCAGCGCCCCGCACACCACGAGGGCCGCCCCGGCGACCAGGGCGGCCCTCGTGTGCTGCCGGCGGCGCATCAGATCGGTCGGCCGGGCCTGCAACGAGCAGGGGTCGAACTCGGGCGAGGCGAGCAGCGCGTACCGGGCGGGGACCTCGTCGGCCTCCCGCAGCGCGGCGTCGGCGTCGGCGACCCCGGCGGCCGCGAGCAGCTGCCGTACGGCGGCGTCGGGGAGGTTCTCCAGCCCGCGCAGCACATAGGCGGCCCGGCCCGGCGCGGTCAGGGCGGACAGCTGCTGGTCCAGGGCGAGTTCGTCGGCGCCGCCGGAGCGCGGGAAGAGCTTGAGCCCGCGCACCTGGGGCAGCAGCGGCGGCAGCTGGGACCGCCTGGGCCGGGCGCGCCGCATGAGGGGCAGGCCTGCCTCCAGCGCCGTACGCACCACCCGGAGGCGGATCAGTGCGTATCCGGGGTCGAGGTCCCGGCCGGCCGACTGGGCCGGGACCACGGGGGTCGTCGTCCGGTTCCGGGGCAGTGCGCGCTGGGTGAGGGCGTGCGCGGTCAGCACCCGGCGGCTGCGGCCGAGGCCCGGCGGCAGCACCAGGTAGGCGAGCCGGACCAGGCGCGGATAGTGCTCGACGAGCGCGGCCTCGGCCTGCTCGACGTCGACGACCGGGTCGGCCGAGGAGACGGAGGACGATGCGGGGGGCGGGGCGACATCCTGTGACTGCACGTTCAGCAGAACGAGCGAATCGGTGGATGGTCACCGTGCGGGGGCGGGGCTAGTCGTCGGTCTCCACGAGCAGTCGCGCATAGGTGGCCATCGAGCGCTGGTAGCGCGGAAGATGGGGTGCCAGCGCGCCGAGCACCAGGGACAGGCCCTCGCGGTCGCGGCCCATGCTCGACAGGCAGAGCGCCAGCGTGGCGCGCACCGCGTCGTCCAACTCGTCGGAAGGGGCGACCAGTTCGGGCGAGAGCAGCTTCACGCCCTCCTGCGGGTGACCGGTGTTGCGCAGCGAGCTGGAGAGCTGGATCTTCGCCCGGCGGCCCTTGTAGCCGCTGACCTCGCTCAGACCACGGGCCAGCGCCTCACGGTACAGCGGCACGGCCCGGTCGGAGTGGCCCGTGGAGTCCCAGGCGCAGGCCCGCTCGAACAGGCCGAGGGGGCTGTCGGCGGGCAACTCGTCGGCGAGGGCGTCGATCAGCGCGCGGAAGGCGGCGCCGTCGTCCCCGGTGTCGGTGCGGTCGTCGAACGCCGCCCATGCGGCGGCGACACGGTCTTCCCAGTCCTGGTCCACGGCGCCACTTTCGCACGACCGTGCCCGTAAGGACACGTGCGTCACCGAATGCCCCTTCGCTTTCTGAGTACTTCGCGCCTCGGGACCGTATCGATGACGAAAGCCCTCGCCGGGGCTTCGCGCGGCATGACGCCGGAAACGGACCGGAGGAACACATGAGGCTGACCCGACCGATGCTCGCGCTGGCGGCAGCGGCGGCGGTGGTGGCGCTGACGGGCTGCGGAGCCGACGGGGACGGCGCGGCGGCCGTGCCCGAGACCGCGACCGGCAGCCTGGAGCACCTGGCCGCCGAGGTGGAGTGCGACCCGAACATGCAGACCGACGCCGACACCATCCGCCAGGCGCTGTGCGAGAAGGGCGAGGAGAAGTACGTCCTCGCCACCTTCGCCACCGACCGCGGCCAGCGCGAGTGGATCAACACGGCCAAGGACTACGGCGGTCACTACCTCGTCGGCCGCAAGTGGGTGGCCGTCGGCCACGAGGACGTCGTGGCCGGCCTGCGCGGCCGGCTCGGCGGCACCCTGGAGGAGGGCGCGCGGCACGACGGCGGCGCGCACCCGGCCGGGCACGGCGGGCACGGCGGCTGACCCCGGCCGGGGGACGGCGAAGAGGGCCGGCGGCGGGTCTCCCCGTCACCGGCCCTCGCGCTGCGGCGGTGCCGCGGCTACTGGCAGTCCTCGCCGTTGTTGATGCAGTCCACGACCTCGTTCATCAGGTCCTCGTCCATGACGTTGATGAAGTCGTTGTGGTCGGTGATCGGCTTGTGCAGCTGCTCCGGGAAGCTGTCCACGGCGTACGGGTTCCGCACCTGGCCGTTCTCGACGGTCGGGGTGGGGATGTCGTACACCAGGCGGACCTGGAGCTGGGGGATGGCCTGGAAGCCGCCCGGGCAGCTGCCGTCCGCCTGGACGAACGCCATGTGGTCCCGGTGGTTGGCGCTGTCGGTGTTCTGGCCGTCCCAGCAGCTCTGGAAGTTGGCCGTGCGCACCACCTGGCTGCCCTCGGGGCACAGCGGGTACTTGTCCGTGACCTGCCGGTCCTCGAAGCCGGTGCAGCTCCAGGAGCTGTTGGCGTTCGCGTCGCCGTTGGTGAAGGACTTGGCGTCACCGGTGATGATGCGCAGGAACCTCGGCATGGCGACCACGTCGCCCTGCTGGTTGCCGACGAACCTCAGCTCGGCCTGGGCCGGTTCGAGGATCCTGCCGATGTTGCCCTCGGCGCCACCGCCCTGCTCGTTCGCGTCGAACTCCTGCGTACCGTCCTGGAGGCGCAGCACCGGCCAGTAGTAGGTGGACTTGTCGCCCTGGTTCTGGCAGGAGGTGTCCGCCGCCGCCAGGTCCTCGTCGCTGGAGAAGGCGTCGTTGTCCTGGTTGCCGACGTAGTCGTGCGTGTGGTGGGCGCCGTTGTCGACGCCCGGGGCGGCGATCAGGTTGTCACTGTTGAAGAGGTTGTTCTCGTTGACACCGCAGTCCGTGGTGAAGGTGCCGGTGGAACCGCCGTCGCCGTCGGCCGCCAGCCCGTTCTGGCTGTTGCGGGAGTTCGGCTGGACGTCGTTGATGTCGACGAAGTCGTCGGCGACCGGGCCCGCGACGCCGTTGCCGTTGTCGTCCTGGTTCTGGCCGTCGTCCTGGCCGCCCCCGTTCTGACCGCCGTCGTCCTGGCCTCCGCCGTCCTGCCCGTCTCCGTTCTGGCCGTCGTCCTGGCCTCCGCCGCCCTGTCCGCCGCCGTCCTGCGGCTGCTCGGCGGGCTGTCCCTGGCACCCGGCCAGCTCGTCCAGGTTCTCGTCGGCCCGGCCGCCGGCCCGGTTGATCTCCAGCTGGATCCGGTCGATGATCGCCTTCCGCCGGTCCTTCAGCGGGCCGAGGATGGCGTTGCGGACGAACTGCGCGTCACCTGCCTGCGCCTGCCGCGTGGTGGCGAGTCGCTGATAGGCGTCGGTGATCTGGCTGTCCAGCGTGGCCAGTTCGCCGTCGACCTCGCCGCGCGCCCGGTCCGGAACGCCGGAGATCTGCTGGCCCACGTCGGGGCAGTCGATCGTCGCGACCTGCGCGGCGGCGGACCTCGTGCGGTGCTGCCCGGGGCCCTCCTCGTGCGCCGAGGCGTTGAAGTTGGCCCACAGCAGCCCGCCCCCGCCGACCGCCAGGGCCGCCGCCCCGGCTACGACCTTGGTGGCCAGCGGCGAACGGCGTTTTCTTGTGTTGCGTCCCATGGAACTCCTCTGACTTCCTTGCGGGGCATCGAGGGCGCCCGACAGGAGTGAAGCGGCTCCCTTCCATACGGAGGCGGTCCCTGGGGTGTTCAGCCGTCCGGGTGATTGCCGGGTTCCGTGGGGCGGACGAGGTCAGCGACCGTGGTCCAGATACGCGAGAACGGCCAGCACACGGCGGTTGTCGTCGTCCGAGACCTCCAGACTCAGCTTGGCGAAGATGTTCGCCGTGTGCTTCGCGATCGCCCGCTCCGTCACGACGAGCCTGCCCGCGATCGCCGCGTTGGTCCGCCCCTGCGCCATCAGTTCCAGCACCTCCAGCTCCCGGGGCGTCAGCCGCTCCATCGGCCGGTCCGCCGCCGCACGCCGGCTGAGCAGCTGCTGGATGACCTGGGGGTCCATCACCGTGCCGCCCGCCGCCACCCGCCGTACCGCGTCCACGAACTGCTCGGCGTCGAGGACCCGGTCCTTGAGCAGGTACCCGACCCCGCCGGTGCCGTCGGCGAGCAGCTCGCGCGCGTACAGCTGCTCCACGTGCTGGGAGAGGACCAGGACCGGCAGCCCCGGCTTCCTGCGGCGGGCCTCCAGCGCGCACTGCAGGCCCTCGTCGGTGTGGGTGGGCGGCAGCCGGACGTCGACCACGGCGACGTCCGGCTCCAGCTCGGCCAGCGCCCGGGACAGCTCGGGGCCGGTCTCCACGGCCGCGGCGATCTCGAAGTCGTGGGCCTCCAGGAGCCGGACGAGTCCGTCGCGCAGCAGGAACAGGTCTTCGGCTAGGACAACGCGCAAGGGATCTCCATGGTGACCATGGTGGGGCCGCCCGCGGGCGAGCTGACGGCCATGACGCCGTCGAATGTACCGAGCCGCCGTTCCACCCCCGCGAGGCCCGACCCTGCGGCCACCGCCGCCCCGCCCCTGCCGTTGTCCGTGACGGTGACGCGCAGCCGCCCCTCGGCGTGGTGCACGTCGATCCAGATCCGGTCGGCACCGGAGTGCTTCACGGCGTTGGTGAGGACCTCGCTGACCGCGAAGTACGCGGCGGCCTCCACGGGCGCCTCCGCGCGGCCGGGCAGGTCCACGGCGACCTCGGCGTCCACCGGCAGCCGCAGAGCCAGGGCGCGTACGGCGTCCCCGAGGCCGCGCTCGGCCAGCACCGGCGGGTGGATGCCGCGCACGAGTTCCCGCAGCTCGGTGAGGGCGTCGGCGGAGGACCGCCTGGCCTGCGCGAGCAGCTTCCTGGCCTGCTCCGGGTCCTTCTCCAGCAGCGCCTCGATGGTGCCGAGGTCCATGCCCATGGCGACCAGCCGGGCCTGCGCCCCGTCGTGCAGGTCGCGCTCGATGCGGCGCAGCTCGGCGGCGGAGGTGTCCACGGCGTCGCGCCGGGTCTCGGTCAGCACCCGCACCCGCTCGGCCAGTTCGCCCTGGCCGGAGCCGAGGACCGCGCCGGTGAGCCGGAAGTGGGCGCGCAGCAGGCGCGGGGTGAGCCAGAGGGCGGCGAGCAGCAGCACGGCGCCGAGGCCCGCGGCGTAGAGGGCGGAGATCTGGTCGGTGACCCGGACGAAGCCGTACCAGTAGCCGTCGGGCAGGACCCGCCACAGGCCGACCGCGATGGCGAACCCCTCCAACGGGTACAGCGGCAGCGCGAAGGCCAGCAGCGCGGTGACGGCGCCCGCCGTCATGTCGACCGGCAGCCAGCGGAAGTCGCGCCAGGTCGCGGGGTCGCCGAGCATGCCGAAGGTGCGCGCCCACGGATTGGCGTCCGCGGGCAGCGGCCGGTACGCCCGCGGGATGCGCACCCCCGCCCACTCGGCGGCGAGCAGCCGCCGACGGTCCGCGAACGCCCGTACCCCCGTGAGCACCCAGGGCGTGGTGACCAGGCCGATCCCGATCGGGATCAGGGCGACGGAAACGAGGGTGAGGCAGAAGCACAGCACCGAGCCGATCAGGCAGAGCGGCACCAGCGCGAGCCCCCGCACGGCCGCCAGGGCCACGTCCCGTGTCGGTGCCCGGTCCCGGCCGGGGCCCGCGCCGACGCCGCTGTTCTTCGTCTCGATGTCCATGCCCGTAGTCTCGCCCGGGCCGCGGCGGCCGGTCACGGGGCCGAGCCCCCCGGTCCGGGGGTGGTGCCAGGTACACCCCCGGCGGCCCGCCGGTGCCTCGGACGCCTCCCGGTCGGGGCGGGCCGGGGCGGGTCGGGTCAGGCTTCCCCGGGTGCGTCCCGGCCGGCCGCGAGGACCTTCGCCTCCGTCTCCGGGTCGAGACCGACCGGCGGACGGTCCGGGCGCCGGGGTGCCGTGCCGCCGATCCCCTCCAGCCAGGACCAGGTGTCGGTGACGGTGGCGCCGACCGGGCGGCAGGTCAGGCCGGTCGCCAGCGCCCGGGAGACGTCCGCGCCGTGCAGGGCGTCGTGCAGGTCGCTGCCCGGCGGTGTCCACACCGGCAGCTGCGTCCACGGCTCGACCCCGGCGGCGAGGACGGTGCCGGGCTCGGTCCAGCGCAGCTCGGCGGGGGCGCCGGTGGCGGTGACACAGGCGTCGAGCAGGGCGCCCATCGTGGCGTGTCCCTGCGGCGAGACCAGGTTGTACGGTCCGCTCAGCTCCCGCTCCACGGCGCCGAGGACCCAGCCGGCCAGGTCGCGGACGTCGACGTACTGCACGGGCAGGTCGCGCGGGCCCGGCGCGAGCACCGGGCCGCCGCGCGCCACGCGGGTCAGCCACCAGGGCAGCCGCCCGATGTTCTCGTACGGGCCGAGGATCAACCCGGACCGGGCGAGCACCGAGCGGTCCGCGCCGAAGGCGTCCAGGACCGCCAGCTCGGCGCCCCGCTTGTCCCGGGCGTAGTCGGTCTGCTCCGCGTCCGCCGAGGCGCCGTCGACGAGCGCGGCCTCCTCGGTGTACCCGGCGGGCGGGGCCCAGGCGTACACCGAGCAGCTCGACACGTACACGTAGCGGGAGGCGCGGCCCCGCAGCAGCCGCGCCGCGTCCCGCACCGCGCGGGGCGCCGCCGACCAGGTGTCGACGACGGCGTCCCACGTGCCGTCGGCCAGGGCGGTGAGTCCGTCGGGGGCGGTGCGGTCGCCGTGCAGCGACCGGACACCGGGCGGTGGCGCGTGCCGCCCGCGGTGGAAGACGGTCACCTCCCAGCCGTGACCGAGCGCCGCCTCCACCACGGCCCGCCCCACGAACTCCGTACCGCCCAGCACCAGTAGCCTCATGCGGGCCACTGTGCCCGGCGCCCGGACCGAAGGGAACGCCCGTCTGCCGACAGCAGAGACTCAGCGTCCCGTGGGCGGCGTGTACTTGTAGCCGACGCGCCGCACCGTCTGGATCGTCCGCCGGTGCTCGGCGCCGAGCTTCCGGCGCAGCCGCGCGACGTGCACGTCGACGGTGCGGCCGTCGCCCACGTGGCCGTACCCCCACACGGTCATGACCAACTGGTCACGGGTGTGCACCCGGTGGGGGTGGCTGACGAGGTGGGCGAGCAGCTCGAACTCCAGGTAGGTCAGGTCGAGTTCGCGGCCGTCGACGGCCGCCGTGCGCCGCGCGGCGTCGATCCGGACGAGCGGGTCGCCGCCCTGTCCGCCGCCCTGCCCGCCGGTCTCCTCCCCGGTGTCCCTCGCCGCCGTCGCGAGGCCGCCGACGGGCAGGAACGGCGGCTGCTGGTCGGCCGGGACGAGCACCAGGTAGCCGACCATCGGCGGGCGGCCCGGCAGCGAGGGCAGGGTGTGCGGGGGAGCGGGCAGCCAGGTGGCGCCCGGCGGCAGGAAGTCCGTGACGTCCACCGTCTCGTCCCGGTCGACGGCGCGCAGTCCGTGCCGGTGGCCGACGGAGGGGGGCAGGGCGGGGGCGGGGGAGTCGAGGGTGACGGTGGACAGGGAACGGGTGGTCGCCATGAGACGTCAGCTCTTTCGCGCGAGAGGTTCGTCGGGTGGGGCGACGGGCGCGAGTCGGTGATCGGGCGCGTCGCGGGGACGTACGTCGTGCGCGCCGGCGGAAGGCCCGCAGGGGGTACGCCCCGGGTGCGAGCCCGGTGGTGTACGGCCTGGGGGGTACGCCCGGTGGGGGTACGGCTTCCTAGCGGGCCGGCGCGATCGTCGCGCGGCAACACACCCGGTCGAAGTCGTCGTGCTGACGGGAGGGCCAGAAGGGCTCGAGGTCATGGCGACCTGTCACTGCGTGCTTCCGGAAGCTGGCCATGGGCCCATTGAAGCAGACACGGGCCCGCGGCAGGAGTCTCCTCTCACTGCGTGGACGCCGATCGGCGCGAAGTCGCCGCCGTCCGGCCGCCGTCCGGGCGCCGTCCGGGCCGCGCGGGCAGCGCGGGCAGCGCGAAGGGCGCCCACCGTCGTGGTGGGCGCCCTGCGGAGCGGGTGGGGGCCGGGTCAGACCTGGCCGGCCTTGTCCAGCGCGGTGCAGCAGGTGTCGACGAGCAGGCGGGTCACCACGTACGGGTCGACGTTGGCGTTGGGACGGCGGTCCTCGATGTAGCCCTTGCCGTCCTTCTCGACCTGCCACGGGATGCGGACCGAGGCGCCACGGTCGGAGACGCCGTAGGAGTACTCGTTCCACGGGGCGGTCTCGTGCAGGCCGGTCAGGCGGTCGTCGATGCCGGCGCCGTAGTTCTTGACGTGGTCCATCGGCTTGGAGCCCTCGCCGAGCGACTCGGCGGCGGTGATGATCGCGTCGTAGGACTCGCGCATCGCCTTGGTGGAGAAGTTGGTGTGCGCGCCCGCGCCGTTCCAGTCGCCCTTGACCGGCTTGGGGTCGAGGGTGGCGGAGACGCCGAAGTCCTCGGCGGTGCGGTAGAGCAGCCAGCGGGCGACCCACAGCTGGTCGGAGACCTCCAGCGGCGCCAGCGGGCCGACCTGGAACTCCCACTGGCCGGGCATGACCTCGGCGTTGATGCCGGAGATGCCGAGACCGGCCTTCAGGCAGTTCTCCAGGTGGGCCTCGACGACGTCGCGGCCGAAGATCTCGTCCGAGCCGACGCCGCAGTAGTAGCCGCCCTGCGCGGCCGGGAAGCCGCCCTCGGGGAAGCCGAGCGGGCGGGCGCCCTTGAAGAAGGTGTACTCCTGCTCGATGCCGAAGATCGGCTCCTGCGCGGCGAACCGCTCGGCCAGCTCGGCCAGCGCGGCGCGGGTGTTGCTGGGGTGCGGGGTCATGTCCGTGTCGAGGACCTCGCACAGCACCAGGATGTCGTCGCCGCCGCGGATCGGGTCGGGGCAGGAGAAGACCGGCTTGAGCACGCAGTCCGAGGAGCTGCCCTCGGCCTGGTTGGTGGAGGAGCCGTCGAAGCCCCAGATCGGCAGGGCGTCCAGGCCCGCGGGGGCGTCCGTGATGATCTTCGTCTTGGAACGGAGCTTGGCCGTCGGCTCGGTGCCGTCGATCCAGATGTACTCGGCCTTGAAGGTCACGGGGACACATCCTTCGGGGTGGGTCTGGGCGCACTTGCGGGTGCTGCGGCGCCGGGCCGGACCGGGGCGTCGCGTCTGCTGCCGTGCAGCGTGCCAACAGGCGATTTCCCGTCCGTTGCCCGTATGTGAACCCCGTGTTACCTGCCGAGGGTGTGGCGCGAATCTCACGCCCCGGCACCCGGCCCGGCACCCGGACCGGCACCCGCCCCGGCACCCGCCCCGGCGCCCGGCCCGGCACCCGGACCGCCCCTGGGCCGGTCCGAGGCCGGGTCCGAGGCTTACGCCACCTTCTCGATCAGCGCCCGCCGGATCAGGAACTTGCCCTCCTCCCGGACCTGCTCGAAGGCCGCGTCGTTGAGCAGGACGCAGCTCCCCGAGGCGGAGGCGACCTCCACCGTCGTGGACTTGGCGTTGTCCAGGTTGGTCACCCTGAGCCTGGTGCCCACCGGGAACTGGTTGCTGGACGCGGCGGGCGCGCCGCCCTCGCCGGAGAGGGTGACGGTGGAGCCGGCGCACACCTGCTCACCGGCCTGGGCGGCACCTCCCGCCTGACCCGCTTCCTGCCCGGCGTCCTGGCCCGCGCCTTGCCCGGCGTCCTGGCCCGCCTCCGCGCCGTTCTGCGGCGGCTGCGCGGCCTGGGAGTCCTGAGCCGACTCCCCGACCGTGCAGCCGGACGCCGCCTGCTTGCGCTCGATCTCCGCGAGGACCGCCTCGCGGTTGGCGATCCGGGCCTCGGACTGCGCGTCGGGAGCGGCCCGCTGGCCCTCGATGAAGCGCTGGTTGTTGCCGAGCGCGGTGGCCAGGCCCTGGCAGACGGAGGAGTCCTGAGCGGACTTCGTCCGGGCGTGCTGGGCGGGCTGGGTGGCGTTCGAGGCGGTGGCCGCCACGAACGCCCCGCCACCCGCCACCGTCGCCGCGCCGAGCAGCAACGCGATCCTCTTCTTCGTACCGAGACTTCTTCTGCGCGACATGCGCGCCTCCTGAGAGCTGGGGGAGCGTACGCCGCTATGTACGGGACATCGGACGGAGTTGCTCAGCGACCGGCCCGGTACGCGTGAACACCTGCGTCACAGTCACCCCTCCCCGCCGGGGCGAGCCACGGGTCAGCGGGACAGGGCGTCCCGGACCGCCTCGTCGGTGCGGCCCACGACGGCCGTCCCGTCGTCCGCCGTGATGATCGGACGCTGGATCAGCTTCGGGTGTGCGGCGAGCGCGGCGACCCAGCGGGGGCGGGACGCCTCGTCGCGGGGCCAGTCCTTCAGGCCCAGATCCTTGGCGGCGGCCTCCTGGGTGCGGGTGATGTCCCACGGTTCGAGCCCGAGGCGGGTGAGCACCTCGCGGATCTCGTCCTCGCTCGGTACGTCCTCCAGGTAGCGGCGGACCGTGTAGTCGGCGCCCTCGGCGTCCAGCAGGCCGATCGCGCTGCGGCACTTGGAACAGGCCGGGTTGATCCAGATCTCCATGCCGCACACCGTAGCCCGGGGGCGCGGGAACCCGTTCGCCCCGTGTGCCACAGCGACCCCGAAAGCCCTTGTGGCCAGGGGCTTTTGTCAGTGGGGGGCGGTAAAATTGAAGCAGTGTTCGAGGGTGTCGCCGGGTGGTCCGGACGGCGCCCTGACCGCGACAGGAGGATGCCCGTGCCCGCTGCCGCACTGAAGCCGAAGCCGTTGCCCACCCAGTCCACCGCCAAGCGGCCCGTCCTGCTCGACCTGCCGTACGAACCCGTGGAGAAGCGTCCGCTGCCGGCGGGCCGCCCCCGCGAGTGGTACGTCTCGCACAACCGCCGGCTCAAGGCGATGCGGCTGGCCATCGCCCTGCTCGACTCCGGCGTCTACCTGCCGACCCAGGCGCGCAACGAGAGGATAAGGAGCGCCGCGCAGACCATCGGCGTCCACCCGCCGTCGGACACGACGTGCCACATGGTGCGGGCGCTGATGCGGTACTCGCGCTGAGCTCACGCCGGACACCGCCGCGTCCCACGCGGTGTCCGGCACCCCCTAGTAGGGCGCCCGGAAGTCGACGTACCCCAGCAGGACGATCACCGCCGCCACACAGCCCAGCACCACGACGGTCGACACCCACGACGACCGGCGTCCGGAGCGGCCCACGTGCTCGGGATCGGCGCGGAAGGGGACCGGTCCGGGCGGGTTCTCCTTCCAGCGCGCGGCGAGCATCCGGGCGCGTGCGGAAGGCTCCTTGTGCTCGGCGCCGTCCGCCCACCGCAGGTCGAACTCGCGCTCCTCGTCGTCCCGTTCGGGCATGTCCGATCCCTCTCCCCGTCCCCTGACTCGAACAACCGTGTCAGTATCCATGATCCCGGGCCGGGTTCCGCCAGGGGCGGTTTCCGGCCGACGACGGCGCCCCCGCCCCCTGACGGACAGGGGACGGGGGCGCCGGACGGTCCGGACGGGCCGGGCGTCGATCACACGTCGAAGTACATCTCGAACTCGTGCGGGTGCGGACGCAGCTGGAGCGGGGCGATCTCGTTCGCCCGCTTGAAGTCGATCCACGTCTCGATCAGGTCCGGGGTGAACACGTCGCCCTGGAGGAGGAACTCGTGGTCGGCCTCCAGGCGGTCCAGGACCGCGCCGAGCGAGGTCGGGACCTGCGCCACGTTGGCGTGCTCCTCGGGAGCCAGCTCGTAGAGGTCCTTGTCGATCGGCTCGGCCGGCTCGATCTTGTTCTTGATGCCGTCCAGGCCCGCCAGCAGCAGGGCCGAGAAGGCCAGGTACGGGTTGCCGGAGGCGTCCGGCGCGCGGAACTCGACGCGCTTGGCCTTCGGGTTCGAGCCCGTGATCGGGATGCGCATCGCGGCCGAGCGGTTGCGCTGCGAGTAGACCAGGTTCACCGGCGCCTCGAAGCCCGGCACCAGGCGGTGGTAGGAGTTCACCGTCGGGTTGGTGAAGGCCAGCAGCGACGGGGCGTGCTTGAGGATGCCGCCGATGTAGTAGCGCGCGGTGTCCGACAGGCCGGCGTAGCCCTGCTCGTCGTAGAAGAGGGGCTCGCCGCCCGACCACAGCGACTGGTGGACGTGCATGCCCGAGCCGTTGTCGCCGAAGATCGGCTTCGGCATGAAGGTCGCCGTCTTGCCGTTCTTCCACGCCACGTTCTTCACGATGTACTTGAAGAGCTGGAGGTCGTCGGCCGCGGCGAGCAGCGTGTTGAACTTGTAGTTGATCTCCGCCTGGCCGGCCGTGCCCACCTCGTGGTGCTGGCGCTCGACCTGGAGGCCGGACCGCTCCAGCTCCAGGGAGATCTCGGCGCGCAGGTCGGCGAAGTGGTCGACCGGCGGGACCGGGAAGTAGCCGCCCTTGTAGCGGACCTTGTAACCGCGGTTGTCCTCCAGCGCACCGGTGTTCCAGGCGCCGGCCTCGGAGTCGATGTGGTAGAAGGACTCGTTCGCGCTGGTGGCGAAGCGGACGGAGTCGAAGACGTAGAACTCCGCCTCCGGACCGAAGAACGCCGTGTCGGCGATGCCCGTGGAGGCGAGGTAGGCCTCCGCCTTCTTCGCCACGTTCCGCGGGTCGCGGGAGTACTGCTCGCCCGTGATCGGGTCGTGGATGAAGAAGTTGATGTTGAGGGTCTTGTCCCGGCGGAACGGGTCGATGCGCGCGGTCGACAGGTCGGGGCGCAGGGACATGTCCGACTCGTGGATGGCCTGGAAGCCGCGGATCGAGGAGCCGTCGAAGGCCTGCTCGTCGTCGGGGTCGAACGCCGCGGCGGGCAACGTGAAGTGCTGCATGACGCCCGGCAGGTCGCAGAACCGGACGTCGACGAACTTGACGTCTTCGTCGGCGATGTACTTCTTGGCGTCGTCGGCGTTCTGGAACATCCAGCTCCTCCTACTCCCGACCGTCCCGCCGGGGTGGTAGATCGTTCGTGCGGCCAGTGCGGGTGGCACACGCTTCCTCGACCCTAGGGACGGGTGATTTCTCGGGCGTGACCCATTTGTTTCGCAGAAGTTAACCGGCTCCGTTCCAGCCTAGGCCTCCTCCGCGCCCGGCACACCCCGCCGTCTGCCCCTCGGCGCCTCCTTCACGCCCCCTCCGTCCGGAGGTCATATGCGGGCGCAGTACCGTGGACGGGTGGACAACAGGCAAGCAATCGGATCGTGGCTTTCCGGGCCGCGCGCGGCCATCGAGGAGGCCGGCGCGGACCTCGGGTACCGGGGCGAGCAGCTCGGTCTGCCGGAGGAGGGGCCGGGGTCGATCGCCCGCCCGGGCCGGCGGATCGGCGCCATGGCCGTCGACTGGGGTCTGTGCCTCCTGATCGCATACGGCCTGATCACGGACGGCTACGACCAGGTGACCGGCAACTGGGCCCTGCTGATCTTCTTCGTGCTGAGCGTGCTGACCGTCGGCACGGTCGGCTACACCCCGGGCAAGCGCCTGCTCGGCCTGCGCGTGGTCGACCTCGCCACGGGCCGCCCGAGCCCCGTGCGCGCCCTGCTGCGCTCGGTGCTGCTGTGCCTCGCCCTGCCGGCGCTGATCTGGGACCGCGACGGCCGGGGCCTGCACGACCGGCTGGCGCGCACCGTGGAAATCCGGATCTGACGCGGGCGCCGCGAGGTCCGTGAGGTCATGGAACGGCCCCGCGCGTGCGGTACGGCGATGGGGGCGACCGGAGTGATCCGGTCGCCCCCATCGCCGTACCGGCGTCGCGGAGTCGTCCTGCGAGGTGCCTAGGGTCAGCGACCCCTGGGGTTGCCCCCCTTGGGCATGCGCATGCCCTTCGGCATCGGGCCCTTGGGCAGCGGCATGTTGCTCATCAGGTCGCCCAGGGCGCGCAGCCGGTCGTTGGTCACGGTGACCTGCGGGCCGGACAGGACGCGGGGGAGCTTCAGCATGGTCGTACGCAGCTTCTTCAGCTCGACCTGACCCTCGCCGGTGCCCACGACCAGGTCGTGCACGGGCACGTCGGCGACGATGCGGTTCATCTTCCGCTTCTCCGCCGCGAGCAGGGTCTTCACCCGGTTCGGGTTGCCCTCGGCCACCAGCACGATGCCGGCCTTGCCGACCGCGCGGTGCACGACGTCCTGGTTGCGGTTCATCGCCACCGCGGGGGTCGTCGTCCAGCCCCGGCCGATGTTGTCCAGCACGGCCGCCGCGGCGCCGGGCTGTCCCTCCATCTGACCGAAGGCCGCCCGCTCGGCCCGGCGTCCGAAGACGATCGCCGTCGCGAGGAAGGCGAGCAGCACGCCCAGGATGCCGAGATAGATGGGGTGACCGATCAGGAAACCGATCGCGAGGAGGACACCGAAGACGACGATGCCGACACCCGCGAGCACAAGACCGATCTTCTTGTCGGCCTTGCGGGTCATCTTGTAGGTCAGAGCGATCTGCTTCAGTCGCCCGGGATTCGCAGCGTCCGCTGCAGGTTCCTTCCTCGCCATGGCACGAAGTCTACGTGCCCCCGAAAGCGCCGACGACGGCAGTGCCCGGCACGGGCGGGCGGGACGGCGAGGGGGCCGGGGTCAGGAGCGGCCGGAGACGGTCTGGCCGAGCACGCGCTCCGTCTCGATCCGGTCCTTGGCGCGGCGGCGGTCCTCCAGCACGGAGGTCCAGGCGTTGCGCCGCGCGGTGCGCTGGCCGCTGCTCATCAGCAGTGACTCGACGGCCCGCAGGGCGGTGGTGAACGACGGGATGGCGGTGGCGCGAACGGGCGCGGCCTGCATCGTGGAGGTCCCCCCTCGGTACGGCTCCGGGCACGGAGACGGGTGTACGTGGTGTGATTCCAGGGTCACTGATTGGTGTTACCAGGGCGTGACCCGCCGGTCAAACGGACATGAAGACGCGATGCCCGCGGGTGCCACGGCGGCGCGGCCCCGACCGGTGTCCTCAACTGCGAGGACGGTCGGGACCGCGGCGTCACGGCCACTACTGGCCGGTAGGTCCTTGTGCGTGAATTCACACGCCGGGTGCGCGCCCCTGTCAGGCCGCGGCGCCCTGACGCTGCTCCATGGCCATCTGGTAGAGCCGCCCCGCGCGGTAGGAGGAGCGGACCAGCGGGCCGGACATGACGCCGGAGAAGCCGATCTGCTCGGCCTCCTCCTTCAGCTCCACGAACTCCTGCGGCTTCACCCAGCGCTCCACGGGGTGGTGGCGCACGGACGGGCGCAGGTACTGCGTGATGGTGATCAGTTCGCAGCCGGCCTCGTGCAGCTGCTTCAGCGCCTCGCTGATCTCCTCACGGGTCTCGCCCATGCCGAGGATCAGGTTGGACTTGGTGACCAGGCCGTAGTCGCGGGCGTCGGTGATGACCTTCAGGGAGCGCTCGTAGCGGAAGCCGGGGCGGATGCGCTTGAAGATGCGGGGGACGGTCTCGACGTTGTGCGCGAAGACCTCGGGGCGGGAGGCGAAGACCTCCTCGAGCAGCTCGGGCACCGCGTTGAAGTCGGGGGCGAGCAGCTCGACCTTGGTGCGGCCGGCCTCGCGCTCCGCCGTCTGCTGGTGGATCTGGCGCACCGTCTCGGCGTACAGCCAGGCGCCGCCGTCGGGAAGGTCGTCGCGGGCGACGCCCGTGATGGTGGCGTAGTTCAGGTCCATGGTGACCACGGACTCGCCGACCCGCCGCGGCTCGTCGCGGTCGAGCGCCTCGGGCTTGCCGGTGTCGATCTGGCAGAAGTCGCAGCGCCGCGTGCACTGGTCGCCGCCGATGAGGAAGGTCGCCTCGCGGTCCTCCCAGCACTCGTAGATGTTCGGACAGCCGGCTTCCTGGCAGACCGTGTGCAGGCCCTCGCTCTTCACGAGGTTCTGCATCTTCGTGTACTCGGGGCCCATTTTCGCCCGGGTCTTGATCCACTCGGGCTTGCGCTCGATGGGGGTCTGGCTGTTGCGGACCTCCAGGCGCAGCATCTTGCGTCCGTCGGGTGCGACTGCGGACACGACCGGCTCCCTAGCGTTTGATTCTTCGGCGTGACCCAGGGTACGCCCGTTGATTTGGTGGCCCGCGAGAGTGCTGGCCCTGCTGGGGGCTGCCGCCCCCGGACCCCCGCCGTCGGCTTGATCGGCCTCGTCGTCAAACGCCGGACGGGCCGGGTTTATGCCCGCGGTCAGGCCGCGGGGGCCTTCTCGATCTCCCGCGGCCTCAGGTCCGCGTTCTCCAGGACGTCGCGCAGGTGGCGCTCGATCACCGGCAGCACCTCCTCGATGGTCACGTCCCGCCCGAGCTCGTTCGCCAGGGAGGCGACGCCGGCGTCGCGGATGCCGCACGGGATGATGCGGTCGAACCACTTGTTGTCCGGGTTCACGTTCAGCGCGAAGCCGTGCATGGTGACGCCCTTGGCCACCCGGATGCCGATCGCCGCGATCTTGCGGTCCTCGCGGCGCTGGCCCGCGTTGGACGGGGCGTACTCGGGCCCGTTCAGCCGGGGGTCGAACTCCTCGTCGGCCAGCCGGGGGTCGAAGTCCAGGGACAGACCGCCGAGCGCCGGGCGCCGCTCGACCGGGTCGCCGAGGACCCAGACCCCGCTGCGGCCCTCGATGCGGGTGGTCCCGAGGCCGAACTCCGCGCAGGTGCGGATCAGGGCCTCCTCCAGCCGCCGCACGTGCGCCACCACGTCCACCGGGCGCGGGAGCTTCTGGATCGGGTACCCCACCAGCTGACCCGGACCGTGCCAGGTGATCTTCCCGCCGCGGTCCACGTCGATCACGGGCGTCCCGTCCAGCGGGCGCTCGCTGTCCGCGGTGCGCCGGCCGGCGGTGTACACCGGCGGGTGTTCGAGGAGCAGCACCGTGTCGGGGACCTCGTCGGCGAACCGCGCCGCGTGCACCCGGCGCTGCTCGTCCCACGCCTCCTGGTACTCGACGCGCTCGGCACCGAACCCCATGCGGACGAACCGCAGCTCACTCACGGCAAGTGCCTCCCTGGAAGGTCGTAAGGCACGAAGGGTGCCCACGCCACTGTACGACCGTCCGGGTCCCGTCAGCCGAGCGGGCGTTCCTCACACGATCGGATGAATGCCGGTCGAAGTGTGCGATCGGGCGCTTACTCTCCGCTACATTCACGCCGTTCACGAGGCCATAAGGGCTGCTCACAGGCGCTCCGGGCACATCGAACGGCCCGGAAGGCAGGAGACCGCACCGCACCATGACGGAACGACCCGCGCAGCGCACCCCCAACCGCCAGCTCGCCGCGCTCATCGCCGAAGCGGGGTTCTCGAACGCGGGTCTCGCGCGTCGCGTCGACCAGCTCGGACTCGAACACGGCCTGGACCTGAGATACGACAAGACGTCCGTCACCCGGTGGCTGCGCGGCCAGCAGCCCCGCGGTACCACCCCGGCCCTGATCGCCGAGGTCTTCACCCGGCGCCTCGGCCGCCGCCTCAGCGCCCAGGACCTCGGTCTGGACGCCTGCGCGCCCGTCTACGCGGGGCTGGAGTTCGCCGCCACCCCGGACGAGGCCGTCGACATCGTCGCGGGGCTGTGGCGCAAGGACTCCGGCAGCCACGCCGAGCTGCGCAAGATCGCCTTCACGCCGGCGGGCCTCGTCGTGCCCAGCAGGGACTGGCTGATCGGCCGCGCCGACGAGAAGGTGGCCCGCGTCGAGGTGCCCGTCCGGATCCCCGCGCAGGGCCGTCCGGCGGTGCCCAGGGGGCCTGTCCCGCTCGACCCGGACCGCCGGCGGGCCCCGGCCGAGCGCGGCCCCGGCCAGAAGGTCACCGGCGGCGACCTCGCCGCGCTGCGCTCGGTCGGCGAGCTGTTCCGCAGCCTGGACGACCGGTACGGCGGCGGACACGCCCGCCAGGCCCTGGTGCGCTACCTGGAGCACGAGCTGGAGCCGATGCTGCGCGGCACCTACGGGGAGCAGACCGGGCGGCGGCTGTTCTCGGCCGCCGCCGACCTGACCCGGCTCGCGGGCTGGACGTCGTACGACATCGCCGCGCACGGCCTCGCCCAGCGCTACTTCGTCCAGGCGCTGCGGCTCGCGCAGGCGGCGGGGGACCGGGCGTACGGCTCCTACGTGCTGGTCACCATGAGCCGCCAGGCCGTCTACCTGGGGCACGGGCGCGAGGCGGTCCAACTGGCCAGGGTGGCGCAGCAGGGCGTGGGGACCTCCGCGCCGCCCGTGGTGCAGACGCTGCTGCACGCGGCCGAGGCGCGGGCGCACGGGGTGCTCGGCGAGGTGCGGGCGTGCACCGCCTCACTGGTGAGGGCCGAGCGCGCCCTGGAGGCCGCCCGGCCCGGGGACGAGGTGCCGCACTGGGCGCGCTTCTTCGACGAGGCGCAGCTCGCCGACGAGTTCGGGCACTGCCACCGCGACCTCCAGCAGTTCCGCGCCGCCGCCCAGTACGCGGAGCGCTCACTGCTCCTGCGCGCCCCCGTCTACGCCCGCAGCCGGCTCTTCTGCCGGGTGGTGCTGGCCACCGCCCGCCTCGGGCTCGGGGAGCTGGACCAGGCCTGCCAGCTGGCCGCCGAGGCGGCCGGCCAGGCGGCCGAGATGCGGTCGGTCCGGGCGGCGGAGTACGTCCGCGACTTCGAACGGCGCCTGGAGCCGTACCGGGACGCGGCGCCCGTGCGGGGCTACCGGGACAGGGTGGCGGCGCTGGGCTAGGTGTACTGACCCGTGAGGTTGGGGACGCGGCTGGCGGGTGGTTGGCCTTTCAGCGCGGTGTGTCCGCGGTGGTGATTGTAGGTGTGCAGCCACTGCGGGAACGCTTCCCTGCGCTCGGCTTCTGACCGGTAGGGGCGGGCGTAGGCCCACTCGTCCAGCAGGGTGCGGTTGAAGCGTTCGACCTTGCCGTTCGTCTGGGGCCGGTAGGGCCGGGTGCGCTTGTGCGTGATCCCGGTCCGGGTCAGCTCGTCGCGCCAGTCGCGTGAGCGGTAGCAGGAGCCGTTGTCGGTCAGCACCCGCTCGACGGTGATCCCGGCCCGGGCGAAGTAGGCGTGGGCCCGCCGCCAGAAGCCCGTGGCGGTTCCCTTCTTCTCGTCCGCGTGGATCTCGCTGTAGGCGAGGCGGGAGTGGTCGTCGACGGCGGTGTGCAGGTAGCTGTAGCCGAGGTTGGGGCGGCCGTGACGGGTGCGGGGCCGGGTGGGATCGCGGTGTGCGGAGCTGTTGCGGCTGCCCTGGGCCCTGCCGTGGG